>JANYDY010000099.1 GCA_025363435.1 Betaproteobacteria bacterium
CCATCCTTGACACGTTTTACCGCCAGTTCCTTGAACTCCGCCGTGTATTCCTGCTTTGGTAACTGCCTCATCTTTACCCCCTCAAGTTCGTCCAGATTAAACCTCTACTCCTGGAAGACGAAATTTCGGGGGAAGCTCAGAGAGGTAATTAAATGGACCTAGTTGTAATTGGAGCGATGGGGTTTTACCTAATTGTTCTTATATTGCTTACGTGTCTCACCTATCAGTGGGTAGCCAAACGCGGCTCACCACGTGGTAAGCGCCGACTGATTGCGACTGTCGGATTTCTTGTGGTATTCCTAGTCATGTTCTGGGATTGGTTACCGACGGTGTGGTTGCACTCGTATTACTGCGACAAGTACGCCGGCCTCACCGTATACAAGACGCTGGAACAGTGGAAGCAAGAAAATCCAGGAATAGCAGAGACGATGGTGCGCCAGAAACCTCCGCTACTAGTTGGAACGGGAGACAAGCACTACTTTCAATTGAACCAGCGCTTTCGTTGGGAAATCGAGTACACGGAGAAGGTCCTTTGGCTTGGACATTACGAAAATCGTGTCGTCGATAGCAAGACAGGAGAAGTCTTGGCACGATATATCGATTTCTCAACCGGACAGAGTGGACATAATTTGGGTTCGTTCAGGGACTTTAAGCCTTGGATGTATCGACAATCCTGTGCCCCCTTGGGCCGCAGTGTAGATGGAGATAGATTCGGTGAAATCAGAATTGCATACGAAACTCTCGGGGGAAAATGATGATACAAAGTAAACAGCTTTACGATGCCATTCAGCTCGCCGAGGCAAGTTACACTCTTTTCGATGTTTCGCCAGCAGTGCAGCCAGGTGACGACGCTGGCCTAGCCGATGCGCTCCTGCCTGGTAGTAATCGCGAGGGCAAATTCAGTGCCAGTCAAGCCCAAGCACTCGCTAATTCCTGGTCGCTCGTAAGTCATCGACCGGATACGCCAAGCGGCTTTTCTGCGACTGCGCACACAAAGTGGAGCACAGGGGGACAGACCACGAATATTTTTCGAAATTAACCCGAGGTGCAGCATTGATTAAGGTTTTGAGACAAACCAATGCCGCCGCCAGGGAACTCGGCCAACTTTAGTCCAATGCCGCTGGGAACCCATGTTCTCGGTTCCATAATCAGGTCTTGAGCGTGAACGGGTTGAAGTCGGTGTTGCGGTCGTAGTAATCCTCCTGCTCGGCCGCTTTCAGCCATGCGATGATCTTGTAAGTGACCGGCGTAAAGACGATCTCGACGCCGACTTTGGTGAAGAACTGCGCGACCATTACGAGCGGTAGCTTGTCGTCGGGAATGATGCCGCTGCCATAGAAGGCGAGCGGATAGAACAGCAGCGAATCGACGCCTTCGCCGAAGATTGTCGAGCCGATGGTGCGCGTCCACAGCCGGCGGCCCGCGGTCCATATTTTCATCTTTGCCAACACGTAGGAGTTGACGAGTTCGCCGCACAGAAAGGCGATCAGCGAAGCGAGCGCGATGCGCCAGGTCGAGCCGAACGCGACTTCATAAGCCGGCTGGTTATGCCAGAACGGCGCCGGCGGCAGTTGCACGATGACCCAGGCCATAAGCGATGCGAATGCCAGCGCGGCAAACCCGGCCCAGATCACGCGGCGCGAGCGCGCGTAGCCGTAGACTTCGGTCAAGACGTCGCCAAACACGTAGGAGATCGGAAAGAACAGCACGCCGGCGCCGAAGGTCAGCACGCCGAGCAGGGGCGCGTCGAGCTGCGCGATCTTGGCCGGGCCGATCAGGTTCGAGCACACCAGCACGGTGACAAAGGCGACCATCACCAGATCGTAGTAGCGGAACGAGCGTTGTGCGTTCATGTTGTGGATTCCGGACGGGGAGCCTGTATTTAGCCACAGCGTGTTGTAATTGCAAAATTCGGCCCTGTCGGCGGGGCGTGCTTTCGTGCGTTAGTGCTGGTTAGTGCTGCCATGAGGAGGTATTCGCAATGAACAATTTTTCCGGTTGGTGTAGGAAATGCATTTCGATGCTCGTGCTGCTGTTATCGGGTTGCGCCGGCTTGCCCAATGGCATGGAGGCACCGTCGGTAACAATCGCCGACTTTGCTGTGGGCGATGCCGGAAGCCTGTTCGAACAACAGTTCAATCTGAAACTGCGCGTACAAAATCCGAACGGCGAAGACCTTAAAATCGACGGCGTTGCCTTTACGCTTGACGTCAACGATACGCCGTTTGCAAGCGGCGTTGGCAATCAGGCGATCACGGTGGCGCGCTTCGGCTCCGGTTTCATGCCGGTCAATGCATACAGTTCGCTGGGCGGAATGATCCGGCAGCTCGGCGGATTTCTGCAGGGCGATCTGCGCACAATGCGCTATCGCATCAAGGGCAACCTCAGTCTTGCCGGCGGCGCGCGAATTCCATTCGACCGTCGCGGCGAGTTCGATTTCAGCGCGCTGGCGCCAAAATAGGCGGCGCACCGGCTGTTCGCTGCGGCATCGAATTACGGGGTTCGCCGATATAATGCAGCATCCCCGCGAACAGGAGTTTTGCAATGCATTACCACGTCGGCAAGTATGACGAATCACGTTTTGCCGTGCCTGACGGTTATGCGGGAAACGCCAGCGGGTTCGAGCGTGTCAGTCTGGTCAATCGCGCAACCGGTTCGGTGCATACCGAGGCCTGCATGGCGCGGCTGCAAGCCGGCGGCAGCATCAATACCTGTATGCATGCCTATGAAAAGGGCATCTACGTATTCGAGGGCGAACTCGAGTTGTTGCGTGCGGGCGAGGTCATACGCTTGCCGGCCGATGCCTATGCCTTGATTCCGTACGCCGCGCCGTATGCGATCCGCAATGCCGGTTCCACGACTGCACGCTGGTTCGAAATACTCGCGCCACAACCGAAACCGCCGGGCGCGTTCAAAGACCTGTTTTTTACCGGCGAAAATGCCTGGCCCGTGCACAACAGCGGGGTGACGGGCGAAGCCGCACAAAAAGGCGTCGGGCGCTTCAAGGCGGAGAATCCGATTCCGGCGCAGGACGGCGCGCTTGCACAGGGACTGTCGGTCTACCGTTTCATGGAACGCCAGTTCGGCGCCCAATGTTTTTTCATGATGCGCGGTGAAATGCAGGTTGGCGCATTCCGTACCCGTCATGACCACCCGATTGAGGAATTCTATTTCGGCCTCAGCGGTGAAGTCATCATGGATATCGAAGATAAAAGCTTTCATCTTGGCGCCGGCGATGTCGCCTGGACCGGTGTCGGCACCAGCCACGCTTTTCGCCAGACCGGCGATGTGCCATTTCGCTGGCTGGAAACGCAGGCGCCGCAATTTCCTTCGCAGTTTGGTACGCGCAATTACCTTGCCTGGGAAAAACTGCGCGCCTGCCGCTGAGCAGAATGGCGTGACGCACCACCCGCGGTGCCTAAAATCTGTGCAGAATTGCCTAAAGCTTGGGCAATTTTTAATAAATATGTCAGATATTTCATGCAGATTAATGCCTTATAGGCATTTGTCACCAATAAACGTTGCCAAATGGCTGTTTTTGAGTGACTATTATTGTTATCCACAGTGTTGGCAGCTACCGGTAACAGTTACGCGCTGTGCAGAAGATGGGGTATGGCCAAAATCGTTGTCTTTAATCAGAAGGGCGGGGTCGGCAAAACCACGACCACGCTGAACCTCGCCGCGCTGCTGACGCGCCGGGGACGCACGCCTTTGGTCATCGATCTCGATCCGCAGGCGCACCTGTCGGCCATCAGCGGTGCCGCCGTTGGCAATGGCCACGAAAGCCTCTACGCGTTTTATCAGGAATCCCGACAACTGTCGGAACTGATCAGGACTGGCAGCGGCGGCTGGCCGATTGTTCCCTCACATCTCGATCTGTCGAAAGTCGACACGCAGTTCGGCAAGGGGCCGCAGGCGCTGAATCGCCTGAATGCCGGCATCGTGCGCGAAAACCTGAACACCAACCGCCCGATTCTGATGGACGCCTGTCCGATGCTGAGTGTGCTTTCGCTGAACGGCATATTCGCCTGTGATCGCGTGATTGTGCCGATCTCGGCCGACTACCTTGCCATCAAAGGCGCGATACAGGTCGAACGCACACTGCGCGCGATGGAGCGCGTTATCAAGCAACCGCCGCTGCGGCGTTATGTCATCACGCGTTTTGACGGGCGCCGCAAGATGTCATGGGATATTGATAAACAATTGCGCGAACGTTTCGGCGCTGAAATGTGCGAAACACGGATCTCGGAAAATGTCAGTCTTGCCGAGAGCCCGGCGCAGAACAACGATGTATTTACCCATGCGCCCAACAGCAAAGGTGCGCACGATTACGCCGCGTTGCTTGATGAACTCGAAGCAAGCGGATTTCTGAGCTAATTTTTTACCGGCGCGTCCGGATCGGCTTCGCGGCTGATCAGCGCGATCGCGCTTTCAAGATTAAGCCCCTGACTGTCTTCCCTGAGCGGCTGCTGTGCTTCGTGGCAGTCGAGGATTTCGCAATGATGGTAGATCTGGGTGATCTTGCGTTCGGCCTCGGCGCGATCGAGTGCCAATACCAGCAGGTTGTCGACCACCATCCCGCCACGCGTTTTGATCTTGAAGCCGAACTTGATCATTGCCGCTCCGCCGATTTGTTCACCAAGCGTCTGAATTATGGCACGACCGCGGCGGCGCCGTAATTACTCTTCGGCCTTCAGACCGGCCTGATACCGCTTGAAGCGCTTGACGTAGTTGCCGGCGGTGCCGTTGATGCGTGCGATCTCTTCTTCCGTCAGCGCGCGTGCAACCTTGCCGGGCGAGCCGATGACCAGCGACCCGTCGGGAATGACCTTGCCCTCGGCCACCAGTGCATTGGCGCCGATCAGGCAGTTTTTGCCGATCACCGCGCCGTTGAGGATCACGCTCTTGATGCCGACCAGTGTGCCGTCGCCGACGGTGCAGCCATGCACCATTGCGAGGTGGCCGATGCTGACGTTTTTGCCGAGCGTGCACGGAAAGCCGGGATCGGCATGCAGTACCGCGCCGTCCTGAACCTGCGAATTTTCGCCGAGCGTGATCTGCTCGTTGTCACCGCGTATCACCGCGTTGAACCATACGCTGACGTTGTTTTCGAGCGTGACGCTGCCAATGACGCTGGCGCCCGGCGCAATCCAGTAATCGCCTTTGGTAATGACGGTGCGTTCGGCCAGAGAATATTTCATCGCAACGGTTCCACGGATTGAAAGCGCCGATTATAACGTCGGCATTCCGTTGCGCGGCGCGCAGACGAAAAAAACGGGGGCTTGCGCCCCCGTCTGATTCGATGCGTTATGCAATTACAGTAGCGGTACTATCATCAGCGCGACGATGTTGATGATCTTGATCAGCGGATTGACCGCCGGGCCCGCCGTGTCCTTGTAGGGGTCGCCGACGGTGTCGCCGGTAACCGCGGCCTTGTGCGCTTCGGAACCTTTGCCGCCGTGGTGGCCGTCTTCGATGTATTTCTTGGCGTTATCCCAGGCGCCGCCGCCAGTGGTCATTGAAATGGCAACGAACAGACCGGTGACGATGGTACCCATCAGCACGCCGCCGAGCGCCTGCGCACCGGCCACACCGCCTGCCAGCCACGAGAAACCAACGCCAACCACGATCGGAATCAGCACCGGCAGCAGCGACGGAATCATCATTTCCTGAATCGCCGCTTTGGTCAGCATATCAACCGCGCGCGAATAATCGGGCTTGGCCGTGCCTTCCATGATGCCTTTGATTTCCGCGAACTGGCGGCGCACTTCGACCACCACCGAACCGGCAGCACGACCAACGGCCTCCATTGCCATTGCACCGAACAGATAGGGCACCATGCCGCCGATGAAGAGGCCGATGATGACGTAGTGATTTGACAGATCGAAGGTCACTACTTTGCCGGCTGCTTCGAGGGCGTGCGTGTAGTCGGCGAACAGCACCAGTGCGGCAAGGCCGGCCGAACCGATGGCGTAGCCTTTGGTCACCGCTTTGGTGGTGTTGCCCACCGCGTCGAGCGGATCGGTAATCGCGCGCACCGAATCCGGCAACCCCGACATTTCGGCGATGCCGCCGGCGTTATCGGTAATCGGGCCGTAGGCGTCGAGCGCAACGATAATGCCGGTCATCGACAGCATCGAGGTTGCTGCAATTGCAATGCCGTAGAGTCCGGCGAAGGCGTATGCCGCATAGATCGCAGCGCAGACCGCAAGCACCGGCAACGCAGTCGATTTCATCGAAACGCCCAAACCCGCGATGATATTGGTGCCGTGACCGGTGGTCGAGGCGGCGGCGATATGTTGCACCGGGCCGTACTCTGTTGCAGTGTAGTACTCGGTGATGACGACCATCAACGCTGTCAGTACCAGGCCGATCACCGACGCGCCGAACAATTTGCCTGTCGACAGTTCCGGATAGAACTGGCTGATATCGCCCATTAAGCTGTTGGTGACGAACCAGAATGCAATTAGCGCCAGCACACCGGCAACCGAGAGACCGCGGTAAAGCGCGTTCATGATCTTGCCGCCGTCGCGTGCCTTGACGAAGTAGCAGCCGATGATGGAGGCAATGATCGATACGCCGCCAAGCACCAGCGGATAAATCGCTGCTTTGGCTGCGATGCCTTCATTCGACAGCAGCAGTGCACCGAGAATGATAGTGGCGACGATCGTAACCGCATAGGTTTCGAACAGGTCGGCCGCCATGCCGGCGCAGTCGCCGACGTTGTCACCGACGTTGTCGGCGATCACCGCCGGGTTGCGCGGGTCATCTTCGGGAATACCGGCTTCGACTTTACCGACCAGATCGGCGCCGACGTCGGCGCCTTTGGTAAAGATGCCGCCGCCGAGACGCGCAAAAATCGAAATCAGCGAGCCGCCGAATGCCAGGCCAACCAGCGGATGCGCGATTTCACTGATGCTGGCGCCTGGTGCTGCGCTATTCAGCAGCCACCAGAAGAAACCGGCCACACCCAGAAGGCCCAGACCAACGACCAGCAGGCCAGTAATTGCACCGCCGCGAAAGGCGACAGCCAGTGCTTCGTTGAGCCCGGTGCGCGCGGCTTCGGCGGTGCGCACGTTGGCGCGCACCGACACGTTCATGCCGACGTAGCCCGCTACGCCCGATAGCAAGGCGCCGATGGCAAAGCCGATGGCGGTCGGCCAGTGCAGCACAATGCCGATCAGCACGAACAGTATCGCGCCGACGATAGCGATGGTCATGTACTGGCGGTTCAGGTAGGCGGTCGCGCCCTGTTGAATGGCCGCCGCGATTTCGCGCATGCGGTCATTACCTGTGGGCTGCTTGTTGATCCACAGCGCCCAGATGACGCCGAATAAAATCCCGATCGCTGCGCAGACTAGCGCAAGTATCAATCCAGATGATGCACTCATTGCTGCTCTCTCCCGTAGTGTTGTCGGCCCTGTGCTCCGGGCCTTGTTAGCCTGCTAAACCTTAAAACCTGCGGCAAGTTTTTTCCTCACCGCAATGTTCTTCAATTTCACGTACGCCGGCAAGCCGTTGCGGTACGGCGGATAGTCTTCACCGGCAATCAACGGCGCCAGATACTGACGGCACTTCGCAGTGATATGAAAGCCGTCTGCACTGATGAACTCGCGCGGCATCATTTTTTCCTTGTTGGCGATATCTTTCAGATCGGCGGCTTCGACCGTCCATTTGTACGGCTTGTTCGATTTGCGCACGATCACCGCCATCACTGCATTGCGGCCCTTGATCGCCAGTTCGACCGCTGTCTTGCCGACCGCATAAGCCTGCTCGACGTCGGTTTTCGACGCGATGTGGCGCGCCGAGCGCTGCAGGTAGTCGGCCACCGCCCAGTGGTATTTGTAGCCGAGTTTATCCTTGATCAGGCTGGCGATCTGCGGCGCGACGCCGCCGAGCTGGGCATGACCGAACGCATCTTTCAAGCCGGACTCCGAGAGGAATTTGCCGTCGGCATTGCGTATGCCTTCGGACACGCCGATCGCGCAGTAGCCGTATTGCTTGACGACAGCGTCCACGCGGGCGAGGAATTTTTCCTGATCGAAAGCGATTTCGGGGAAGAGCAGAACCTGCGGGGCATCGCCGGCTTTTTCGGCGGCGAGGCCGCAGGCGGCGGTGATCCAGCCGGCATGCCGCCCCATCACTTCAAGCACAAAAACCTTGGTCGAGGTGCGCGCCATCGAGGCGACGTCGAAACCGGCTTCACGGATGCTCGTTGCCACATATTTGGCGACCGAGCCGAAACCGGGGCAGCAATCGGTAACGGCTAAATCATTGTCGACAGTTTTCGGTACGCCGACACAGATCACCGGATATCCGAGTTTTTCCGAAATCTGCGAAACCTTGTAGGCGGTATCGGCGGAATCGTTGCCGCCGTTGTAGAAGAAATAGCCGATGTTGTGCGCCTTGAACACTGCAATCAGGCGCTCATACTGGGCACGGTTTTCTTCGAGGCCTTTGAGTTTGTAACGGCAGGAACCAAAGGCGCCGGCGGGTGTGTAGCGCAATGCCTTGATCGCGGCCGGTGATTCTTTCGACGTGTCGATCAGGTCTTCAGTCAGCGCGCCGATAATGCCGTCGCGCCCCGCATAGACCTTGCCGATGCGGTTTTTGTGTTTGCGCGCAGCCTCAATGAGGCCGCAGGCGGTCGCATTGATGACGGCGGTAACACCGCCGGATTGGGCATAAAAAGCGTTTTTTACGGGCATGCTGAGGGCAATTCGTGACTTGGTAACGGGCAAACGCGATATTTTACCGCAGAAGCGGCACTTTTCGTATGCCGCCGGTGAATCGCCCCGGCGCGGCGGCTAAGGCTATTGCAAGGCCGCGAATATGCTGTCGCGGATGGCTTCTACCGCGCCGACGCCGTTGATCCTGACGTAGCGGGGGGCGCCTGCGCCGGATTGGTTACGGTAGAAGTCGACCAGCGGCTTGGTCTGCACGTGGTAGGTCTCGATGCGCTTGCGCACGGTATCTTCCTGATCGTCTGGGCGCTGCACCAAGGGCTCGCCGGTAACGTCGTCCTTGCCGGCAACTTTGGGCTGGTTGAATTCGATATGGTAGGTGCGGCCGGAGGCCGGGTGCACGCGGCGGCCGCTCATGCGGCGCAGAATTTCCGCGTCGGCGGTTTCGATATCAATGACAAAATCGATGCCGACACCGGCCGAGCGCAGCGCTTCAGCCTGCGCGATCGTGCGCGGAAAACCGTCGACGATGAAGCCGTTGGCGCAGTCGGGCAATTTGACCCGGGCTTCGGCCATTTTGATCACAACAGTGTCGGGCACCAGCGCGCCGGCATCCATGAATTTTTTGGCTTCCAGCCCGAGCGGTGTGCCGGCCTTGACCTCGGCGCGCAGCATGTCGCCGGTTGAAATCTGCGGCACCTTGAAACGCTCGGTGAGGTAGCGCGCCTGCGTGCCTTTGCCGGCCCCTGGCATGCCCAGCAGTACTATTCGCATCATGATGTTGTCGTAGCGGCGCGTGGAGATGCTGCGATTATACCGCGTTATCGAAAGGGCTATTCAGGAAGGGGCGAGCAATTTCCTTACGTACGCGAGATCTGCGGCGGTGTCGACGCCGGCGTGCGGCGCCTCTGCGCTAAGCGCAACACTGATACGGTGGCCGTGCCAGAGCGCGCGTAATTGTTCGAGCGCTTCAGCTTGTTCGATAGCGGCCGGTGCGAGCCCGGTATAGAGCGCGAGGAATTCCGTGCGATAGGCGTAGATGCCGATATGCCGGTAGGCGGGGAGTGCAGGCGGCAAGGCAACAATGCCGCCGGCAAAGGCATCGCGCGCAAATGGAATCGGCGCGCGGCTGAAATACAGGGCGTAGCCGTTTTTGTCGAGCACCACCTTGACGACGTTGCTGTTTGCCATCTGTGCGGCATCAGTGAGCGGGCAGCATGCGGTGGCGATCGCCGCGTCCGCGTGATCGGCCAGTTGTTGCGCGACGGCGCGGATCAGCGCGGGATCGATCAAAGGCTCATCGCCCTGGACATTAACGACAATGCTGTCTCCGCTGAGCTTGCGCTGCGCTGCAACCTCGGCAATGCGGTCGGTACCGGAGGCGTGATCTTCGCGCGTCATCATTGCAGTAAAACCGTGCGCTTCCACCGCGCGTGCGATGCCGGCGTGATCGGTGGCGATGATGACCTCAGCCGCACCGCTGGCCCGGGCGCGCTCGGCAACATGCACCACCATCGGTTTGCCGCCGATATCCAGCAGCGGTTTGCCGGGCAGCCGGGTCGACGCAAAGCGCGCCGGGATGACGACGATGAAATTCACACCGCCGGCTTCATGTGGTTGCGAATACAGTACGCGCGACGGTTCAAACTTCTTCCTCGGGCGCGAGCTTGCGCGCTTCGTCTTCGAGCATTACCGGTATGCCATCCCGCACCGGGAACGCCAGCCGGTCGGGTTTGCAGATCAACTCCTGCCGTGGCTTGACGTAGAGCAGCGGTCCTTTGCAGATCGGGCAGACCAGAATATCCAGCAGCTTGGCATCCATTATCGTGACTTTCCGAGTTGGTGCATGATGTGTCCGGTCAGATCGCCGTCGAGTACCGCCTCGACCTCCAGGACCCAATGACTATCGCTGGCGAACGGCTCACATTTTACCGCGTCCTTTGCAGTCATGATTATCTCCGGGGCGTTTGCAAACGCAAGGTCGGTTTTGCTGTACGCATGGTGATCGGGAAAGGACGTTGTATCGCAGGTGATACCGAGTGCGCGCAAATGATCGAAAAAACGCTGCGGATTGCCGATCGCTGCAATGGCGCGCACCTTGCGGCCGTTGAAATGTGACGCGTTCACTTCCTGTTGTGTTTTCAGGTTGCGGAAGCGTTCGCCGTGCAGGCTCATTCGGTATAACGCACCTGCATAAGCGGGCCACGTGCCGTTGCCGTTTAAAACCAATGCGCTGACGATCGTCAGCCGCGCCGGCGATTCGCGCAGCGTCCCGGCCGGCAGCAGCAAGCCGTTGCCGAAACCGCGCGCTGCATCAACCACGGCGATTTCGAAATCGCGCGCCAGCGCGTAGTGCTGCAGGCCGTCGTCGCTGAGCAAGACGTTGCAATCGGGATTGGCGGCGAGCAGTCCGCGTGCGGCGGCAACGCGATCGGCGCCTATCCATACCGGGCAGCCGCTTTGTCTGGCGATCAATACGGCCTCGTCACCGGCGACGAGCGGGTCACTGTCAGGGCCGGCTGCCTGCGGCGCGGTAGCGCTGCCGCCATAACCGCGGCAAATAATTCCCGGCTGCAGTTTTTGCTGTCGCAGTTGTGCGGCCAGTGCGAGTGTCAGCGGCGTTTTGCCGGTGCCGCCGACACTGATGTTGCCGATCACCACCACCGGCACCGGCAGCCTGGTTGTTGCGAATATGCCGTATCGATAGGCGGCGCGGCGCAATGCGGCAAGCACACCGAATAACAGGCTAAGCGGCCAAAGCAGGAGGCAGAGCGCCCGGTCGGCGATGCCTGTACGGTACCAACTTTGTTCCAGCCGGCGCATTTGAATTAAGGCGTAGGGCGGGAAAGTGGATCGGGGTGGATAAACCGCGGCGCCCGCGCGCCGCTGCCTGAGCGCGCTATTTCTTGCCCGCTTGCGTCGTGAAGGTGATGCGGCTGTAGCCGGCGATACGCGCGGCTTCCATCACGTTGATCACCGACTGATGCGTCGCTGCGGCGTCGGCGTTGATGATGATGACCGGGTCGGCTGCGCCGCCGGCGGCGCGTTTCAGTTCCTGCGCAAAGCCGTCAGGACTGCGGAACGGCACCGCCGATTTGTTAACCATGTACTGGCTCTGGCCGTCGACCGCAACGCTGATCTGATTCGGCCGCTCTTCGGGTTTGTTGGCATCGGCCGTCGGCAGATTGATCTGCAATTCAGCGAAACGCGAATAGGTGGTCGTCACCATCAGGAAGATCAGGATGACCAGCAGCACGTCGATCAACGGAATCAGGTTGATCTCGGGTTCTTCCTTTTGGCGGCCGAGGCGGAAATTCAAGGTCGGCTTCCGCTCAGTTCTGGCGTTCGCCGCGCAGGATTTCGACCAGTAGCACGGCCTGGCTTTCCATCTCGACGATCAGCGAATCAACGCGGCTGCGGAAGTGCCGGTAGAAAATCATGCTGGGGATGGCAACAATAATTCCCATGGCGGTGTTATAGAGTGCCACCGAAATGCCGTGCGCGAGCACGATCGGATTGCTGCCGGAGGGCGCCTGTGAACCGAAAATCTCAATCATGCCGATGACCGTGCCAAGCAAGCCGAGCAGCGGGCTGATTGAGGCGAGGGTGCCGAGCGTGGTCAGAAAGCGTTCGAGTTCATGCGCGACAGCGCGTCCTGCGTCATCCAGCGCTTCTTTCATGATTTGCGGTGAGCTCTTTGCGTTCTTGATGCCGGCGGCGAAGATCTGCCCGAGCGGCGAGCCGCCGGCCAGGCGCACCAGCAACGGCGGTGTCACACCCTGCTGCCGGAATTCCTGCACAACCTGATTCAGCAGGTCTTTTGGCGCCACAATGCTGCTGCGCAGCGACCATGCGCGTTCGCCGATGATTGCCAGCGCGATTACGGAGGCCAGCAATAGCGGCCATATCGGCCATCCTGCAGCTTCAATCAATGCAAACACGCGCTTCTCCGATTCCGCCTGATTTGAACGGCGTAACTGTATATGGGCAATGGGTTTTCAGCAAGCACACAAATCCATTGCGGGAAAAATATCTGCATTCATCGCGGCATGCGTTTTGCGGCATCGCGCACGATAAAAATGTCGCGCTGCAAACACGGGGCGAAGGCACTCGGCGGCAGAAAATTCAGCGCAATTTGTTATCCACAATTGCTGTGGATAAGTATGTGAAGCGTTTGTAAACAAGTCAGCTAAGTGAGTTAACTGTAAGGGGTTTTGCTGACCTGCTCATTTTTTAAACTCGACAAATAATTAATTTAATACAATGAGTTGTATATTTCTCCCTCTAGAGCCCGGGCATCGCGCCGGAACCATGTGACGCTTGCGTGACGATTGTGGATGAGCTAGGGCGGCGGGGCTTCCGGACGACGCTTGGGGAGGCCTTGAATCAACGACATTTTTTTTCGCAATTTTACGCAGTCCGTTGCTTCCGGCGGCACGGTTACAATCGCGCCATGAAAAACATTTGGGATTCCGCCGCGGCGCAGCGCGTGATCGGCGTTGCCGAACTCAACCGCCTCGCCAAGGAGCTGGTGGAGAGCAATTTGCCGCTGATGTGGATTTCCGGCGAGATATCCAATTTCGTGCGCGCCGGATCGGGGCATTGTTATTTCTCGCTGAAGGATGCGCAGGCGCAGGTGCGCTGCGTCATGTTTCGCCACAAGATGCAGTTGCAGGACTGGAAACCCGATAACGGCATGCAGGTCGAGGTGCGCGCCAATCCGTCGTTTTACGAGGCGCGCGGCGAATTTCAGCTCAATGTCGAGACGATGCGGCGCGCCGGCCTAGGCGCTCTCTATGCGGCATTCGAGAAACTCAAGGCAAAACTGCAGGCCGAGGGCTTGTTCGACGAGGCGACGCGCCGGCCATTGCCGCGTTTTCCGCGCGCGATCGGCGTAGTGACCTCACTCAAGGCGGCGGCCTTGCGCGACGTGCTGACGACCTTGCGGCGGCGCATGCCGGCGATTCCGGTGGTCATTTATCCGACGACCGTGCAAGGCGAGGGCGCCGGACGCGAGATTGCGGCGGCGATTGCTGCCGCCGATGCGCGCGCCGAGTGCGATGTGCTGATCGTCTGTCGCGGCGGTGGCAGCATTGAAGACCTATGGGCGTTCAACGAGGAAGTGGTGGCGCGTGCGATCCACGCCTGTTCCCTGCCGGTGATCAGCGGCGTCGGCCATGAAACCGACTTCACCATCGCCGATTTTGTCGCCGATCTGCGCGCACCGACGCCGACGGCGGCGGCACAACTGGCGAGCCCGGATCGCAGCGAACTCACGCAGGGCGCGGCGCATTTCGCGCAACGCTTGCGGCGGGTCGTTGAGCGCGCACTCGAACGCCGCATGCAGCAGCTCGATGGTCTCGCGCGCAGCTTGGTGCATCCGGGTGAACGCATTGCCGCGCAGACCGCGCAGCTCGGGCATTTCGCAAGCCGTCTGCGCAGCGCCTTCGGCCATGGCGCAGACGAGCGGCGCTGGCGCTTGCAAGGGCTCATACATGCATTGCGCTCGGCACGGCCCGACCTGCGCATGCTGGAGGCGGCGCCACGCGCGCTGGCGCAACGCTTGCGTAATGCGGCGTCCAACCGATTGCAAACCATGCAGGTGGAACTGAAACATTTTTCCGCGCAGTTGACCAATCTCAGTCCCAGCGCAGTGCTCGAACGCGGCTACAGCATTACTGAATCCGCCGACGGTAAAATTGTGCACGACGCATCGAAGCTCAAAGCGGATGAGGAAGTCCGGTTGACGCTAGCGCGCGGCTGGGTGCGTGCCCGTGTGAAAGCAACGGGTTCGGGCAACGCAGATCAATAGACCACGCGGGCAAAAATAAAAAGGCCGCGTCTTTGCAGGCGCGGCCTTTTTATTTGACAGGCTGTTTCGTCAGGTTTTTAACGCGACCAATACCTCATCCAGCATCTTCTTCGCATCGCCGAACAGCATGCGGTTGTTTTCTTTATAGAAGAGCGGATTGTCGACGCCGGCATAGCCGGAGGCCATGCTGCGCTTCATGACGATAGACGTTTTCGCCTTCCACACTTCGAGTACCGGCATGCCGGCGATCGGGCTCGAAGGATCTTCCTGTGCGGCCGGATTGACGATGTCGTTGGCGCCGATCACCATCGCGACGTCGGTCGCAGGGAAGTCGTCGTTGATCTCGTCCATTTCCATCACGATGTCATAGGGCACCTTGGCCTCGGCCAGCAGCACGTTCATGTGGCCGGGCATGCGGCCGGCGACCGGATGGATGCCGAAACGCACGTTGACGCCTTTGTCGCGCAGGAATTTGGTGATCTCGTTGACGGTATGCTGGGCTTGCGCCACCGCCATGCCGTAGCCCGGCACGATCACCACACTCTTCGCATCGCGCAGCAGTTCGGCGGTTTCGCTTGCGCTGATCGGCACGACTTCGCCGACCGGTGCGGCTGCATCGCCGGACGCAGCCTTCGCCGGCGCGCCGCCACCAAACCCGCCGGCGATCACGCTGATGAAATTGCGGTTCATCGCCTGACACATGATGTACGACAGGATGGCGCCGCTCGAGCCGACCAGTGCGCCGATCACGATCAAGAGATCGTTGGAGAGCATGAAGCCGGTCGCCGCCGCGGCCCAGCCGGAATAGCTGTTGAGCATCGACACCACCACCGGCATGTCGGCGCCGCCGATTGCCATCACCATGTGAATGCCGAACAGCAGCGCGATCACTGTCATGACGATCAACGGCGTCATGCCCTGGGCAACGGTCTCGGCGTGCAGGAACTCGCGGCCGAACCAGATCACCACCAGCAACCCGAGTAAGTTCAACCAGTGCCGCGCCGGCAGCAGCAGGGGTTTGCCGCCGATTTTTCCCGACAGCTTGCCGAAGGCAATCACCGAACCGGACAACGTTACTGCGCCGATCAGGACGCCGATGTAGACCTCCATTTCGTGAATGGCTTTTTCTGCAGATGTGATATTGAGCGTGGACGTCGGATCGACATAACTCGCATAGCCCACCACCACGGCGGCAAGGCCGACCAGGCTGTGCATGAAGGCAACCAGTTCCGGCATCTGCGTCATCTGCACTGTGCGCGCGAGATAAAGACCGATGCCGCCGCCCGCCACCATCGCGCCGATGATCCACGGAATGCCGGCAGCGGTAACGCGCGGGCCCAGCACGGTAGCGAGCACTGCAATGGTCATGCCGATCATGCCGTACAGATTGCCGCGGCGTGACGTTTCCGGGTTGGACAGACCGCCGAGGCTCAGGATGAAGAGGATGGTCGCGCCGATGTAGGCGACCGTTACCAGACTGGCTGACATGGATCTTCTCGCTTATTTTCTGAACATGGCCAGCATGCGCTGGGTGACGGCGAAGCCGCCGAACATATTGATCGCGGTGAGGGCGATACCCGCGACGGCCAGCCAGCGGATCATCTCGTCGGGTCGCGACAATCCCGAGTCAGTCAGCAGCGGCGGCGCAATCTGCACCAGCGCGCCGATGACGATGATGCTGCTGATCGCATTGGTCACGCTCATCAGCGGCGTGTGCAGCGCAGGGGTCACGTTCCATACCACCATGTAGCCGACGAAGCAGGCCAGCACGAACACCGTGAAATGGCCGAGGAAGGCACCCGGCGCATTGGCGCCGATGAACCAGAACATTACCGCGGCGACCGCAAACATGATCGCCAGCTTGCCGCCAGCCATCGGTGCGCCGCCGCCGTGGCCGTGTCCTTTCTTGGCGGCGGGTACGGCAACGACTGACTTGGCCGCCGCAGGCGGGACCGCGAGCTTGATCGGCGGTGCCGGCCAAGTCACCGCGCCATCCTTGATGACCGTCAGACCGCGGATCGCGTCGTCTTCCATGTTGACGTTGATGATGCCGTCCTTGGACTTGCACAGTTCCTCGGCAAGACGGAACAGGTTGGTCGAATATAGCGTCGAGGACTGCTTGGCCAACCGGCTGACCAGGTCGGTGTAGCCAATGATGGTCACGCCGTGCTTGACGACTGCCTGGCCGGGCTCGGTGAGTTCGCAGTTGCCGCCCTGTTCGGCCGCCATGTCGACTATGACACTGCCTGGCTTCATGCTCTTGACCATCTCGGCGGTGATGAGCTTCGGCGCCGGCTTGCCGGGGATCAGCGCAGTGGTGATGATGATGTCGACCTCGCGCGCTTGCTTCGCGTACATCTCGCGCTGGGCATGCTGGAAGCCTTCACTCATGACTTTGGCGTAGCCGCCGCCGCCGGAACCTTCTTCTTCATAATCGACCTTGACGAATTCGCCGCCCAGCGACGCAACCTGGTCGGCCACCTCGGCGCGCGTGTCGTTGGCGCGCACGATGGCGCCGAGGCCCGCGGCAGTGCCGATCGCGGCCAAGCCGGCGACGCCGGCACCGGCGATAAAGACTTTCGCCGGCGGCACTTTGCCGGCGGCGGTGATCTGGCCGTTGAAGAAGCGGCCGAAGGCATTGGCGGCTTCGATGACGGCGCGGTAACCGGCGACGCCGGCCTGCGAGGTCAGCGCATCCATCTTCTGCGCGCGGGAGAGCACGCGGGGCAGTGCGTCGATCGCCAGCACGGTGGCCTTGCGCGCGGCCAGTTGCTGCATCAACTCGGGATTCTGCGCGGGCCAGATGAACGAGATGAGCGTGCCGCCATTGCGCAGCAGGCCGACTTCTTCAGTAGATGGTCCGCGTACCTTGAAGACGATATCCGAATTCGCCCACAGTGCTGCGGCGTCGGCGACGATTTCGGCGCCGGCGGCACGATATACATCGTCGCTGAAATTGGCTGCATCTCCGGCGCCGGATTGCACGGCTACCTTGAAACCGAGTTTGATCAGCTTTTCGACGACTTCGGGTACGGTGGCAACACGCTTTTCACCGGTTGCGTTTTCCTTTGGTACCCCTATGACCTGAGGCATGAAACCCCCTTCTGAATTGCAATTGGATATTGACTGCAGATTATACCGAGAGGCGGCTCAGGCCGCGGATTCTTGCGTAGCCGGCAGACGTGCGCGCAAATGGGTGAGCACCTGATCGTCGAGATCTTCGGCGAGACAGTCGAATTCGGCGATGTCTTTCATCGCGCGCAGCCAGGTTAACTGGCGCTTCGCCAGCTGGCGCGTGGCGGCAATGACCTGTTCGCGCAATGAGGCCAGCCCGATTTCGCCATCGAGATAGGACCAGGTCTGGCGGTAACCGACGCAGCGCATCGACGGCATCCCGACTTCGAGCGCGTAATCCTTGCGCAATTTGCGCAACTCGGTGATTAAGCCGAGTTCGAGCATGGTTTCGAAGCGATCGGCGATGCGCTGGTGCAATACTGCGCGGTCGGATGGCATTAGGGCAATTTTGAGCGGCGTATAGGGAAAATACACGTACTTGGGTTTTTTCTGCAGCGCGGACATCGTGCGGTCGGTAATGTAGTAAACCTCAAGCGCGCGTTGAATGCGCTGCGCATCGTTCGGCGCCAGCCTGGCGGCGATCTCGGGATCAACGCGCGCGAGTTCGCGGTGCACGCCGGGCCAGCCTTTTTCCTCGGCCATGGTGTCAATGATCATGCGGATCACCGGGTCGGCTTCCGGTAGCTCCGACAGCCCCTCGGTCAGCGCCTTGAAATACATCATGGTGCCGCCGACCAGCAGCGGAATATTGCCGCGCTCGGTGATTTCGCGCATCAGCGTCAGCGCATCATCGCGAAAACGCGCCGCCGAATAGGATTCGTCGGGATTGATTACATTGATGAGGTGATGCGGCGCCGCCTCCAGTATTTCCGCATCCGGCTTGGCGGTGCCGATATTCATATCGCGGTAGACCTGCGCGGAATCAACGCTGATGATTTCGCACTTGAGTTGACGCACCAGTTCGACGGCGACGCCGGTTTTACCGCTGGCGGTCGGTCCCATCAGCAATATCACCGGCGGTTGCGTTTGCTTGCGCGCATTGCGCGCGGCGGGCGCTGCTTTTGCACCGCGTGCTGCGGTTTTGCGTTTTTTGGCGGGCGCCGCTTTTTTGACAGCCATTACTCAGCGACCGCGCATGAACAGACGATCAAGCTCCGCCAGCGAAATCTGGTGCCAGGTCGGGCGCCCGTGATTGCACTGGCCCGAGCGTTCGGTCACTTCCATTTCGCGCAGCAGCGCATTCATTTCGGTGACAGTCAAAATCCGGTTGGCGCGCACGGCGGTGTGGCAAGCCATGGTCGATAACAACTCATTGCGGCGTTCGAGCAGCACGCGGCTGGCGCCGAATTCACGGATTTCGTGCAGCACGTCGCGGGCCAGCGCGCCGGCATCGGCATTTTGCAGTGCCACCGGCACGCCGCGCACGGCGAGTGAGGTCGGTGAAGTGGCGGCGATTTCAAAACCCAGGCTGGTCAGCGTATCGGCGTGTTCTTCGACTGTCGCCACGTCGAGCTTTTCGGCATGGAAAACCACCGGGATCAGCAGCGGTTGCATGCTGATGCGATTGTCATCGAGTTGGTTTTTGAGCTTTTCGTAGACGATGCGTTCATGCGCCGCATGCATGTCGATGATGACCAGACCGTGCTGGTTTTGCGCCAGGATATAAACACCGGAAAGCTGCGCCAGCGCAAAACCCAGCGGTGGCAGTTCGCCGCTCGGCAGCGGCGCGGCGATTGTTTCGGTGAATGCAGCTTGCGCGGCGGGCGCATTGCCGAACAGTGTCTGATACACGGTGCTCGGCTGAGCAACCCCGAGCGGCATGCGATGCTGGGTCGGCACAAAACCTTCACGCGCGGGTTGCAGCGGCATGCCGGCGGCAGGTTCGTTGCCGGTTGTTTTTCCGGCGGCGCCCGCCAGCGCGCGCGCCAGTGCGTGGAAAACGAATTGATGCACGGCCTGCGAATCGCGGAAGCGCACTTCGCTCTTGGTCGGGTGCACGTTGACATCGACGCGTGCGGGGTCAACTTCAAGAAACAAGACATACGCCGGGTAGCGATCGTGGTGCAAAACGTCCTGATAGGCCTGGCGCAGCGCGTGCGCCAGTACTTTGTCGCGAACAAAGCGGCCGTTGACAAAAAAATACTGGGCATCGCGACTGTTGCGTGTCGCAGTGGGCAGCGCTGTTAATCCGCTTATTGCGATGCCGCCGGCGTTTTCATTCACGCTGATGGCTTCAGCCGAAAAATCCTCGCCGAGAATCGCGTTTATGCGGGCAGTACGGTCCTGCGCCTTCAACTGCCACTGCGCGCGCGCGTTGTGCTGCAGGCGAAAGGCGACATCGGGGCGTGTCAGCGCAACGCGGCGGAACACTTCGTCGCAATGCGCGAATTCGGTGGCGTCGGAGCGCAGAAACTTGCGCCGCGCCGGTGTATTGAAAAAAAGCTCCTGCGTTTCGATGCTGGTGCCGGCTTCGTGCGCGGCCGGCTGCGGTTCGGAAATGACGCCGTTTTCGACGGCCACCGACCACGCATGTTTGGCCTCGCGCGTGCGGCTGCTCAAAGTAAGTGCGGAGACTGCGGCGATGCTGGCGAGCGCCTCGCCGCGAAAACCGAGGCTGCGTATGCGTTCGAGGTCGTCGAGCGTGGCGATTTTGCTGGTGGCGTGGCGCGACACTGCAAGGGCGAGTTCTTCGCGCGGAATGCCGAGACCGTTGTCGCTCACGCGCACGAGTTTGGTGCCGCCGGCCGCCAAATGCACGGAGATTTCGGTCGCTCCCGCATCGAGGCTGTTTTCCAGCAGCTCCTTGAGCGCAGCCGCCGGCCGCTCGACGACTTCGCCGGCGGCAATCTGGTTGATCAGCAGGTCGGGAAGAACGCGAATGGCAGTCATGGAAAATTATAACTTGATTGTCATGCGGCAGCCGCGCCCGCTCAATGCAGGTCTGACCCGCCGCCGCTATGGCGCAGGTGTGCGACGGCGCGACCTGCCAACGGTCGCAGTCATGCTGTTAGTCGCTGCTGAATACCGTGCGTGGCGGCGCAACGCGCTGGAAGGCAATGTCACCGTAATAGGCGTGCACGTTTGCGCCGGTGTTGTCGGTATCGGTCATGATGCCGATTGAAATGATTCTGCCGGGCATCTCGCCAAAGGCGCGGCGGAAATCGTCATAAATATTCTGCGTTTGCTCCTGCCATGTGCCGAGTTTTTCGCGCCCGCTCTCGGCAACCACCATTTTGATGCGCGACGTATGGCGGTTCGGAATAATGGTGCCTTTGGCGACGCGGTTTTCCCAGATATACATGAGCGTGGCGTAGGGTAACTGCTGGCCGGTGAAGGCCTTGATCTGGTCGAAAAACATCTGGTCGCTGAAATCGAGCTTGCTCATATCGCCATCGAAGCTGATGACCAGCCGCACCGGTGAATCCTCGGTGTTCTTTTGCGTGTTGTCGGCTTTGGCAATCAGTTCGTCAACCTTCCAGTGCCAGTGCAGCAGGCGATAGACCGACGAATCGAGATCGAGCGGATGGATGAGGCCGGAGGCCGACGCCGTGGCCCTGGCGCGCACGACGGTACGGCCGTCTTCTTTGACCAGGCGGTATTCAGTCGGACTCTTGAAGCGGTTTACGCCCCATGGGCGCCAGCCGGTCGGCACGCCGTCACCTGCGGAGTTCGCAGAGAAATTACGTACGTACGGCAGGGCGATTTCCTGCGGAATATTGTCCGGGACCGCGGCGCAGCCGGCGAGTAGGGTGAATATCGCCGCAGCGAAAGAGGCGCGCAACATGGGAAAAGGAAATTGGAACGAGGCCGAATATTAGCGGAATATCTGCGCTGCTGTCACGGGTTGGTGGCGACGCGTGCGCGCGCCAGCGCCGGATTTTGCGCGAAATAATTCTTGATGCCGGAGAAAATGGATTCGGCAATTTTTTGCTGGTAGCTCTCATCCTTGAGCTTTTTTTCTTCCGCCGGATTGCTGATGAACGCGGTTTCGACCAGGATCGACGGAATATCCGGCGCCTTCAGCACGGCGAAGCCGGCCTGTTCGACCGTACCTTTATGCAGCGTGTTGATTTTACCGAGGTTGTCGAGTACCGATTTCGCCAGCTTCAGGCTGTCATTGATGGTGGCGGTCTGCGAGAGATCGAGCAGCGTCTGTTTGAGATAGGGATCGGAGACGTCGAGATTGACGCCACCGATCAAGTCGGCTTCGTTTTCCTTCTTCGCCAGCCAGCGCGCCGCCGCCGACGTCGCGCCGTTTTCCGATAGCGCAAACACCGAAGAGCCGCGCGCGTCCGGGCGGATGAAGGAATCGGCGTGCACCGAAACGAACAGATCGGCGTTGATGCGCCGCGATTTTTGCACCCGGCCCTGCAGCGGAATGAAATAGTCGCCGTCGCGGGTCAGGACGCCGCGCATATTCGGTTCGCGGTCGATCACATCCTTCAGTCGGCGCGCAATCGCCAGCGTAATGTCTTTTTCATGCGTGCCGCGGCGGCCTTTGGCGCCGGGGTCTTCACCGCCGTGCCCGGCGTCGATGGCGACGATGATGGTGCGCTCAGTCCGCGCCGGTTTTGCAGCCGGGGCGGGTGGTGCATTTGCGGCAGCGCTTTGTGACGGCGCGCGTGCCGGTTCGGTGGCGGTTGCGCTTTCCGCTGGTTTTGCCGCTGTCACGGCTGCAGGCGGCGCGGGTGTTACCGCCGGTGCCTGGGTTTTTTCCAGCAGCGCGAGCAGGGGGTCGCTGGCCTGCGCCGGATAAATATCGAGCACCAGACGGTGACCGTATTCGGCAATCGGCCGCAAGGTGAAAATCTCCGGTTTGACGTCGGTTTTCAAATCGAAGACCAGCCGCACGGTGCCCTGTTTCGGGCGGCCGAGGCGTATCGATTTGACGTAGGGGTCGTTGTTGCCGATTTTGGCGGAGAGTTCTTCGAGTGTTGGGGTAACCGCGAGATCCTCGACATCGAGTGCCAGGCGATCCGGATTTTTCAGCATCAGCAACTGGAATTGCAGGGGAACAGCGGATTCAAAAGTGATGCGCGTGTAATCCTGCGCCGGCCATACGCGCGCCGAAGTCACCGGCGTGGCGGACCCTGCTGCGCAGGGCAGCAACAGCATGGCGGTGAAAAACAGATTCAGCAGGGGTATGCGAGGAAAGCGATGCACCGCAACGGCGGGCGCCGGGAGTACGTTTTGTATCAGCGATGCAGCCGAGCTAAACAAGTTTGACCTGCCTCCGTGTCTGCACTGACCGTGATGCGGCGAGCATTTCCGTCCACTTCCATCACTATCCTCAGATCCGGTGCGGGCAATTGCCCTCCGGCTTTTTCTGGCCATTCAACGAGGCATACGGACTCGCGATTGAAGTATTCGCGGAAGCCTGCCTCCACCCACTCGTCAGAACGGCTGAACCGATAAAAATCAAAGTGATATAAGTATAACTTGGAAACTACATAAGGTTCAACTAGTGTATAAGACGGGCTTTTGACCCGTTCCGTGATGCCCAGTGCGCGCAACAACCCGCGTACCAGGGTGGTTTTGCCGGCGCCAAGCTCGCCGCACAGGTAAACCACCATGCCGGCCTGCAATAGCGGCGCCAAAGCAGCGCCAAAAGCTATGGTCGCCGATTCCGTCGCAAGATTTTGCAGCAGCAGATTATGATTGCCGGCCATGACCACCTTAACGCAACAGAACCGCGATGCGGTTGACCCGGCCGCACTGGCGGCAAGCATTCGGGCGTGGGGACGGGAACTCGGCTTTCAGAGCGTCGGCATATCCGACGTCGATCTTGCCGATGCCGAACCGCGCCTGCTTGAATGGTTGCGTGCGGGGTTTCATGGCGACATGGATTATATGGCAAAGCATGGCGTCAAACGCGCGCGACCGGCCGAGCTGGTGCCGGGAACCGTGCGCGTGATCGCGGCGCGCCTCAATTATTTGCCGTCCCACGCTGCCGACAGCTGGCCGGTGATTCATGATCCGGAAGCCGCGTTCGTGTCGCGTTATGCGCTCGGGCGCGATTATCACAAGGTGATGCGGCGGCGGCTGCAGCACTTCGCCGAACGCATTGAAACAGCGATCGGTGAATACAGTTATCGCGTGTTTACCGATAGCGCGCCGGTGATGGAAGTCGAGATCGCGCGCAAAGCCGGCCTCGGTTGGCGCGGCAAACATACGCTGCTTCTGACCCGCGAAGCCGGTTCGTTCTTTTTTCTTGGTGAGATTTATACCAATCTGCCGCTGCCAGTCGATGCCGCCCAGAGCGATCATTGCGGCAGTTGCACGAAATGCATCGATATATGTCCGACGCAGGCAATCGTCGCGCCGTACAAACTTGATGCGCGGCGCTGCATTTCCTATCTCACCATCGAACACCACGGCAGCATTCCCGAAGAACTGCGTCCGCTGATCGGTAATCGCGTCTATGGCTGCGATGACTGCCAACTGATCTGTCCGTGGAATAAATTCGCGCAGAAGTCCAATGAAGCCGACTTCGCTGTGCGCAACGGACTGGATGAAGTAGCGCTGGCTGAACTGTTTACCTGGAGCGAGGCGGATTTTCATCAACGCCTGCTTGGCAGCGCGATCCACCGCATCGGTTACGAACGCTGGTTGCGCAATCTGGCGGTCGGGCTGGGTAATGTGCCGGCACAGTCGGGTGGTGCCGCGCGGGCAGTGGCAGCGTTGCGTGCGCGTGCCGGTGATTCATCCATGCTGGTGCGCGAGCATGTTGCTTGGGCACTGGCGCAACACGGCGCGGGCTGAGGGGTCGGAAATCTAACCCATGCGGTTGGAAATCTGCCGGCGGATATCGCGTGTCATACGCAATGCGGCTTCGTAGCCTTGATAATAGCCGGGCAAACTGGCTGACTCGACAAAACCCAGGGCACGATAAAACTCACGCGCGGCCTGATTATTCGCGCGCAGTTCGAGGTTGATTTTTTCAATGCCCGCCACCAGCGCCGATTCCTCCAGCCAGGCCATCATGCGTGTGCCTATGCCTTTGCGCTGTTGCGACGGCAGCACTGCAAGCAGGCTTAGATGCGCCTGCGTATCGCCGAAATTCATGATGGCAAAACCGCCGATCGCGCTGCCGTGCGCCGCAACCAGCACACAGGTGTCGCGGGCGCGGATCGCGCGCTCGACGCGCTGCGGATCCCACGACCAGCCGGGCAGACCGTCTTCGACCAGCGCGCGCGACATCACGGCAACCGGTGTTGCATCCGACGGAACCGCAAGTCTGAGCGCGGGTGCGTGCATGAGAATGCAGCATAACAAATGCTGCAGCGGATGCAAACATCCTGCGCAATTTACGCTTTGCCGGCTTTCGGAATAAACCGCAGCGCCACGCCGTTGTTGCAATAGCGCTGTCCGGTCGGTTGCGGGCCGTCATTGAAAATATGGCCGTGATGGCCGCCGCAGCGCGCGCAGTGATACTCGGTGCGCGGATAGATCAGTTTGTAATCAGTAGTGCTGCCGAAGGCGCCGGGAATGGTGGTGAAGAAGCTCGGCCAGCCGGTGCCGCTGTCGTATTTCATCGCCGAGGTGAACAGCGGCAGGTTGCAACCGGCGCAGGCAAACACGCCGGGGCGTTTTTCATTGTTGAGCGGGCTGCTGCCGGCGTACTCGGTGCCTTCTTCGCGTAGCACGTTATAGGCCGCCGACGACAGTTTCTTTTTCCACTCCGCACCCGGCAGCGTCAGCGGCGGCGTCGGCCCGGCGGCGACTTCAGCGCCGTCGGCAAGCAGCGTTTTCCAGTTCTTCTGCATGTCTTCGACTTCTTTCATCGACGACACGGGGCCCGCATACGAGCAGGCGCAGAGGCCGAAGAAGGGCAAACCGGCGAACAATTTTGAAAACAGGCGGCGATTCATATACGTTCCTCCGAAAAAGTTGACCGGGTGCGCGATGGCAGTGTCGCCGGTCCGATGCGCTTCAGTCGTTTGCCGGGGCAAATCCTTACCGCGCTGCACCGGATACAATAAGATACCGGCAAATACTACGAAGGGCAGGGGAATTGTATGGCGCAACTCAAAGTAATCAAGTCCGGCGATGTACAGCCGCAGAATATTCGCGGTCAGCCCAGGGAAGCCGGACAGATCAAACGGATTGTCGCCAGCGACAAGTTCTTTTTCAATATCGACGAAGTCGCCCCGGGGTTCAGCCCGCACCACTGGCATAAGCACGACGGTTACAAGACCGAGGGTTTTGAAGTCAAATATCCGGCCGATTTCGAAGAGATTTATCACATCCTCAGCGGCCACGGCGTTGCGCAGTGGAAAACTGCTGACGGCAAAGTCGAGGAGCAAAAGGTCGACCCCGGTGACACCGTGTATTTCCCGGCCGGCGTGGTCGAGCACCAGTTGCTGAATAACGGTAGTGAAAACATGCGGCTTGCCGTGGTTGGCGTGCCGCCGCCGAAAAAAACACCGATTGCCTGACTGAATTTCCGTTTCGGGCAGTTAAAAACAAAACCACCGATCCGGCCACGATGAATTGTGGCGGAACCGGCGGTTTGTTTTTTGCAGCGTGTTGCTTACAGCGTGGCTTCTGAACCGAAGATCACCGTGCATTGTCTGGAGAGAACACCGCGATTGCCGTGCGCCAAAGAGATGTCGCAATCCTTGACCTGCCGCTTGTCGCATTCGCCGCGCACCTGACGAATCGCTTCGATTAGCACCAGAAGGCCATACATGCCCGGATGGTTGTATGAGAGTCCGCCGCCGCTGGTGTTCCGCGCATTTTGTGCAGGCAGTAGGCTAAGATACGCCATCCCGAAACGCACCGGCGGACAAGCAGAGGAGTCGGCCCTGAAAGACCCGTATATACCGCCGGCCCTGCGCGCCCGGGAAATCGTGCCCTGCTCGGTCGTGCCGGGTATCGTGTGGCCGGCAATTCCGGACTACGGCGCGGGGTTGTCGCTCGCGCTGCAGTTTCAGTTCAATGCCAGCGAACGCTGGTCGCCCGTGCAGTTGCTCGAACACCAGTTCGCCCAGATCGGCCAGCTTGCCGAACATGCGTTTCGCAGCGCGCCTTTCTGGCGTGAATATCTGGCGCGCGCGGGCTACCGCGCCGGCATGACGGTGACGCCGCAATGGTTTGCGACGCTGCCAGTGGTAACGCGCGGCGAGGCCCAGGCTGCCGGCGAGGCGCTTTTTTCCAGTGCAGTGCCGCCGGAACACGGGACGGTGCGCAGCAAGAACACTTCGGGATCGACGGCGACGCCGATGGTATGCCGTTCGACCGACGTGACGGCGCTGTTCTGGCACGCCAGCACGCTGCGCGACAGCCTATGGCATCGCCGCGATCTGGCCGGCAAGCTGGCCGGCATCCGTGTCGGCTTCGCGCGCGGCAGCGACACGAGCTGGAACCCGCAATCCTACAGCGCGTTTCAAACCGGCCCCGCGGTGAGCCTGGATGCGCGCACCGAACTGGACGTGCAGATTGACTGGCTGCTGGCCGAGCGCCCGGATTACCTGCTTAGTCATGCTTCCAATCTGCGCGCGCTGGCCCAGCGTTTTCTGGAGCGTGGCCTGCGGCTCGATTCATTGCGCGAGGTGAAAAGTTTTTCCGAGGCGCTGCCGGCGGACCTGCGCCAGCTGGTGCGTGAAGCGTGGGGCGTCAAGCTGGTCGACATCTACACCACCAACGAGGCCGGTTACATCGCCCTGCAATGCCCGGACCACGAGCACTATCACGTGCAGGCGGAGAACGTGCTGGTGGAAGTGGTGGACGAATCCGGCGCAGCCTGTGCGCCGGGCGGCATCGGCCGCGTGCTGGTGACGTCGCTGAACAATTTCGCGATGCCCTTGATCCGTTACGACATCGGTGACTACGCAGAAGCCGGCGCTGCCTGTGCGTGCGGGCGCGGATTGCCGGTCCTCGCGCGCATCATGGGGCGCAGCCGCAACATGCTGCGTCTGCCCGATGGCGGCACGCACTGGCCGGGCGTGCCG
>JANYDY010000047.1 GCA_025363435.1 Betaproteobacteria bacterium
CACGCGCGTTGATGCAATCCGCCTGGTTGCGCGCGCACCGAAACAAACGCAGACGCTGGCAGAGCTGACGTTGCCGGTAAAACTGTCGTGGGTGGCGCGTGAAGTGGCGCCGCGCGAGCTGGCGGCGTGGGTTACCGCGGCACCCGCGCCGGCAAGCGCAGCGCCGGCGCCCGACGAACGCAGCCAATGGCTGGCCTTCGGCCTGGTCATTGCGGCGATTGCGCTCGGCGGTTTCGGCTCGCGCTGGCTGCGCAAGCGCCGGCGCGCGCGCCGTGAAGCCTGACACAGTGCGTCATCGCAACAGCGTTTAAAATGCGCTTTTACGCACGCTGACACGTCATCGATGAAAATTGCCGATCTGCGCCAGGAATACAAACGCGAGCGTCTCGACGAAGCCGCGGTCGCGCGCGAACCGTTCGAACAGTTCACACGCTGGTTCGACGAAGCGATCAAAGTCGAGCATCCGATGTTGAACGCTATGACGCTCGCCACCGTTTCCGCCGAAGGGCGGCCGTCGGCGCGCATCGTGCTGTTGAAGGGTGTGGATAACGGCGGCTTCGTGTTTTTCACGAATTACAAATCGCGCAAGGGCCGCGAACTCACCGGCAATCCGGCGGCAGCATTGGTGCTCTACTGGAGCGAACTCGAACGCGAAGTGCGCATCGACGGCCGCATCAAGAAAATCACTGCAGCGGAATCAGACGCTTATTTCGCCAGCCGCCCGCTCGGCAGCCGCCACGCCGCCATCGCCAGCCCGCAGAGCGAAGTGGTGGCTGATCGCGCGGCACTGGAAGCGCGCTTTAAAGAAGCAGAAAAAACCGGCGCGCAGCCAGCGCGGCCGTCGCACTGGGGCGGTTACCGGCTGATCCCGGATGCGATTGAATTCTGGCAGGGACGCCCTAACCGCTTGCACGACCGTGTGCTCTACTTGCGCCGCGGCCGCGGCTGGATGATTGAACGTCTGGCGCCGTAACCGCGCAGCGTAGCCGGGGTTCTCTAGAAGAAGTGCTGCGCCAGCCACCACGACACGGCGGCGATGAAGGCCGAACCCGGGATGGTGAAAATCCAGGCCCAGACGATATTGCCGGCCACGCCCCAGCGCACTGCGGATAATTTTTGCGAAGCGCCGACGCCGACGATGGCGCCGGTGATGGTGTGCGTGGTCGATACCGGCACACCGAGGCCGGTAGCGATGAACAATGTGGCCGCACCGCTCGCCGAGGCGGAAAACCCGCTGACCGGTTTCAACTTGGTAATGCGCATGCCCATGGTCTTCACAATACGCCAGCCGCCGAACAACGTGCCCAGACCCATCGCCAGCTGACACACCAATATCACCCAGAACGGCAGATCATCCGACGGCCCGATGGCACTCGATGCAATCAGCAGCATCCAGATGATGCCCATGGTTTTTTGCGCATCATTGCTGCCGTGACCGAGGCTATAAAGCGCCGCCGAGACAAACTGCAGGCCGTTGAACAGCGAACCGACGCGACGCGGCGTGCTGCGCGCGAACAGCCACGAAATCAGGATCATCAGGCCGGCGCCGAACAGGAATCCGAGCGAGGGTGAAATCAGAATCGCCGCCGCGGTTTTCAAAAACCCGGTGCCGACCAGCGTGCCGGTGCCGCCCTTGGCCACCGCAGCGCCGGCGAGCCCGCCGATCAGCGCGTGAGAAGAACTCGACGGTATGCCGTAGTACCAGGTGATGATGTTCCACGAAGTCGCGCCGACCAGCGCGCCGAACACCACGTAATGATCGACGATCAGCGGATCGATAATGCCCTTGCCGACGGTGCCGGCAACATGCAGGCCGAAAAACAGAAAAGCGATGAAATTGAAAAACGCGGCCCAGATGATCGCGTACTGCGGACGCATGGCGCCGGTTGAAACAATGGTCGCGATCGAATTGGCGGCATCATGAAAACCGTTCATGAAGTCGAAGGCGAGCGCCAGCACGATAAGACAGACAAGAACTTCGATGCTCATGCGCGGAGATCCATCGCCGCGTCAACCGGTGCGCGCGGACTCATGAGTTTTCAAGCACGATGCCTTCGAGGATATTAGCGACGTCCTCGCACGTATCGGTCACTTCCTCCAGCAACTCGTAGACCGAACGCAGCTTGATGACCTGGCGCACGTCGCCTTCATCGCGAAACAGCTTCGCCATCGCCGCGCGCATCACGTGATCGGCCTCGGATTCGAGGCGGTCGATTTCCTCGCAAGTGGCAAGGATCGCCGGCGCGTTGTCCATGTTCGAGAGCAGCGCCACCGCCTTTTTCACGTTCTCGCTGCAGGCAACGCAGATATCGGCGAGCTTCTTCGCTTCTTCGGTGAGGTTGCGCACATCGTAGAGGTAGATCGATTGCGCGACGTCCTCGATCAGATCGAGGATGTCGTCCATTTTGGTAATCAGGTGGTGAATCTCGTCGCGGTCGAGCGGCGTGATAAAGGTCTTGTGCAGCAGCTCGATGGTGCTTTGCGTAATTTTGTCGGCGCGCTTTTCGATCGTTTCGATGTTGTAGGAGCGGCGCTCGATATCGTCGCCGCTGGCGATCATGGCGCTGAGTTCCCGGCTGCCCAGCACTATCTGCTCGGCGTGCTCGTTGAAGTACTCGAAAAAACGGCCTTCTTTCGGCATCAGCCGTGAAAACATTTTGTTCTCCCTGTGGCGCGGCAGCGGTCAATTCATCGCACGCTTTTCTTTGCCTGCGGTAGTGTACAGGGTTTTTTGCGAGGACATAAGTTTTCGGCGAGGTATACTCGATACAACAGTTGTTTTTATCCGCTCCGGCAATCTCCGCGCCTATGTCCGCTCCCGCACGCACACGCGGCTGGTTTGAAACCTGCCTCGCCTGGTACTTTGTCAGCGTGTGGGGTTCGGGCTTTCTCGCCACCAAGATCGGCCTGCAATACGCGGCGCCGTTCACCTTTCTGACGCTGCGCTTTCTGTTCGGTATCGCCTGCCTGCTGCCGATCGTGTGGCTGACGCGCGCGCCGTGGCCGGCGACGCGCCGCGATTTCATACACGTCGTCGTCGCCGGCCTGCTGATGCACGCTGTACATCTGAGCGGCAGCCATTATTCGCAGTACCTCGGCATTTCCGCCGGCATCGTCGCGGTGCTGCTGTCGGTGCAACCGGTATTGACGGCGCTAATCGCCGCGCGCTGGATGGGTGAACGCCTGCTGCCGTATCAGTGGTTCGGCATCGCGCTGGGTTTCGCCGGCGTGCTGCTGATCGTCTGGCACAAGATTGATGTGCGCGAGATTACGCTGGCGAGTCTCTTTGCAGTGATCGTTTCCCTGCTCGGCGTGACTGCGGGCACGCTGTATACGCGCGTGTTCTGCCCGCGCGTCGATTTGCGTTCGTCGGCACTCGTGCAATTCATTGTCACCGCCGCCGCGCTCGCACCGCTGGCGTGGGTCGTTGAAGGTTTTGCGGTGAACTGGGCGTGGCAGATGCTGGCGGCGATTGCGTTTCTGGTCATCGGTGCGTCGATATTCGCGGTAAATGCGCTGCATCTGCTGATGCGGCAAGGCGCCGCCACGCGCGTGACGAGTCTGCTTTACCTGACACCGATCTTTGCAGTGGTGCTTGAATTTCTGCTGTTCGACATCGTGCCTGGCACCTTGTCGGTGGCGGGGATTGCAGTGACCTGCGCGGGCGTTGCGCTGGTGACTTGGTCGCGCCGGCACTGAACGCGGGTAAAATGCGCGCTTGCAAGCGCACTGCGCCGCCCTTCCACCCTGCTGCACTGACATCGACCGCGCATTGAAGCTGATCCTCACCCGTGTCATCCTGCCCACCGTATTGCTGCACGTTGCATTCTCGGGCTGCCGCGTCAATCTTTCGCTGACTGCGTTAAGCCTCGACGCCTCGCCGTTTACGGTCGGCGCCATCGCTTCGATGCTGGCCCTGCTGCCGATGCTGTTTGCGGTCAGCGCCGGCCGCATCATCGACCGCATCGGCCCGCGCAAACCGATGCTGCTCGGTGCGGCGGTCGAACTCGCGGGGCTCGTTCTCGGTTATGCCATGCCGCAGATCGAGATGCTTTTCGTGGTCAGCGCGCTCGCTGGTTCGGGTTTCATGCTGTTTCATATTGCCGTCAACCACGCCACCGGCGCGCTCGGCACGGCCGATGACCGCATAAAAAATTTTAGCCTGCTTGCGCTCGGGTTTTCGACCGCTAATTTTATCGGGCCGACCGCCTCGGGCTTCGCCATCGATCTGATCGGTAACCGCAATACCTTTCTGCTGCTGGCATGCAGCGCAGCGGCGGCCCTGTTCTTCGTTGTGACCATGGGCGTGCACACACCGCCGCTGGCGCATACCGATCTGCCCGCCGGCAAGCGGCGCGTAGCCGATTTTTTTCGCATCCCCGGCCTGCAGCGCGTGCTGATGGTCAGCGCAGTGCTGTCGATGGCATGGGATATGTTCACTTTTCTGGTGCCGATTTACGGCATACAAATCGGCATGTCGGCGTCGCAGATCGGCCTTATTCTCGGCACTTTCGGTTCGGCGATCTTTACCGTGCGCGTGATACTGCCGCTGGTAGCGCGGCGCATCGGCCAGTGGCGCATGCTGACCATTGCAATGCTGGCAACCGGCGCGATGTTGTTTGTATTTCCGTTTTTTCAATCGCTGCCGGTGCTGATGCTGATCGCGTTTCTGCTCGGCATCGGGCTGGGCGGCGCGCAACCGATGATCATGTCGCTGGTGATGGCGCATGCGCCGGCGGGGCGCGGCGGCGAAGCGGTCGGCGTGCGCACTCTTTTGCTGAATTGCAGCCAGGCCGGCATTCCGCTTTTATTCGGCGCCCTCGGCGCCGCCTTCGGCATGGCGCCGGTGTTCTGGGCGATGGCGCTGCTGCTTGCCGGCGGCGGCTACTTGTGGCGCAAGCCCGCAGCAGGCGCGGTTTAGGTGGAACTGCCGCGCACTCGCGACACGGCGTTCGCGGAGCGATCCGGGGCGGGAGCGAGTGCAAGGCGCGCTACCCGCAAGCGGCTGGCTTCGCCAGGAACGTGTCCGCGCGCCCGGGCGCTGTCTATAAACGGCGGGTAAAATCGCGCGGCAGCGGCATCTTGAAATACGCGCAGTGCACCCCTATTTAATGCCTTAGCTGCTCTGTAAACTGCTGTCATTGAGGAGGCCCTGTTTTATGAAAAGAATCTTCCTGTTCCTGATCACTAATCTGGCGATCATGCTGGTGCTGTCGATTACCTTGAGCGTGCTGGGTGTCGACCGTTTTATGACCCAGAACGGACTCAACGTCGGCATGCTGCTGGTGTTTTCACTGGTGGTCGGTTTCGGCGGCTCCATTATCTCGCTGCTGATTTCGAAACCGGTCGCCAAATGGTCGACCGGCGCGCAGGTCATCGACGGCTCGGAAGGCGCGGAGCAGCGCTGGCTGGTGGATACCGTGCACCGCCTCGCCGAACGCGCCGGCATCGGTATGCCGGAGGTTGCTTTTTACGAAGGCGAGCCCAATGCATTCGCGACCGGCGCATTCAAAAATTCCGCGCTGGTGGCGGTATCGACCGGCCTTTTGCAATCGATGACGCGCGAAGAAATCGAAGCAGTGCTCGGTCACGAAGTCTCCCATATCGCCAACGGCGACATGGTGACGCTGACGCTGATTCAGGGCGTGGTTAATACCTTCGTGGTGTTCCTGGCGCGCGTGGTCGGCTACTTCGTCGATCGCGTCGTGCTGAAAAACGATCGCGGCACCGGCATCGGTTATTACGTCACGGTCATCGCCTGCGAAATCATGTTTTCGATTCTCGCTTCGATCATCGTCGCCTGGTTTTCGCGCCAGCGTGAATTCCGCGCCGACGCGGGTTCGGCGCAGTTGCTGGGCAACGGCCGGCCGATGATCAATGCGCTGTCGCGCCTGGGCGGTCTGCAGCCGGGCGGATTGCCGCAATCAGTGGCCGCCTCCGGCATCAACAACACACCGGGCTTCATGGCGTTGTTCTCGACCCATCCGCCGATTGAGGAACGTATCGCAGCGCTGCAATCAGGCAAATAGCCGGCTTCAAGCACTGCAAAAACAACGGCCGGTACTGCTAAGCAGTACCGGCCGTTACATTTTTGCTGCCGCGTTGCAACCGCAGGCGCGGGAACACGCGCCCCGCAGAGAACGAATTACTTGAGGTGCTTGCTGACCAGTTTGGTCATTTCGAACATCGACACCTGCTTCTTGCCGCCGAAGACCAGCTTCAGCTTGTCGTCCGCATTGATGTTGCGGCGGTTCTTGCTGTCCTGCATATCATGCTTCTTGATGTAGCCCCACAGCTTCTTCGTCACTTCAGTGCGCGGATACGGGCCGGCACCGATAACTGCGGCGAGAGCAGCGGAAATTTGCATCGGCTTCATGAATGCCGCGCTGGGCTTACGCGCAGATTTTTTCTTTGCGGGTTTCTTTGCAGCTTTCTTTTTTACGGCCATAGTCTTCTCTCCTTTAAGACACAGAAAACACCCAACCATTGGGTTGACGCGATTGTAAACCAGATTTCCGCGCGCAGTGCAATCTGTAGAGGGAAAAATGCAAATTTATGCATGCATGCCCGCCGCGGAAAATCGACAACCCGGAAGCACCGCAGCAGCGCCTGCCGCCGGTTTTGCATGCGCCGTGTTTGCGATTCAACGTTCCGGCGTCACGCCGGCGCCTTGATCCCGGTCATGCAAATTCACCAGTCAGCAAGGTAAATCACGATACGTAAAGGCAAAAGCAGGCAAAAGCCGGTCTCCGTCACTGCATAAGCAAGCGCCGCGACGAGGTCCGGCACAGCGCTATGCGCGCGCCAGACGGATGCCGCTGAATTGCCAGCGCGCTGCAGCAGGAAAGAAATTGCGGTAGCTGGCGCGGATATGCGCGCGCGGCGTCGCGCACGAGCCGCCGCGCAGCACGTATTGATTGGACATGAGTTTTCCGTTGTATTCGCCGACGGCTCCGGCAGCGGCGCGATAACCGGGATAGGGTTCGTAGGCGCTGCGCGTCCATTCCCAGACGTCGCCGAACACCTGTGTCGCGGCCGCATCCGTCGCCGCGCGCGGCTCGAACGCGCCATCTTCGACAAAATGCCCGTCAACCTGCTGCGTCGCCGCAAAGGATTCCCATTCCGCTTCGGTCGGCAGCCGCGCACCGGCCCAGCGCGCGTAAGCATCGGCTTCGAAAAAACTGACGTGGCAAACCGGTGCATCGGCGGCCGGCGCACGCAATCCGTGCAGGGTGAATGCGCGCCAGGCGTCGCCCGCGCGCTGCCAATATAGCGGCGCCTCCCAGCCTTGAGCGTTTTTGACGTCCCAGCCCTCGGAAAGCCACAGCTCATGGCGATCGTAGCCGCCATCGGCCATGAAAACGGCATATTCGGCATTGCTCACCGGGCGCGTCGCAATCTCGAAGGCATCAAGGAAAACGCGGTGCCGCGGCAGTTCGTTGTCAAAGCAGAAACCCTCGCCTTGATGGCCGACGCGCCGGATGCCGTCGGGCAGCGCCTGCCACCGCTGCAGTGCCGGCGCGTGCGCCGCGGCCGGCGCCGCTTCGGCATACGCCGGCGCCAATGGATTGCGCGAAAACAAGTGCTTGAGGTCGGTCAGGATCAGTTCCTGATGCTGCTGCTCGTGCTGCACACCGAGTTCGATCAGCGCGCACCACGCCGGCGCACCGGCATTGAGCAGCGCCGCAATGCGGCCATTGACGTGGCGCCGATAGGCCAGAATTTCATCGAGCGATGGGCGCGACAGCAGCCCGCGTTCCGGCCGCGGGTGGCGCGGGCCGACGCCGACATAGTACGAATTGAAGAGGCTGCGAAACTCTGCATGAAACGGCTGATAGCCGGTGATCGCCGCTTCGAGCACAAAGGTTTCGAAAAACCATGTCGTATGCGCGAGATGCCATTTGAGCGGGCTGGCGTCCGGCATCGACTGCAGTGCGCAGTCCTCGACCGACAGCGCCTGCACCAAATGTTCGCTTTGCGCGCGCACCGCATTGAAGCGTTGCTGCAATGGCGCATCCGGCGCCGTCAACGCATCACTTACGCCATACGCCGGCTTGCTCCGGGGCAGGTTCATTTCGGGCTCCTCGCATCATTGAACGCGCAGATCAGTCGCGGCACCGGTATTTTCCTGACGTTTTGCGGACTGCGTCACGGGCAGGGAATATAGCAGTCCGGCGCCAAGCCTGCCGCGCGCGGGCCACTCCCTACGTACGGCCTGCCGATTGGGAATCGATCCAGATCGCCAGACCCTGCGCATTGAGCTCGATATCACCGGCGAACAGGTCGATTACCGCCTGCGGCGCCAGCGTCCAGCCATGACGCGCGGCTTCGCAGAGGATGATGTCGGTCAAACCCGCCTTGAGGCGCGCGTGGCGGCTAGCGTCCGCACCGCCGGCGCTGCGCGCCAGCCCGGCGTAGGCATCGATCAGGCGATGCATATCGGCGGCCAGTCGGGCGACGCCACGCACCTGGCCGTAATGCGTAACGTAAACGGCGGCCGGCTTTAATCCGGCGATCAAATCAACCGAACGATGCGCCGCCAAGGGGTCGAATTGCACCGGGCTGGAGGTCGGCAGTACGAACTGGCGGCCGTGGCAGTCGAGCTCGCGGTATGAGAGGCCGAAAGTATCGCCGGCAAATACATGCCCGGATTTTGCGTCGCGCACGCTGACGTGATGGCGCGCATGGCCGGGGGTGTCGAAAAAGGTCAGCTCGCGTCCGTTGAGCGTAATGGTCGATTCATGCGGCGTTTCAATAATGCGCGCCGCGTCAACCGGCCGGATGTCTCCGTAGAGCTCACGCGTGTGCTTTTCACCGTAGACCGCAATCGTGCCTTCGATCAGTTTGGCGGGGTCGATAATGTGGCGCGTGCCGCGCGGATGCACGGTCAGTTGCGCATTCGGCAGTTGCGACATCAATAGGCCGGCGCCGCCGGCGTGATCGAGATGGATATGCGTGAGTATCAGGTAATCGACGTCGGCCGCGCGCAGGCCCTTTGCCTGCAGCGCCTGCAGTATATGCTGCACTGAACTGTTGACACCGCAATCAATGACGGCGGCGCGGCCCATTTCGACAATCAAATGTATCGCATCAAGGCGCGGCCGCAGATAACCGGAATCGACGGCGCTGATGCCGTACTCGTAATCGATGATGTCCGACATTGCCGCCGCAAGACCGCCGCTTACGATTTGTCCTGCGCCGCGGTTTCGGTGGCGGCTGCCGCAACCAGACGGCGCGCCGGAAAGCACACGGCAAAACGGCTGCCCTTGCCGGGTTCGCTTTGGATCTCAAGCGCGGCCTGGTGGCGGTTGAGCACGTGTTTGACGATGGCCAGCCCCAGCCCGGTGCCGCCGGTGGCGCGCGAACGGCCGCGGTCAACGCGGTAGAAGCGCTCGGTGAGGCGCGGTATATGCTCGGGCGCAAAACCGATGCCGCTGTCTTCCACCGCGAATTCGGCTTCCGCCGCCGAGGCGCGCCAGTTAATACGCACTTCGCCGCCGTCCGGCGTATAGCGGATGGCGTTGCTGACAAGATTGCCCAGCGCGCTGACGATTTCGTTTTCCGAACCGAGCAGATCGAAGTCGCCGGCAGCATCGAACACGATGCGATGTTTGCCGCCGCTCAAGGCCGCGGCATCGGCGCGCAGACGCGCCAGCAGCGGCGCCATGCGGATGCGCTCGTCGAGCGAGGGGCTGGGTGCGGATTCGAGCGTCGACAATGTCAGCAGATCATCGACGATGCGCTGCATGCGTTTGCTCTGCTCGGCCATCAGGTTGATGTAGTCGCGCGAACGCTGCGGATCGAGCTCAAGCTCGCGTATGGTTTCGAGAAAGCCCGACAACACGGTCAGCGGCGTGCGCAATTCGTGCGACACATTGGCGACAAAATCGCGCCGCATGCTTTCGAGTTTTTCAAGGCGCGTGACGTCGCGCGACAGCAACAGCTTCTGCGAGTCGCCATAGGGAATGATCTGCACAGACAGAATGATTGCACTGGTGCGCGCAGCGCGCAGTTCCAGCGGAGATGAAAAGTCGGCGCCCTCGATATAACTGATGAATTCGGGCTGGCGCAACAAATTGGCGATGGGTTGCCCGCCGTCGGAATCGAGGCTTAGATCGAAGTGATGTTCCGCAGTGTCGTTGCACCAGTCAATGCGATTTTCCGCATCCAGAATAACCACGCCATCCGGATGCGCGCGACCGGCCTGGCGGAAACGCACCAGCGTTTTTGCCAGCTGTTGATGTTCACGGGTTTTGACGCGCTCGTAGCGGTAGAGCAGCGCAAACAACTGGTCCCACAGGCCGGAACCGCGCGGCACCTTGCCCGGCGTCGGTTGATTCAGCCATTGCGCGAGCAAGGCAATGTGCTTGACATGCTGCAGTAGCAGCACAACAACCATTGCGACAAAGAAAATTGTGCCAACGGTCGTGCCGAATGCAAAATGCAGCAGGTACGCCCCTGCCGCAATCCATGCAAGTAGAAAAACTGTGCGAAGAACTAGATGATCCACCGGGTCGCCTTAAAATGGCGACGATATTATTGCACGAAGCTGCGGTTCTCCGTGAATAACGGCGATGCCTCAGGCGTGCAAGCGGTAGCCGGTACCGCGCACCGTTTCAATCAGCCGGTCATGCTCGGTTGGCTCAAGGGCCTGGCGCAGACGCCGGATATGCACGTCAACCGTGCGCTCTTCTACAAACACGTGGTCGCCCCACACCTGGTCGAGTAATTGCACGCGTGAATAGACGCGTTCCGGATGCGTCAGAAAAAAGTGCAGCAGCTTGAACTCGGTCGGCCCCAGGCTGATGTCCCGGTCGTTGCCGCTAACGCGATGGGAGGCGGGATCAAGCCGCAGGCCGTCGATCTCGATTGAATCATCGGTCAGTTGCGGTGCGCGCCGGCGCATGACGGCTTTGATGCGGGCGAGCAGTTCCTTCGGCGAAAACGGCTTGGTCACATAATCGTCCGCGCCGGCTTCGAGCCCCTCTACCTTGTCGGTCTCCTGTGCACGCGCGGTGAGCATGATGATGGGAATGTCTTTCATGCGTGCATCGGCGCGCAGCCGCCGCGCCAGCACGGTCCCGGCAAGATCAGGCAACATCCAGTCGAGCAGAATCAGGTCGGGCCGGATTTCGCGGATCAATGCTTCCGCTTCGGCCACGCTGTAGGCACGCTGTACACGATGTCCGGCGTGCTCCAGGTTGACCGCAATCAACTCCTGAATTGCGGGCTCGTCTTCGACAACCAGAATTTCGCTGCTGGTCATATGCTCTCGAAATTCCGGCTCACCCGAGCGCCTCGCGTTCGAGCTCTTCGACCGTGGTGTGACGCACATCGGTCCCCTTGACGACATAGATCACCTGTTCAGCCATGTTTTTGGCATGATCGCCGATACGCTCGATCGCTTTCGCAATCCATAAAATATCGAGCGCCTGGGAAATTGTGCGCGGGTCTTCCATCATGAAGGTGATCAGTTGCCGCACGATCGAGCGGAATTCTTCATCGATCTCGAAGTCCTCACGAACAATTGCGGCAGCCGACACCGGATCGAGCCGCGCCAGCGCGTCGAGCGCCTTGCGCAGCATGCCGATGCCGATGCCGCCCATGTGTTTGACCGCGGCGACGGGCGTGCGCGGCATGCGCGACTGCGAGTAGCCTTGCTTGCCCATGCGCGCGATTTTGGCGGCCTCGTCGCCGATACGTTCGAGGTCGGTGACGATCTTGATCACCGCCAGCACCATGCGCAGATCGCCGGCGGTCGGCTGACGGCGCGCAATCAGGTGACTGCAATCGGTGTCGATACTGACTTCCATCGCGTTAACGCGGTGGTCTTCGACGATCACATGGTCCAGCGCGCGGGTGTCGCCCGCAGCGAGCCCGTTGATTGCCGCCATAATCTGCGACTCGACCAGGCCGCCCATTTCGAGCACGCGCGAGCGCAGCGTTTCGAGGTCGATATCGTATTGTTTGGACGAATGTTCTTGCGCCATAATTTTCTCCAGGACCGCTTGGTTGACTTAGCCGAAGCGGCCGGTGATGTAATCTTCTGTTTCCTTGCGTTTGGGTTTGATGAATATGTTATCGGTCGCACCGAATTCGATCAATTCACCCAGATACATATACGCCGTAAAGTCGGAAACACGCGCGGCCTGCTGCATATTATGTGTGACGATCACTACCGTGTAGTCGGCCTTCAACTCGTTCACCAGCTCTTCTATACGCGAGGTCGAGATCGGATCAAGCGCCGAGCACGGTTCGTCGAGCAACAGCACTTCGGGTTTGATCGCAATGCCGCGCGCAATGCACAAGCGCTGCTGCTGGCCGCCGGAAAGGCTGCTGCCGCTTTGATTGAGCTTGTCCTTCACTTCTTTCCATAACGCCGCTTTCGACAACGCCCATTCGACCCGTTCGTCCATTTCGCCGCGGCTGAGGTTTTCGTACAGCTTCACGCCGAAAGAAATGTTGTCGTAAATCGACATTGGAAACGGCGTCGGCTTCTGGAATACCATGCCGACTTTGGCGCGCAGCAGAGTGATGTCCTGATCGCGATCCAGAATGTTCGCTCCGTCGAGGCGGATTTCACCCTCGGCGCGCTGGCCGGGGTACAACTCGTAGAGTCGGTTAAAAACGCGCAGCAGGGTCGATTTCCCGCAGCCAGAAGGCCCAATGAATGCCGTCACTTTTTTTTCCGGTATGTCCATCGACACACTTTTTATGGCTTGAAATTTTCCGTAATAAAAATTCAAGTCATGAACGGTCAGTTTCGGATTTTCTATTTGCAGTTGTTCGTTCATTTTGCGGTCCGGTAAAAATCGTTATCAGAATTAGCGTCGAAACAGCATGCGCGCGGCGATATTCAGCGCAAGCACTGCGAGAGTGATCAGAATGGCGCCACCCCACGCCAGCCGCTGCCAATCGGGATAGGGACTCATTGCAAACTGAAAGATGACCACCGGCAAATTAGCCATCGGCGCATTCATGTTGAGCGACCAGAACTGGTTGTTGAGCGCGGTGAACAACAGAGGTGCGGTTTCGCCGCTGATGCGCGCCACCGCCAACAGGATGCCGGTCACGATGCCGGCCCTGGCCGCGCGATAGGAAATGAACACAATCATCTTCCATGCCGGCGCACCCAGCGCCACCGCCGCTTCACGCAGGCTGTCGGGCACCAGCTTCAACATGTCATCGGTCGTACGCACCACCACCGGAATAACGATCAGGGACAGGGCCAGCGCACCGCCCCAGCCGGAAAAATGTTTGACCTGGGAAACGTAAACAGAATAAATAAACAGGCCGATCACTATCGACGGCGCAGACAGCAGAATATCGTTGATGAAACGGGTTGCCGGAGCGAGCCAGCCGCGACGGCCGAATTCCGCCAGATAGGTGCCGGCCAGGATGCCGATCGGCGTGCCGATCAACGTGCCCATGGTCGCCATCACCAGGCTGCCGACAATTGCGTTGAGCAATCCGCCGTTGCTGCCGGGTGGCGGCGTATTCAGCGTAAACAACGTTGGCCCAAGCGCATTGAATCCCTCGTAGAGCAAGGTGATCAATATCCACGCCAGCCAGAACAAACCGAACAGCAGTGTCAGGCCGGAAATAAACAACATCGTCGCATTAACCATGCGGCGGCGGCGATAGATCTTGTTGTCGGGAGAAATTGCACTCGCCATATTCATGCCTATGATTTTGTGCCTTCGTGCTTGGCAAGCTGCTGCAGCAGCAGCTTCGACAACGCAAGCACGATGGTCGTTATCAAAAACAATATCAATCCCAGTTCAATCAGCGCAGAGGAATGCAACGCGCCGACTGCTTCGGTAAATTCATTGGCGAGGGATGAGGCGATACTGTTGCCGGGGGCAAGCAATGAAGCGCTGAGACGGTGCGAATTGCCGATGACAAAGGTCACCGCCATGGTTTCGCCCAGCGCGCGCCCGAGCCCGAGCATGACGCCGCCGACGACACCGATTTTGGTATACGGCAGCACCACATTCCATACCACTTCCCAGGTCGTCGCACCGAGTCCGTAAGCCGACTCTTTGAACATCGCCGGCACCAGTTCGAAGACGTCGCGCATGACCGCTGTGATGAACGGGATCACCATCACGGCGAGAATGATGCCCGCCGTCAACATGCCGATGCCCATCGACGGCCCCTTGAACAGCGGTCCGAAAATCGGCAGCGGTCCGAGCAACTTGACCAGTACCGGCTGCACATACTCGCCAAACAGCGGTGCAAAAACGAATAATCCCCACATGCCGTAGATGATGCTCGGAATCGCCGCCAGCATTTCAATCGCGGTGCCGAGTGGACGCTTCAGCCAGTTCGGCGACAGCTCGGTCAGAAACAACGCAATGCCGAAACTGACCGGGATGCCGATGATCATGGCAATCGCGGAACTGACCAGCGTGCCGTAGATCGGCACCAGCGCACCGAATTCCTCTTTGACTGGATCCCATTCGTCAACAAAAAGAAACCCGAAGCCGAATTTCGCCAGGGTCAGCTGACTGTGATACAGCAGCGAAATCAGAATCGCCGCGAGTATCGAAAATACGAAGAACGCAAAAAACCGCGTCAGATTTTTAAAAAAGGCATCCATCCAGGGTAACCGCGCGGAAGGGGGAGGTTGCTTATTATAGGCAGCTTGCGAACGATTCTGAAAAGCCGGGTCGCTCAATACAGCGTCCATTGGTGGCATTCTGGTTGTCCCGAAAAAAGTGAGGGGCTCTACAGCCCCTCGCGGCACCGTCTGATTGAACGCAACCGGTTGAGACTAATAAGCAACTGCCTTGCCGGAACCGTCCTGAATCTTCTTCCACTCCGCCTTGACCTGTTTCACTACGCTGTCAGGCATCGGAACATAGTCCAGCTCGAGGGCGATGTTGTCGCCGCCTTCATAAGCCCAGTCAAAAAACTTGAGTGCAATCGTTGCGTTTTCCGGCTTGTCCTGTTTCTTGTGCATCAGAATGAACGTTGCGCCGGTGATCGGCCAGCTTTCCTTGCCGGACTGATCGGTCAGCAACAGATAAAACCCGGGGGCCTTGTCCCATTGCGCATTCGCCGCCGCAGCACGGAAAGTCTTGTCATCGGGGCCAACAAAATTGCCATCCTTGTTCTGCAACAGCGCATAAGACATTTTGTTCTGCAGCGCGTAAGCGTATTCGACGTAGCCGATTGAGCCCGGCAAACGCTGCACGTACGCTGCAACGCCTTCATTGCCCTTGCCTGACACACCGGTCGGCCATTTCACCGAAGTATTGTTGCCGGCTTTTTCTTTCCACTCTGCGCTGACCTTGGACAGGTAATTGGTAAATATGAAAGTGGTGCCCGAACCATCCGAGCGTGAAACCACCGTGATATCCATGTCCGGCAATTTCACATCTTTGTTGAGCGCCGCGATTGCGGGCGCGTTCCATTTGGTGATCTTGCCAAGGTAAATGTCGGCAAGAACAGCGCCGGTCAGACGCAACGCGCCCGGTTTCACACCGTCGATTTTAAAAACCGGAACCACGCCACCCATGACCATCGGGAACTGAACCAGACCTTCTTTTTCAAGCTGCGCCGGCTCCAGGGGTGCATCCGAAGCGCCAAAGTCGACTGTCTTGGCGATGATCTGCTTGATGCCGCCGCCGGAACCAATTGACTGATAGTTCAGGCCAACGCCGGTTTTCGCCTTGTAGGCTTCCGCCCATTTCGAATAAAGCGGGTAAGGAAAGGTCGCGCCAGCGCCGGTAATGTCGGCCGCACCCGCTGCTGTCGCTACGGCGAGGCCAAATCCAACCGCCGCGCACTTGAGGAAATTCTGTATTGCCTGAGTATTCATCGCTGCTCTCCATGTCTGAACGAATTTGAGTTCAGGCATGGTAGCGGCCCAGTATTACAGCCAGGTGACAGCAGCCAAGATACGGATGCAAAAGAAGAATTTATGCGTCCGCAGTGCAGCAACGTCTCAGTGTTTGACCCGTGCGGCAAATTTCTGCCGGAATTTGGCGAGTTTGGGCGCGACAACAAACTGGCAGTACGGTTGTTCGCTGTTGTTGGCGAAATATTCCTGGTGATAATCCTCAGCGACGTAAAAAGTCTGCGCCGCCACTACTTCAGTCACGATCGGATTGCCGAATACTTTCTCTGCGGTGAGCTCGGCGATCAACTGTTCAGCCACCGCTTTTTGCTCCGGCGACTGAAAATAAATACCCGAGCGGTACTGCGTGCCGGCGTCGTTGCCCTGCCGGTTCAGCGTGGTCGGATCGTGAACGACGAAAAACACTTCAAGGATTTCGCGAAACGAAATCGCCGCCGGATCGAAGGTTACGCGCACAACTTCGGCGTGGCCGGTGTCACCATTGCACACCTGCCGGTAAGTCGGATTGACTACTTTGCCGTTCGAATAGCCGGATTCGACCGCACTTACACCCTGCAAATTGTCGTAGACCGCCTCCAGGCACCAGAAACAGCCGCCGCCGAGGGTCGCGGTTTCAGCGGTATTTGCCATGATTATTCCTTTGCGTCAGCTTCGCTGCGTTAGTCTGTTTATAGTCGGCGCGGCGGCGGATTCCTGACAGGCTCGCCGCGTTAAATCAGTCGAAGGCGTAGGCATCCATCATCAGCGAGCCGTAGGTGGTGCTGGTATGCACACGGCGGCCGCGCGGCGACGACGCAGCACCCGCGGCGACAAACAAGGGCATCAGATGTTCTTCACTCGGGTGATTGCGCGCCGCCTGCGGCGCGAGTTTGCGGTAATTCAGCAACGCATCGGTGTCGCCTGCGGCAATCGTGTCGTTGATCCAGTCGCTGAATTCACGCGCCCACGCCAAGGGCACCGATTCCGGTGCGGCGAGTTCGCGCAGATTGTGTGTGACACCACCGGAACCGAGTATCAACACGCCCTCATCGCGCAGCGGCGCCAGCGCGCGGCCGAGATCAAAATGATGGCGCGTGCCGAGTTGCGGCTGCAAAGCGATTTGCAACACCGGAATACCGGCT
>JANYDY010000011.1 GCA_025363435.1 Betaproteobacteria bacterium
TCTTTTTTCGGCAGGGGTTTGCTCATGGCGTTTCACTGATTCGTGTTCGATTGCTTCGATTAAAACTCCCTCTCCCTCAAGGGGAAAGGAGACCTGCTAATCCATCATCGCGCGAATCGTTACTCCGCCTTGATATTCGCCTCGCGTATGACCTTGCTCCACTTCGCAATCTCGTTTTTCACAATCGTATTAAAACCATCCGGCGTCGTCGGCGCAGCTTCGGCGCCGAATTCGCCAAAGCGTTTTTTCATTTCATCGGTGGCGACGATTTTCTGCATTTCCGCGTTGAGTTGATCGATGCGCGCTTTCGGCACTTTCACGCCGGTGAACACGCCCCACCACAAATCGTTGTCGTAACCGGGCAGCGTCTCGGCGATTGCCGGCAGCTTCGGCAGAAAAGACGAACGCTTCGGGCTGCTGACGCCGATGGCGCGCAGCCGCCCCGATTGCATTTGCGATTCGACCGCGGCGAGGCTGACCAGCAGCACCTGCACCTGTCCAGCCATCAGGTCGGTGATCGCCGGCGCCATGCCTTTGTGCGGCACGTGCACCATATCGATTTTCGCCATCGATTTGAACACTTCGACGCCGAAGTGATTGATGCCGCCGATGCCTGACGAGGTGTAGTTAAGCTGGCCCGGCCGCGCGCGCGCAATCGCGATCAATTCCTTGACAGTTTTGGCCGGTACCGACGGATGCACGACCAGCACCATCGGCCCGCGCGCGACCATCGTCACGCCAGCAAGATCGTTGATCGGATCGAACGGCAGCTTCGCCATCAGCGCAGCACCGGTCGTATAGGTGGTGGAAGTCATGTAGAGCGTGTTGCCGTCGGGCGGCGCTTTTGCTGTCAGATCGGCGGCGATCATTTGCGAGGCGCCGGGGCGGTTGTCGACCACCACGTTTTGGCCGAGCGCCTCGGACAGACGCTGGCTCATCGCACGCGCGAAAATGTCATTGCTGCCGCCAGCCGGCGCGCCGACCAGAAAGCGTACGTTTTTGCCGGTTGGCTGGCTCCACACCGGCGCTGCGAGCAGCGTGACGAGCAGCAGTGCAAAGCATTGTGCGATAGTTTTCATTTGCGGGCCTCGATAATGGCGGTGAGCACCGGTTCGATCGAATCCGGTTCGCGACCGTTGTAGCGCTCGGGCATGCCCATGGCGATGAGTTCCTTGAACATGGCGTGGGTTGCGCGGGTCATGCGCGTCGGCGCGCCCACCGACTTCAACAGTTCGAGTGCATCGTCCATCTCGTGAATGCGGCGGCTGGCGTGCACGGCGGTGCCGCAGACGAAGCGCTTGATGACCTGTTGAAACGGCCGGTCATCGATGAAGGCCGCCATGTCTGCGGCGACGGCGTCGCGCACACCGCAACGCTGCGCGGCTTCCAGCGATTCCAACAGCAAACCGGCGAGACCTTTCATGCACACGCTGCGGATCAGTTTCATCGCGCTGGCGGCGCCGGCTTTGTCGCCGACGATCTGCACTTTCATGCCATAGGGCGCAACCAGATCGCGAAAGCGCGCGGCTTCCGGCCCGCTCGCCAGCATCGGCGCCTTGATGCCGTCGAGCGGCACCGCACTCATGATGGCGGCATCGACGAACGTGGTGCGGCCTTCGACCAGCGTCGCTGCGCGTTCGATAATTTTTACGCTGACGGTGTTGGCATCGACGTAAATATGATCTTTGCCGAGATAACGCTTGACCGAACGCAGCGCCGGCAATGCGGCTTTGCCCGGCGTGACGGCGATAATCAGATTGGCGCGTTTGCACAATTCTTTTGGCGTCGCGGCAAGCTCGACACCGATGGCCGCAGCGTGTACGCGCAGCGGATCGTTGGGACCGGCTGCTGCCGCCGAACGGCTGTAGGCGATAACGTTTTTCAGCCCGGCCTTGACGAAATCTTCAGCGAACCTTTGACCGGCCTCGCCGAAGCCGAGCAGGCCAAGGCGCAAAGTTGAGTCGTTCATTAATGCTCCACGAATTCCATAGGGCGGAGCGCTGTTTCGCGCCCGAGGCCGGATTCTGCCACGTTGCGAGGGCATCGCGCACCCCGCGGCAAGCGGTTTGCGGGTGCCTGCGCTAAAATCGCCGGAGTTTGTCGCGCCCCGTGGTTCAAAACGCGGCGGCCAGTCTTCAACCGATCCGGGAGTTTTATCATGACCGACCGTTCCTCCGCCGGTGCGCGCTTCCGCGCCGCCGTTGCCGCCGAAAAGCCTTTGCAGATTGCCGGCACCATCAACGCTTATCACGCGCGCATGGCCGAGCGCTGCGGCTATAAAGCAATTTATCTGTCGGGCGGCGGTGTTGCCGCCGGTTCGCTCGGTCTGCCGGACCTCGGCATCAGCAATCTTGATGACGTGCTGACCGATATCCGCCGCATCACGGATGTCTGCGATCTGCCGTTGCTGGTGGACGTTGATACCGGTTTCGGTTCGAGCGCTTTCAATGTTGCGCGTACGGTGAAATCGCTGATCAAGTTCGGCGCCGGCGCCATGCACATCGAAGATCAGGTCGGCGCCAAGCGCTGCGGCCACCGCCCGAACAAGGAACTGGTGACGCAGTCGGAAATGGTCGATCGCATCAAGGCCGCGGTCGATGCAAAAACCGATTCCAGCTTTGTTGTCATGGCGCGCACCGACGCGCTGGCGGTCGAAGGCATGCAGGCGGCGATCGATCGCGCCTGCGCTTGCGTCGAAGCGGGTGCGGACATGATCTTTCCGGAAGCGATGACTGAATTGTCGATGTACAAAAAATTCGCCGATGCGGTGAAAGTGCCGATTCTTGCCAACATCACCGAGTTCGGCGCGACGCCGTTGTTTACCACGGATGAACTGAAAAGCGCCGATGTGGCCATGGCCCTTTACCCGCTTTCCGCATTTCGCGCGATGAACGCTGCGGCGCTTAATGTGTTCAAGGCGATCCGCAAGGACGGCACGCAGAAGAACGTGCTCGATACCATGCAAACGCGCAACGACCTCTACGACTATCTCGGTTATCACGTCTTCGAGCAGAAGCTCGACGGCCTGTTCGCCAAGGGCAAGAAAAAATAGTCGTGGCGATGGCGGGCGATGCGGTAGCGAATAGCGCAATCGCCGGCTTGCTGCTGCTGGCGCGCGCCTTTCCGCAGCGCCTGATCGCGCAGCGCGAACACCGCTGGTTGCAGTTGCGCCGCGATGCTGCGCCGGCCGACGTCGAAGGTCAGACGGTGCTGGTGATCGGCGTCGGCGCGGTCGGCACAGCGGTGGCGCGTTTTGCGCAGGCGCTCGACATGCGCGTGCTCGGCGTGCGGCGAACACCCAATGGCGCCGAACCGGTTGATGAAATGCACGCACCGGCGAAACTGCCTGAGCTATTGCCGCGCGCGCAGTGGGTGGTGCTGGCCTGCCCGCATACGACCGGGACGCATCATCTGCTTGATGCGCAGGCGCTGGCTTTGCTGCCGCGCGGCGCCGGTGTGATCAACGTTGCGCACGGCGGATTGATCGACGAAGCCGCGCTGATCGCCGCGTTGAATAGCGGCCGGCTCGGTAGCGCCTGCCTTGATGCTACCGGGCCGGCAGCGCCGGCGCCGGATTCGCCGTTGCGCGCGCTGCCGAATCTGTTGCTGCTGTCCGCTGCAAAATAGCGCGCGCTGCGCCGGACGGGGTAATTTGCCACGCCCGCCATGCGGACGCCGGCGCGGCCCCGGGGCTATAATGTTGCCCTCATCCAGGGTCCGGATTTTATGGAGTTATTCGCTTTCGGTATCAACCACCAGACCGCGCCTTTGTCGTTGCGCGAACAGGTGGTGTTCAGCGCCGAAAACATGGTGCAGGCTTTGCGCGACCTGGTCGACCGCAATCCGGTCAAGGAAGCGGCGATTATTTCGACCTGCAACCGCACCGAAGTGTATTGCCACACCAATGAACCGCAGCAGGCGATGCACTGGCTAGCGAATTTTCACCAGTTGAAGGCGCACAATCTCGAGCCGCATATGTACCAGCTGCCGCAGGAGCGCGCGGTCAAACATGCATTCCGCGTCGCCAGCGGACTCGATTCGATGGTGCTCGGCGAACCGCAGATCCTCGGCCAGTTCAAAAGCGCGGTGCGCACAGCGGAATCGGCCGGCACGCTGGGCCTCTTACTGAACAAGCTCTTTCAGCGCACCTTCTCGGTCGCCAAGGCGGTGCGTTCGGAAACCGATATCGGCGCCAACACGGTGTCGATGGCGTCGGCGGCGGTGCGCCTCGCGCAACGCATTTATCCGAGCATCGCCGAACAAAGCGTGTTGTTCATCGGCGCCGGTGAAATGATCGAACTTTGCGCAACGCATTTTTCGGCGCAGCATCCGAAACACGCCACTTTCGCCAACCGCACGCTGGATCGCGCGCAGTTGCTGGCCGAGCGTTTTCGTGGCCGCACGATTACGTTTAACGAACTGGCGTCGCAACTGGCGATACACGACATCGTCGTCACCTGCACGGCGAGCACGCTGCCGATACTCGGCAAGGGTTTGATCGAGTCGGCGCTGCGCCTGCGCAAGCACCGGCCGATACTGATCATCGATCTGGCGGTGCCGCGCGACGTCGAAGCCGAGGTTGGCGAACTGGACGACGTGTTTTTGTACACCGTTGACGATCTCGGCCGTCTTGCGCGCGAAGGTCTCGATCTGCGGCAGTCGGCGGTGGCGCAGGCCGAGGCGATTATCGAAACCCAGGTCGGTGACTTCATGCAGTGGCTGGACAACCGCCAGCTGGTGCCGATGATACGCGCGCTGCGCGACGATGCCGAGCGCATGCGCCGCCGCGAGCTTGAGCGCGCGCTGCAGCGATTGTCGCAAGGCGACAATGCCGGCCAGGTGATCGAGCAACTGAGCCACGCGCTGACCAATAAATTTCTGCACGCACCGACGCATGCGCTTAACCACGCCAGCGACGAAGACCGCGAACAGCTGGTCACCATGCTGCGGCGCCTGCATCAACTGAAGCATTCAGAATGAAACAGAGTATTGCGGCGAAACTTGCGCAGCTGACCATACGCCTCGAAGAACTCAACCAGCTGCTGAGTGCCGAAAACGCCACCGCCAGCCTCGACAACTATCGCAAGCTGACGCGCGAGCACGCCGAGATCGGGCCGGTGGTCGAACTCTACAAGTCCTACTGCAAGAGCGAGGAAGACATCGCGGCGGCGCAGGAAATGGCGGCCGACCCGGCGATGCGCGAATTCGCCGAGGCAGAGATCAAGGAAACGCGCGAGCGGCTGGCCGACCTTGAAAACCGCCTGCAGACCGAGCTTCTGCCGAAAGACCCCAACGACGAGCGCAACATTTTTCTTGAAATCCGCGCCGGCACCGGCGGTGACGAGTCAGCGTTGTTTTCGGCCGATCTGTTTCGCATGTATACGCGTTATGCCGAGCGCAAGAGATGGCAGGTCGAGATCATGTCGCAAAGCCAGAGCGAGCTCGGCGGCTACAAGGAAATCATCGCGCGCATCGCCGGGCAGGGCGCCTATTCGAAATTGAAATTCGAATCCGGCGGTCACCGCGTGCAGCGCGTGCCGACCACCGAAACGCAGGGGCGCATCCATACCTCCGCGTGTACGGTGGCGGTGCTGCCTGAAGTCGATGCAGTGGCCGATGTGGTGTTGAACCCGGCGGAGATGCGCATCGATACCTTCCGCGCGTCGGGCGCGGGGGGGCAGCACATTAACAAAACCGATTCGGCTATCCGCATTACCCATTTGCCGACCGGCATCGTTGTCGAGTGTCAGGACGACCGCTCGCAGCACAAGAACAAGGCGCGTGCACTTGCGGTGCTGGCGGCGCGCATCAAGGATCAGCAGGTGCGCGAGCAAAATCAGAAAACCGCGGCGACGCGCAAATCGCTGATCGGCAGCGGTGACCGCTCGGAACGTATCCGCACCTACAATTTTCCGCAGGGACGCATCACCGATCACCGCATTAATCTCACGCTCTACAAAATTGCCGCCATCATGGACGGCGATCTCGATGAACTTACCGGCGCATTGAGTGCCGAACATCAGGCGGAACAACTGGCCGCGCTGGGCGAGGAGACTCAACCGGCCTGATCCTACCGGTCATTGCACATGGATACGACGATAACGCAGGCACTCACCCTATCTGCTCTTGGCCTGGTCGACGCGCGTGCGCTGCTGCGCCACGTGCTGGAAGTTGATGACGCGTATCTGATCGCGCATTTTCGCGATATGTTGACGACCGAGCAGATTGAGCAATATGCAGCACTGGTGGTGCGGCGGCAGGCCGGTGAACCGGTGGCCTATATCACCGGTGCGCGCGAGTTTTACGGACTCGAGTTCAAGGTCACGCCTGCGGTGCTGATCCCGCGGCCGGAAACCGAGTCGCTGGTCGAGTGGGCGCTTGGATGTATCAAGTCGGGGGCGAATCTGCGCGTGCTCGATCTCGGCACCGGCAGCGGTTGCGTCGCGATCACAGTTGCGCGCGAGCGGCCGCATGCACTGGTGGTGGCGCTCGATAACAGCGTCGCTGCACTGGAGGTCGCGCGCACCAATGCGCGCCTGCACAATTCGAGTAACGTGAAATTCGGCAAAAGCGACTGGTTCAGCGCGGTCGCCAGCGAGCGTTTCGACGTGATCGTCGCCAACCCGCCGTACATCGCCGCCGGTGATGCGCATTTGTTGGCGGGTGATTTGCGCTTTGAGCCGGTAGCGGCGCTGGCCTCGGGTGAAGACGGGCTGGATGCGATATGTCGTATCGTTGCGGCAGCACCCGGCTTCATGCGCGAGCGCGGTTGGCTCGCCTTCGAACACGGTTACGATCAGGCCGCGCGCTGCCGCGAGCTACTTATCGCAGCGGGATTTTCCCAGGTATTTTCGCGCCCCGATCTCGCCGGCATCGAGCGCATCAGCGGCGGCTGTCTTGACGCAACTCAGCGCGTTAGTTAGAATACCGTATCAATTTTGTCGGGTATTAATTTCAGGTAATCAGGAGCGAACATGAGCACGCAGGAACTCATCAAGGAACAGGTCACCAAGAACAAGGTTGTTCTTTATATGAAGGGCACGCCGGATTTTCCGCAATGCGGCTTTTCGGCCAACGCGATCGGCATTTTGAAGGAATGCGGCGTTGACGCGCCGTTCACGGTCAACGTGCTGGAGAACCCGGAAATTCGTCAGGGCATCAAGCAATACGCCAACTGGCCGACGATACCGCAGCTTTACATCAACGGTGAATTCATCGGCGGCTCGGACATCGTCACCGAGATGTTCCAGAACGGCGAGCTGCAAACGCTGTTGAAGTAAACCGGTTGTATCCGATACAAAGGGCGCTGCGGCGCCCTTTTGTTTTTGGCTCACCAGAAAATGTAGAGATCGATCAGCGCGTGGGCGAGAATCAAGGGGCGCAGGTCGCCGAGTTTGAGATAGAGAAATGCTGCAGCGAGACCAAAGGCGGTGGCGCGGTAGAGGCCGATCGAGCCCTGCTCCCAGTGCGCGAAACCGAAAATCAGCGCCGAGCTGAAAATGTAGGTCTTCACCGCGGTCGGGCCGAGCAGCGCCGAGACTGCCTGTCGAAACAGGCCGCGGAAAAAAATTTCCTCGACCACACCCGCCGTCAGTGAAAAAAATATCGCTACGACTGCGCGCAACACCGCATTGTCGGGTAACGCCATGGCGTAGCCGAAGCGGGCGGCAAACTGCAAATCGACTTCCGGCAGCGTGACCACGAGCGAGAGCGCCCATTGCAGCGGTGCGAGCAGCAGGCCGAGCGGAATCATGATCAAAGGTTCGCCCAGCAGATAAATCACATACAGTGCGCCCGCCCACCAGAAGGTGATGACGGCCAGTTCCCAGCCGCGGTACGCGCTGCCGCGGCCGATGAGGCAGGCGTCCGCCGGCGTGAGTTGCAGGCGGCGTTGCAGATAAAAAAGAATGGCGCCCGGCAGAATAACGAACTTGACGATGTCGTAGGCCGCAAACGTCGGCGCACTATGCACCAGCTGCGGCAGAAAAAAGCCGTCGCCGATGGCCAGCGCGTAATAGGGCAACAGGCAGCAAAGCAAAGTCCAGCCGGCGCGGCGCACGTACTCCGCGTTGCCTGGAAGATTCGGATTGCCGAGCGACAGCGCCATTAAAACCTCCGTCGCGATGAACTTAAACGGTTAACGCATCCACGTCAGATAACCATATTGCAGCAGCAGCGCAAAAGCGATCACCCACAACGCGCGCTTGACCCACACGCGGTAGGTCTCGGCATCGATACGGTGGCGGATGCGCGCACCGCCGAATACGCCGGCAACCGCGAACAGCACCAGCGGCAGAGTCGCCGCCCATTGCGTCATGCTGACGCCACCGTGCAGCGTCAGCACGCTGAACTGCGTGGTCTTGCCGATGAAAAAACAGATTTGCAGCGCCGGCACCAGCATGGCGGGTGTCAGGCCGAGGGCGAGGTAATAAATAATCAGCGGCGGTGCGGCGACGTTGGCGGTGCCTTCGAACAAACCGGCGGCAGCGCCGGCAAACGGCGCAAACAGGCGCTCGTTGCGGCGGATCAACGGCCATTCGCCGCGTGAAATGCGATCGAGGTTCAGATAAACCAGAATAATCGCCGCCAATAACAATTGATACGGGAAGTTCGGCGCAGCAACAAACAGCCAGGTCCCGCACAACGCGCCCAAGAAAGCATAGATGGGCATCGGCCAGAAGCGCTTGAGCACGGGTTTCAACGAGCCGCAGGTGAACAGCGTGGCAATGGTGGTCGCCAGCGTTGGCAGCAGTACTGTAATGACTGCGGTGCGCATGTCGGCGACCATCGCCACCATCGGCGTAGCGATAAACGGAAAACCGAAACCGAGCGTGCCCTGCAGCAGGCCGGACAGCGTTACCGCCAGCACGATCCAGATGATAATGCCGATCGTGATGGTTTCAAAATCGAACATGCGCTTAGACCCGTTTGCCGAGCGCCAAACGCGCGACTTCGGCGATGTGCAGCGCGGCGCGTCCGCCGCTTTGCGCAATCTGTTCACGGCAGCTGTAGCCGTTGGTGATGATCAAGGTATCGGCGTCTGCCGCGCGCACCGCCGGCAGCAGGCCGCCGAGTTCACCGGCGCGCACCGACACTTCGTAATGCTCTGGTTTGAAACCGAAGGAACCGGCCATGCCGCAACAGCCGGAATCGAGCAGTTTGAAATCGACGCCGAGTTTTTTCAGCAGTTTGGTCTCGCCCGTCATGCCGAGCAATGATTTCTGATGGCAATGTCCGTGCACGATGGCTTTTATGTTGAGCGCGCGCGGCTGCCATTCGGTCTGCAGCAGAAAATCGCTGAACAACACGGACTGTTGAGACAACTTCGCTGCCGCCGGATTATCGGGAAAGAGATTGAGCAACTCATCCTTGAAAGTGCCGAGGCAGGCCGGTTCCAGCCCGATCAACGGTGTGCCGGCGGCGATGTCATCTGCGAGCGCATCAAGAATTTCACCGAGCTGCGTCTTCGCCTGGTCGAGCATGCCGAAGTCGTAGAGCGGGCGCCCGCAACAGAGGCCACGCCGCGGTACCACCACTTCGCAGCCGGCGGCTTCGAGCACTTCGACTGCGGCGATTGCGATCGCGGGATTGAAATGATTGCTGAAGGTGTCGGCCCACAGAATCACGCGCTGTCCCCGGCCTTGCGGTGCGCGCGTTTCGAACCACTGCCGGAACGTTTGCAATGCAAAACCCGGCATCGTGCGTTGCGGTGCAATGCCTGCAATTTTTTTCGCCAGCGCGCGCAACAGCGGTGTCTGCGTAAAAAAATTCGCTACCTGCGGTGCGCGTTCGGCAAGCGCAGCCCAGCGCTGAATCAGGCCCATGCTCCAGGCCTGGCGCGGGCGTCGTTTTGTTTCGTAATAGTGCGAGAGGAACTCGGCTTTGTAACTCGCCAGATCCGTATGCGTTGGGCAATCGCTGCGGCAGCCTTTGCAAGCGAAACACAGGTCGAGCGCTTCGCGCACGGCGTCGCTTTGCCACAGGTCGGTGACAACCTCGCCGCGCAGCATTTCCTGCAACAGGCGCGCGCGGCCGCGCGTCGAGTAGCGTTCTTCGCCGGTGGCACGATAACTCGGACACATGGTACCGCCGTGCTGGCCGCGGCATTTGCCCATGCCCACACAACGTTCGAGTGCGCGCGAGAAACCTTTACCTTCCGGCGCTTTGAACGCAAAACGCGTTGCCGGTTGCGCCGGCTTGTAATCGGGGCCGAGGCGCAGGTTTTCGTCGATGCGGTAGGCGTCGATGACCTTGCCCGGATTCATGCGGCCGCGCGGATCCCAGATCGCCTTGAATTCGCGGAAGGCCTGCATCAGTTCTGTGCCGTACATGATAGGCAGAAATTCTGCCTTGGCCTGGCCGTCACCGTGCTCACCCGACAGCGAGCCGCCGTATTTGACGACGAGTTCCGACGCGCCGCGTATGAATTCGCGCCACTTCGCAATGCCCTCGCGGCTTTTCAGATCAAAGGTGATGCGCGCGTGGATGCAGCCATCGCCGAAATGGCCGTAGAGCGAAGTTTGGTAACCGAAGTCATCAACCAGCTTCTGAAACTCGCGCAGGTACTGGCCGAGGCGCAACGGATCGACGGCGGCGTCTTCCCAGCCGACGTTCGGATCGCTGCCGTGGCCTTCGAGCGCCAATGCGGTAGCAGACGCGCCGGTCTCGCGGATGTTCCAGATCGGTTCCTGCTCGGCGGGGTCGGTGATCAGCCAGTGACTCGGCGCATCGGCGCGGCCGGCGTAATGCGCGATCAACGCATTGGCCTGCGCGGTCGCTGCGTCAACGGTATCGGCGCCGAACTCGATCATGATCCAGGCGCGGCCGCCAGGTAGCTTCGCGATGTCGGCAGCTTTGAGGCCCCGTTCCTGCAGGCCGCCGATGATGCGGTAGTCGAGGCCTTCGGTGGCGATCGGGCCGAAGGGCAGGATTTCCGGCACCGCGTCGCCGGCAATATAGATGTCCGGATAACCGAGAACGAGCATGACGCGCTGGCTCGGGCTGTGCACAAGCTTCGTTCTTGCCTGCAGCGTCAGCGCGCAGGTACCTTCAGTGCCGACCAGCGCGCGCGCAACATTGAAACCGTTTTCCGGCAGCAGTTGATCGAGGTTGTAGCCGGAGACGCGGCGTTTGAGTTTCGGATAACGCGTGCGGATGAGTTCCGCATACTGGTCGCGCAGCGCTTGCAGCTTCGCATAAATTTCACCGCGGCGTCCGCCGGCAGCGATGATGCGCGCGAGTTCGTCGTCGGAAGTCGGCCCGACCCACATGCGCAGGCCATCGTAGGTGAGAATTTCCAGCGCCTCGATGTTCTCGACGGTTTTGCCCGCCATCACCGAATGCGCGCCGCAGGAATTGTTGCCTATCATGCCGCCCAGCGTGCAGCGGCTGTGCGTCGCCGGATCGGGGCCGAAAGTGAGTCCGTGGCGTTCGGCGGCGTTGCGCAAGGCATCGCAGACGACGCCGGGTTCGACTACGGCAGTACTCGCGCGCGCGTCGATGTCGAGCACACGGTTCATGTATTTCGAGGTGTCGATGACCACTGCGATGTTGACGCACTGGCCGTTCTGCGAAGTGCCGCCGCCGCGCATCAACAGCGGCACGTCAAAGTGGCGGCAGATCTCCAGCGTATTGATGATGTCGTCGACATCGCGCGGCAGCACTACGCCGATCGGCACCTGCCGGTAGTTCGAGGCATCGCTGGCATAGGCGGCGCGGCTGCCGGTATCAAAACGCACTTCGCCGCGGACGCGCCTGGCAAGTGCGCGTTCGAGTGCGCCAATGTCGGCAGTGATAGGCGCGCGCAGTTGCGCGGACGCGGCGGGAGCGTTCATGCCGGTATTTTAACTGCTGCCGCGTGCCGTAACGGTGCGCCGGGTTGTGCAATTTGTAATGCTGCGCTTATTACACTAGGATAGTCCGGACGATTTGCGTCAAACCCGTTGCATCAAAGGACATCAGCATGAGCGAAATCAATCCGTATCAAGCGCCGGCTGCGGCGACCGGCGAGGCATCTGCCGCAGGTTTTAATGCGGCGGGCAGATCGCTTGATGCCGGGCGCGGCTGGACGTGGATTTCGTCGGCGTTTACGCTGTTCATGAAGCAGCCCGCGATGTGGGTGCTGCTGTTCATCATCTACTTTGTTTGTTGCGCGCTGCTGGGCATGGTGCCCTTCCTCGGCGGACTTGCCACCATGCTGCTGTTTCCGGTATTCGGGGCCGGCTTCATGCTGGCCTGTCGCGCGACCGACAACGATGAGGACATTGCAGTTGAATTGCTGTTCGGCGGCTTCAAAAACAAAACCAGCGATCTCATGGTGATTGGCGCCTTTGCCTGTGTGCCGCTGCTTGTTGTGATGGCCGGATTGTTGCTGGCCGGCGGCGCCGGCATATTTGCGTCGCTGCTCGGCGGCACCGCGTCGCTGGCGGCGATGGGCTTGACGTTTGTGATCGTGGTATTCGTGGCACTGGTCGTCAGCATCCCGGTTTATATGGCGCTGTGGTTTGCCGCGCCGCTGATTGTGTTCGACGGCCTTAAACCGGGCGCAGCGTTGAAAGCGAGTTTCTCCGGCTCTCTGAAGAACGTGATCGCATTTACGCTCTACGGCATTGTCCTGTTCGTGTTGTTGATCGTCGCCGCGATTCCTTTCGGCCTCGGGCTGCTGGCGGTGGTGCCGGTCGCGATCATTTCCGTTTATACCGGCTACCGCGAAATTTTCTTCAACGCGTAATTGTGTTCCTGCGCAAGCAGTGTGCGCTTGCGCTCGACCCCCCAGCGATAACCGGCGAGTTCGCCGTTTTTTCTGACGGCGCGATGGCAGGGCACCACCAGCGCGACCGGATTGGTGGCGATCGCGCGCGCCACTGCGCGCACCGATGACGGTGAACCCGCCTTGACCGCAATTTCGCTGTAGCTGCGCGTTTCGCCGTACGGGATAGCACGCAGAATGTTCCACACCTTGCGCTGAAATGCCGTCGCGCGAACGTCGAGCGGCAGACCGAGATCGGGGTTGCCGCCGGCAAGATAACGCGCCAGCGTTTTTTGAAATGTCCGCAGCGCTTTGTCATCGCGGATGCAGGCGGCGGCGGCAAACTCGTCACGCAATTCGGTTTCGAGCACCCGTACATTCGAGCCGAGACTGATCTTGCAGACGCCGCGCGCGGTGGCGGCGATCAATACATGGCCGAGCGGAGAGGCGAAAATCGTATAGCGGATGTCCAGATCGGCACCGCGCTGTTGATAACGCGCGGGTGTCATGCCGAGTTGTACGGATTTTTCATAAAGCCGGCTGCTCGAGCCGAAACCGGCGGCGAAGGTGGCGTCGGCGAGCGAGCCTGTGCCGCGCGCGTGGCGCTTGAAGGCGTCGAGGCGGCAGGTTTCCTGGTATTCGCGCGGCGACACGCCGACGATGCGTTTGAACAGGCGTTGCAGATGAAACGGGCTCATGCCGGCGAGTTTGCCGAGTGCAGCCAGCGTCAATGCGGTGTCAGCGTGTGCGGCGATGTGTTTGCACACCCTGACTACGGCGCTGCGTTGGCGATCGATTTCGGCATCTTTCATGCTGCCGCATCCTACGCCGGCAGGCGCCCCCGATCTATCCGATTCTTGCGCGGGGACGTCCGGTATTTGTAGCCCGGGAGGAGCGCAGCGTATCCCGGGACAGGCGAATGCAGTAGCCCGGAATGCGCTGCGCTCCTTCCGGGCTACCAGAACTCAACTGACGGCTTTACGCGCTTTGGCGATGGCGGCCTTGACGCGCGAGGGCGCGGTGCCGCCGATGTGGTGGCGCGACTTCAGCGAACCTTCGAGCGTCAGCGCGGCGAACACATCCTTGTCGACGAGCGGTGAAAACTGCTGCAGTTCGGCAAGCTTCAACGCCGACAGATCGCAGCCGCGACCGTCGGCGAATTTGACCGCCTGTGCGACCGCTTCGTGCGCTTCACGAAACGGCAACCCTTTCTTGACCAGATAGTCGGCGAGGTCGGTGGCGGTGGCGTAGCCTTCGAGCGCGGCCTTGCGCATGGCATCGACATTGACCTTGATGCCGCCGACCATGTCGGCGAACACGCGCAGGCTCGCCGTCAGCGTGTCGACCGTGTCGAACAGCGGTTCCTTGTCTTCCTGATTGTCCTTGTTATAGGCGAGCGGCTGGCCCTTCATCAGGGTCAGCAGTGCCACCAGATGGCCGTTGACGCGGCCGGTCTTGCCGCGAATCAATTCGGGCACATCGGGATTTTTTTTCTGCGGCATGATCGACGAGCCAGTGCAGAAGCGGTCGGCCAGATCGACAAACGCAAAACGCGGATTCATCCAGATAATGAGCTCTTCGCAAAAGCGCGATAGATGCACCATCAGAAGTGCCGATGCTGCGCAGAATTCAATCGCGAAGTCGCGGTCGGACACCGCGTCGAGCGAATTTTCGCAGACGCCGTCGAAACCGAGTTCCTTCGCCACCATCTGGCGGTCGATCGGAAACGAAGTGCCGGCAAGTGCGGCCGCACCGAGCGGCAGGCGGTTGACGCGTTTGCGGCAGTCGGTCATGCGTTGTGCATCGCGCGCCAGCATTTCGAAATAGGCCATCAGATGATGCGCGTACGACACCGGCTGCGCCACCTGCATGTGGGTGAAGCCGGGCATGATGGTGGCGGCGTGGTTGTCCGCCAGATCGAGCAGCGCGTTCTGCGTCGATTTGATCAAATCAACGATGTCGTCTATCGAGGCGCGCAAGTACAGGCGCACATCGGTGGCGACCTGATCGTTGCGCGAACGCGCGGTGTGCAGGCGCTTGCCGGCGTCGCCGACCAGCGCGGTGAGGCGTTTCTCGATATTCAGATGCACGTCTTCGGCGTCAAGCGACCACTCGAAGCTGCCGGCGCGGATTTCTTCGCGTACCTGGCCGAGGCCTTTTTCGATGGCGGCGAGGTCGTCGGTGCCTAATATGCCGCAGGCGTTAAGCATGCGCGCGTGGGCGAACGAACCGTCGATGTCGAATTCGGCCAGCCGGCGGTCGAAATCGACCGAGGCGGTAAAGCGTTTGACGAGTTCGGAGACGGGCTCGCTGAAACGGCCCGACCACAGCGCCGGATCTTTTGCTTTCTCTTGCGCCACGTGTCGCGCTCTCACATAATCAAACGATGAGTATAAATCAAAACGCCAACGCAGGCGCCCTGCCGAACTTCCGCAACCTCGGGATTCTGCTGCGCATTCTGGTCATCGTTGACGGCATTTGCCTGGCCGCCGCGCTGCTTGAAACCAGCGAGCCGCTGCCCTTGATGGAGGTGCTGGTCGAGATGTCCGCGCAGGTGCAGCCTATCCTGCTGTTGAGCCTGCTGGTGCTGGCGGGCATCAACAATCTGCTGCATCGCCTGAATTACCGGGTTGCGATTGCGGCGCTGATTGCGATCGAGCTGGTGGTTGCGACCGCAATGTATTTTCTCGGTCATCAGGTATTCAATTCAACCGGTGCGCTCGAGCGTTACTGGCTGTTCACGCTGCTGGTGACGGGCGTGCTGGTCGGCTATTTCGACCTGCGCGGCCGCGCGCTGTCGCCGGCGCTGACCGAGGCGCGGCTGCAGGCGCTGCAGGCACGCATCCGGCCGCACTTTCTGTTCAACAGCATCAATGCGGTGTTGAGTCTGATGCGCCAGGATCCGCGGCGCGCTGAACAGGTGATTGAAGATCTGGCCGAGATGTACCGCGTGTTGATGGCGGACAACCGGCAACTGACGCCGTTTTCGCAGGAGATCGCGCTGGCCAAACAGTATCTGAATATCGAACAGCTGCGGCTCGGAGAGCGGCTGCAGATCGAATGGGATGTGGTGGATTTTCCCGGTGACGCGCTGGTGCCGCCGCTGGTGTTGCAGCCGCTGCTGGAGAACGCCGTTTATCACGGCATCGAGCCGCGCGTCGAGCCCGGCCTCATCACCATACAATTGCGCCGCGACGGCGACCGCGTGCGGGTGTTGCTGCGTAACCCGTACCGTGCGGAAAACGTTCATCACGCCGGCAATCACATGGCGCTGGCCAATATCCGCGAACGCCTGGCTTTGCATTTTGATGCCGAAGCGAGTATCAAAACCATCGCCGGTAAGGACAGTTATGAGGTGTATATCGTGATGCCATATGTGACGGAGCACGCATGAGTGAAACGCGGCTATTGCGCGTGCTGATCGTCGACGATGAAGCGCCGGCGCGTAACCGCCTGCGCGATCTGCTCGGTGATTGCGCGCTGAAGCTGCCGCTGGAAATTGCCGGCGAAGCCGATAACGGCCGCCGCGCCCTCGAACTGCTGCCGGAGTGCGCTGCCGACGTCGTGCTGCTCGACATCCGCATGCCCGAAATCGACGGCATTGAAGTGGCGCAGCATCTGCAAAAACTCGAAATGCCGCCGGCGGTGATTTTTACCACCGCCTACGATGCCTACGCCTTGAAGGCCTTCGAAGTACACGCTATCGACTACCTGTTGAAGCCGATCCGCGTGGCGCGGCTGCTCGAAGCGCTGTCGCGCGCGCGCGCCATCGCGCCGCTGCAGCCGGACGTGTTGAATGAAATGCGCCGCGAAGGGCGCTCTCACCTGTCTGTTAATGAACGCGGCCGCATTCATCTGATTCCGCTTGCCGACGTGTTGTTTCTCAAGGCCGAACTGAAATACGTGACGGTGCGCACGGCGGCGCGCGAATTCCTGCTCGAAGAATCGCTTGCCAAGCTCGAACAGGAGTTTCTCGGCCGCTTCGTGCGCATACATCGCAACTGCATCGTCGCCAAGGAGGCGATACGCGGTTTCGAGCGCGGCGCGTTTATCGATGCCGACGGCGAAGGCGAGGGCGGCTGGGCGGTGGTCTTGAACAATGTCGACGAGAAGCTGCCGGTGAGCCGGCGGCAACAGCATATCGTGCGTGAATTCGGGAGGATCCTGTGAAGCTCAAAGCTGTTTTTGCATTGCTGGCATGCGCGGCCATGCCGGCGTTCGGCGCCGACGAAGAAGTATTCGGCCTGCTCGACATTGCGCTCGGCTCAAGCTACGCCAGACTCGAGCGCGATCTGGATTTCCGCTACATCACAACTTCGCTGGCGCAGATGGCCGGCAACAAACCGGACCTCGGCAAACGCGGCTACGGTTGCATGCGGCGCGACGATCCGCAGGCCGACATCGGCTGCGTGTCGCATGACGAAAAGCTCGCCGGCATCGCGACGCGGGAAATCCGGCTGCATTTTCTGAACGGCCGGCTCTACCAGTTTTCAATGAGCGCGGAAGTGCAGCACTACGAGGCCGTGATGGCGCAGCTGCGCGTACGCAACGGCGCGCCGCAGAACGGCGCCGCCGCAGACGCAACACGCTGGCAGAATGAATCGGGGCAGATTGCCGCCTATCGCGGCAAGGATCTGGTGTTTGTGAATTTCGAACTGCTGTCTTATGCCGACGCGGTCAAACGCAAGCGCGAGGGCACGGTTCAGGAGTGCAACTAGACTGCGCGCGGTTTACCGCGGCTGCGGTCAGGGCCGCAGCGCCATGCGGCCGGCGTCGATTGCCTGTTCGAGATAGAGATTGTAGAAATCGGTCGAGGTCAGGCCAATGATGGGCTCGGCGAGCGGCTTGCCCTTGGAGTCCACCACCAGAATGGTCGGTACTGAACGAACATCGTATTTGCGCGCGAAGTCGCCGTGCGTCGTCGTATTGCCGTCGAAATCGCGCAGCACCGTGCGTTCATCGGCGGCGACGATTTCGCGCATGATGATCTTGGCGCCGTAGTTCTGGCTGACGCGCATCGGTTCGAGGTGTTCTTTTTTGGCGCGTGCGCAATAAGGGCATTCGGGCCGCGTGAACACCAGCATGATGGGCGCCTTGCGCGTGGCGGCAAGTTTGCCGATGGTCACAAAATCATCGGCGATGTCGATCGGCGGAAACGGTTGCGCCGCGGTGACCGCAGACGCACATGCTAAAATTGCCAGCGCAATCACGAATCGTCCGAGTTTTTGTTGCAGGAAATTTTTCATTTTCATTCTCCGGCGCAAATTTGCGTGAGCCCAGCCAATAAAGCCGCAGCAACCGTAAACCCCGTGCCGCCTGCGCGGCTGATCATCGCCTCGCGCGAAAGCGCCCTGGCGATGTGGCAGGCGCGTCATGTGCAGGCGCGACTCGTTGCATTATACCCGCAATGCTCCGTCACCATTCTCGGCATGACCACGCTGGGCGACCGCATCCTCGACAAGGCGCTCGACAAAATCGGTGGCAAGGGGCTGTTCGTCAAGGAGCTTGAAGAAGCGCTCGCCGACGGCCGCGCCGACCTCGCCGTGCATTCGATGAAAGACGTGCCGATGGTTTTGCCCGACGGTTTTGCCATGGCGGCGATCAGCGAGCGCGAAGACGCGCGCGATGCCTTCGTTTCGAACCGTTATGGCGGGCTCGATGCGCTGCCGGCGGGCAGCGTGGTCGGCACCTCGAGCCAGCGCCGCGAAAGCCAGTTGCGCGCGCGTTACCCGCAGCTGACGATAGAACCGCTGCGCGGCAACGTGCAGACGCGGCTGAAAAAACTCGATGACGGCGCCTACGCCGGCATCATACTCGCCGCGGCCGGGCTCAAACGTCTCGGCCTCGCCGACCGCATTACGGCGATTTTGCCGCCCGAGCAAAGCCTGCCGGCGCCGGGGCAGGGTGCGCTCGGCATCGAATGCCGCAGTGATCGCGCCGATCTGATTGCGTCGTTCGGCGCGCTCAATCACCAGCCGACGGCGCTGTGCGTGCGCGCCGAGCGCGCCTTGAGCCGCGCGCTGTCCGGCAGCTGCCAGTTGCCGCTGGGCGCCTACGCGCAGCACGAAGGCAACATGCTGCGCCTGCGCGCGTTTGTGGCGCGCCGCGACGGCGCGCGGATTGTGCGCGACGAGTTGAGCGCAGATGCGCGCGATCCGGAGGCGCTCGGCAGCGAACTGGCGCGCCGCCTGCTGGCGCAGGGTGCGGCGGAGATACTCGCGGCACTTGCCTCATGACCTCTGCTGTGCGCGCGCCGCTCGCGGGTAAAGGCGTGGTGGTGACGCGTCCGGCGCAGCAGTGCCAGGGCCTGACTGCCGCACTTGCCGCTGCCGGCGCACGCAGCATTGTTTTTCCAACCATAGAAATACTTGCGCCGGCTGATGCGCCGGCGCTTGCTGCGGTGATCGATCGTCTTGAGCGCTTCGATCTTGCGGTATTCGTCAGTCCGAACGCGGCGCGCGAGGGCATGCAAGCGATCAAGGCGCGCCGCGCCTGGCCCGCCGGCGTGCAGGCGGCGACCGTCGGCCGCGGCGGCGAGCGCGAACTCGTGCGCCAGGGCATTGCCGGCGTCATCGCGCCGGCGCGTTTTGATAGCGAGGCGCTGCTTGAAATGCCGGCGTTGCAGGCGGTCGCCGGCAAAAACATCGTGGTATTTCGCGGCGACGGCGGACGCGAACTGCTGGGCGAAACGCTGCGCGCGCGCGGCGCCGCCGTCGAATACGCCGCCTGTTACCGGCGTGCCCTGCCGCAAGCCGATGCCGCGCCCCTGCTCGCGGCGTGGGCCGGCGGAGAGATCGACGCCGTTACCGTCACCAGCAGTGAAGGTCTGCGCAATCTGTGCACTTTGATCGGCGCGGCCGGACGCGAATATCTGCAACAGACGCCGCTGTTCGTGCCGCACGCGCGCATCGAACGCGCCGCGCTGGAGGCCGGCTGCGCACAGGTCGGGCTGACCGCGCAGGGCGACGACGGGCTGATCGCCGGTCTCATTGCCTGGTTCGGCCGCGCGCAGTGACAACGGTTTACACTGCGGCAGCCACTGTTTAGAGTTCTCACCATGACCATACCCGACCCCGCTGAATCAAATACTGCAACCAACGCTACACCGGCAGAACCCGCGCAGCGCGGCTGGTATCGGCAACCGGCTGTGATGATTGCCGCCGCCGCGGCATTTCTGCTGGCGCTGCAGTGGTACGACAATCATCAGCAGATGAAAACGCTGCAAACCGAACTCGCGCGCCGCCTTGCCGGCGCCGATGCTGAAAACCGTGAAAGCCGCAACGCTGCCGAGCAGGTGCGCGATACCACGCGCGAAGCGCAGGGCAAACTTGAAGTGCTCGAAGCGAAGCAGCATGAATCGCAAAACCAGCAGGTCGCGCTTGAGGCGATGTATCAGGAGCTGGCGCGCAGCCGCGATGAATCCCTGCTCGCCGATGTCGAGCAAACGCTGCTGATCGCGAATCAGCAGATCCAGGTCGCCGGCAATGTGCGCGCAGCCCTGATTGCGTTGCAGTCGATTGACGCCAGGCTGGTGCGCGTCGACCGTCCGCAACTGGCGGTTCTGCGCAAGGCGATTGCGCGCGATGTCGAGCGCCTCAAACTGGCGCCGCGCGTCGATATCACCGCGATTGCCGCGCGTCTTGACGATATTACCGCCGGCATCGAGGCGCTGCCGCTGCTGATCGAAGTGCGCCCGTCCGAAGCGCCGGTGGCGCGCAAAGCGGCGCCACCCGAAGCAAATCCGTGGCTGCGTTTTGCCCGCGAGTTCTGGCAGGAAGTCAGGGATCTCGTGCGTATCGAAAAAATCGACAGCGCCGATACGGCACCGCTGTCGGTTTCACAAACGTATTTTCTGCGCGAAAATCTGCGTCTGCGCCTGCTCGGTGCGCGCCTCGCGCTGCTCGCGCACAACGAGAAGAGTTACAAAGCCGACCTGAGAGCGGCGCGCGACTGGTTGACGCGTTATTTCGACGCGCGCAAGGAAGCGGTTGCGAACGCGCTTGCTACTGTGCGCCAGCTGCACGACAGTGCGATCAGCGTCGAGCTGCCGGATGTGACGGCGAGTCTCGACGCGGTGCGTAATTTCCGCGCCACCGTCGAGCGTCGTTGAGCGCCGCCATGCGCTGGGTATTCTGGATACTGGGCCTATTCGCGCTGGCGGTGGCGCTGGCGCTGGCTTTGCGTTTCAACGCCGGTTACGTGCTGCTGGTGTCGCCGCCGTATCGCGTAGAACTCTCGTTGAACCTGTTCGTCTTCGGCAGTCTTGCCGCGATAGCGCTCGCTTATCTGTTGTTGCGCTTCGTGCTGGGCGCGCTCGAGTTACCGGCGCGCGTGCGCGAGTATCGCGCGCGCCGCCGCCGCGACGATGCGCGCACGGCTTTGCTCGATGCGCTGCGCGCGTTTTTTGAAGGGCGTTACGGGCGCGCTGAAAAAGCCGCAGCGGCCGTCATTGAATCCGATGAAATACCGGCGCTTGGCGCGGTGCTGGCGGCGCGTGCCGCACACGAACTGCGCCGTTACGACCGGCGCGATGAATATCTGGCCAGGGCCGGTGAGCGCGCGCCGGATGATGTCGCCATGCGCGTGATCGCCGAAGCCGAACTGCTGCTTGAGCAGCGGCGTTTTCAGGAAGCGCTGCTGGTGTTGAAGGCGCTGCCGGAAAAACACACCGCCGGTTTGCGCCTTGAGTTGCGCGCGCAGCAACAGGCGAAAAACTGGGAGCAGACGCTGCCGTTGATCGACCAGTTGACGCGGCGCGGTGTGTTCGACGCGGCGCAGGCGGTGCAATTGCGCCGTTATGCGCAGATCGAAAATCTGAAACGCCGCGCGCTCGATCGTTTTGCGCTGGAGGATTACTGGCAGAAAATTCCGGCCGAGCAGAAGCGCGATCCCAAGGTGGCGGCGGCCGCCGCACAATGCTTCACCGCACTCGGCGGCGGCGAGCAGGCCTGCCGGATTATCGAGACGGCGATCGAGCAGGAATGGGATTCCGAACTGGTCGGCTGGTACGCCGAATGCGCGGGTGCAGCGACGGTGCGGCGCATCGAGCGCGCCGAGAAATGGCTGGCGGCAAATCCGCGCGATAGCGTGTTGCTGCTGACGCTGGGCAGGTTATGCGCGCAGCAGGAGTTATGGGGCAAGGCGCAGAGTTATCTCGACGCCAGCGTGGCGCTCGAGCCGACCTGTTCGGCGCATCTCGCGCTGGCGGAATTGCACGACCGGCTCGGCCACGCCGATGCGGCGCGCCGGCACTATCGTGAAAGTCTTGATCTGGCGCTGGCGCAGGTCAAACAATTGACCGGCGGGCGCCGCCGCACACCGCTGTAGCGGGCGCGGACTACTCTTTACGCTGGTGTTGCCGGGCGCGGATTAACCCTTTACGCCGGTGTTGCCGGGCGCGATATAACTCTTTACGCCGGTGTTGCCGGCGTAAACGCATCGGAGAAAAATTCCGTCTCCGGCAGTCCGCATTGCGCCGCGAAGTCGCGCTGCGCCGATTCCACCATTACCGGCACGCCGCAGGCATAGACCTGGCAACCGCTCATGTCGGCAATGTCTTTCATCGCCGCTTCATGCACAAGGCCGGTGCGACCGCTCCATTGATCGACCGGCAGCGGGTCCGACAGCACCGGCACGTATTTGAAATTGTTGTGCTCGTGCGCCCAGCGCTCGACCAGTTCGTTCATGTAGAGGTCGGCGCGCGTGCGCGCACCCCAGTAGAGGATCAGCGGTCGCGCAATATGCGTGTGGAACGCATGTTCAACGATGGCTTTGACCGGCGCAAAGCCGGTGCCGCTGGCGAGCAGTATGACCGGCTTCTCGCCGGACTCGCGCAGATAAAAAGTGCCGAGCGGGCCTTCGAAGCGCAGGATGTCGCGCTCTTTCATTTTCGAAAACACATGCGTCGAAAACGGGCCGCCGTAATTGCGCATATGCAGCTGCAGTACTGCGTCATCGTGCGGCGCGTTGGCCATTGAAAAACTGCGGCGGCTGCCATCTTTAAGCAGAATGTCGATGTACTGCCCGGCGAGGAACTGCAGGCGTTCGGATGCCGGCAGCTTCAGTTCGACCAGCATGATGTCCGCCGCCAGCTTTTGCATTTTCTGCACGCGTGCCGGCAGCGTGCGGATCTGGACGTCCTTGCTGGCGCCGACTTCGCGGCATTCAACGACGACATCGCCGCGCGGTTTCGCCTGGCAGAACAGCGCATAGCCCTGGCGCTTGTCGGCCTCCGGCAGGGCGCTCGCCTGGTAGCTGCCGTAATCGACTTCGCCCGAGAGCACTTTGCCTTTGCAGGTGCCGCAGGCGCCGTTGCGGCAGCCATAGGAAATAACAAAGCCTTCGCGCAGCGCGGCATCGAGTATCGTTTCGCCGGTCTTGACGGTGAAGACGTGATCGCTCGGTTTAAGGGTGACCTGGTTCGGCATCTGCATTGACGGCGGGATAATGGTGGTTTCGGTTACAATTTAGGGCTATGCGGCGATTACTGATTATCGGTTGCGGCGACGTTGCGCTGCGCGCGCTGCCGCTGTTGCGTGCGCGTTATCGCATCTACGCGCTGACGCACAGCCCGGAGCGTGCTGAATTGTTGCGCGCGCAGGGCCTGCTGCCGATCGCCGGCGATCTCGACGCGCCATCGACTCTGCACGGACTCGCCGGGATTGCCCATGATGTTCTGCACTGCGCACCGCCGCCTTCCACTGGTTCACGCGATACACGCACCGCGCATCTGATTGCAGCGCTCGCCAAGGCAAAAAGTCTACCACAGCGCTTCGTCTACATCAGCACCAGCGGCGTCTACGGCGATTGCGCCGGCGCGTGGATCGATGAGACACAGCCGCTGCGGCCGCAGACGGCGCGCGCACAACGCCGCGTCGATGCCGAGCAGCGCTTGCGCGAGTGGGGCCGCCGCAGCGGTGTCAGCATTTGCGTGCTGCGCGCACCCGGCATCTATTCGGAAGCGCGTCTGCCGCTGCAGCGTTTGCGCGAGGGCACACCGGCGCTGCGCGCCGATGTGGATTCTTATACCAATCACATCCACGCCGACGATCTCGCGCGCATGGCGGTGGCGGCGCTGTCGTTCGGCACGCCGGGCCGCATGTACAACGCCAGCGACGACAGCGTGCTGAAGATGGGCGACTATTTCGATCTGGTCGCCGATCGTTACGGCCTGCCGCGGCCGCCGCGGGTGTCGCGTGAAGAGGCGTGCCAGCGCATCGCGCCGGCGCTGTTGTCGTTTATGGGCGAATCGCGACGCCTGTCGAATCAGCGCATCAAGCGCGAACTGCGGCTTACGCTGCGTTATCCGACGGTGCGCGAGGGCATCGCCGCGCCGGCTGTTCCGGGTGTACAGGGATAGGGATAGGGGATAGCACGCGATGAGTGCCGTTATCGTTTTGACCAATGCGCCTGATCGCGTGGTGGCGCAACGCATTGCCGATGCGCTGATCGAACGCCGTCTGGCCGCCTGCGTCAACCTGCTCGCTGAATGCACTTCGGTGTATCGCTGGAAGGGCGCGGTCGAGACGGCGACCGAGGTGCCGCTGCTGATCAAGACGCGCAGCGAAATGTATGACGATGTCGAGGCGGCCATACGCAGCCTGCATCCGTACGAACTTCCGGAAATTATCGCAGTCTCTGTAGAGCGCGGCTCGGCCGGTTTTCTCGACTGGGTGCACGCGCAAACCGTAATTAAAACCGACTGACCGACCATGCCCATACGCGCCCTTTTGCTTGCTGTGTTGATGTTGCTGGCCTGTGCTGCACGCGGCCAGGATCCCGATCTGCTCGAGCCCGAAAAAGCCTTCCGCTTTTCGGCGCGGCTGGTCGAGGAGAATAAAGTCGAAGTGCGTTATGAAATCGCCCGCGGCTATTACATGTACCGCGAGAAATTCAAGTTCAGCGCCGACCCGGCGGCAATCGCCGTCGACGCCACGAAATTGCCGGCGGGACAGATTAAAAAAGACGAATTTTTCGGCAGTGTGCAGATCTATCGCGGCACCGTGACGCTGCTGCTGCCGCTCAGCGGTTTCGATGCCGCAGCAGCAGGGTTTGTGCTGAAGGCAGTGTCGCAGGGCTGCGCCGATCTCGGCGTCTGTTATCCGCCGCAGGAGCAGCGCGCCGAACTCAGGCGCGCCGGATTTTCAAGTGCGGCAGCCGCGCCCGGCGCCTCCGAATTCGCGCGCGCGGCACCGCCCGAACCGGCAGCGAAACCGGCGCCACGCTCGGAAGACGCTTTGATTGCAGAATTGTTCAAGGGCAGCTTTCTCGCGCTGGTAGCGAGTTTTTTCGGGTTCGGGTTGCTGCTGGCGTTGACCCCCTGCGTGTTCCCGATGATCCCGATACTGTCCGGCATACTGGTGCCGCACGGCGAACATCTGACGCATGCGCGCGGCTTTGCCTTGTCGCTCGCTTACGTGCTCGGCATGGCGATTACCTATGCGGCGGCCGGCGTTGCCGCCGGACTGCTCGGCACCATGTTGTCGTCGGCGCTGCAGACGCCGTGGGTGCTCGGCGGCTTCGCCGCCTTGTTTGTGGTGCTCGCGATGTCGATGTTCGGCTTCTATGAATTGCAGCTGCCGAGCTCGCTGCAGAGCAAACTGGCGGTGACCAGTAACCGTTTGCATGGCGGGCATTTCGCCAGCGTCTTCGGCATGGGTGTGTTGTCGGCGCTGATCGTCGGCCCCTGTGTCGCTGCACCGCTGGCGGGCGCGCTGCTCTACATCAGCAAATCCGGCGATACCGTACTCGGCGGCGCGGCCCTGTTCGCGCTGGCGATGGGCATGGGCGTGCCCCTGCTGGTGGTGGGCGCCTCGGCCGGCACGTTGTTGCCCAAGGCCGGCCCGTGGATGGACACGGTGAAACGTTTCTTCGGCGTGGTGCTGCTCGGGGTGGCGATTTTCCTGATTTCACCGCTGTTGCCGCCGATGGCGCATTTCCTCGCATGGGCGGTGTTGTTGATCATGTTTGCGGTGCATTTGCATGCGCTCGATCCGCTGCCGCACGGCGCGCCCGGCTACCGGCGGTTGTTCAAGGGCGTGGGCATCATTGCCCTGGTCACGGGCATTGCGCTGGTCGTCGGCGCGTTGTCCGGCGCGCGCGATGTTTTGCAGCCGCTCAGCGGCTTGCGCGGCGCCGCCGCACCGGCTGGCCCGGCGGTGCATTTTCAGCGCGTCAGCAATCTTGCCGAACTCGATCGTGCCGTGCGCGCCGCCGCTGGCAAACCCGTCATGCTGGATTTTTATGCCGACTGGTGCGTCTCGTGCAAGGAGATGGAGCGCGATACTTTCAGCGCCGCGACGGTGAAAAGCCGCCTCGACGGCATGGTCGCCCTGCAAGTCGATGTCACGGACAATCTCGACGAACATAAGGCGCTGCTCAAGCGTTTTGATTTGTTCGGCCCGCCGGGCATCATCTTTTTCGACCGCCGCGGCGACGAGGTCAAGGGCTTGCGCGTGGTTGGTTTTCAGTCGGCCGACCGCTTCGTGGCGACACTTGACACGGTTTTGCGATAAAGCCGATGCGGCAAAAGCTTGCGCTGGCAGCCGCCGCAATCATCTTCGCGGCAGCGGGTGTTCTCGTCTATCAATGGCGCGCCGGCGCATTCGATAGCGGGCCCGACCCGGTGGCGACGGGCCAGCGTATTCTGACGGCACGCCTCGCCGGGGTTGACGGTGCGACGCAGTCGCTCGAACAATGGCGCGGCAAGGTTCTGGTCGTCAATTTCTGGGCAACCTGGTGCGCGCCCTGTCGCGAAGAGATCCCGGAATTCATCAAATTCCAGGCAAATCATGCGGCGAAAGGGGTGCAATTTGTCGGCATCGCCGTCGATACGCCGGAAAGAGTAGCGATCTACGCCAAAGAGATGGGCATCAACTATCCGCTGCTGGTGGGCGGTATTGAGAGCATGGAGCTGGCGCGCGAGGTTGGCGATCGGGCCGGCGTGCTGCCTTACAGTCTGATCATTGACCGTTCGGGCCGGGTTATTGCCACGGTCGTCGGCATATTGAAGCCGGAAAAGCTCGAAAAAACGCTTTTGCCCTTGCTTTAACCCTTAAAGAAACGCCGGGTAAAAGCGGTAGAACTGCTTTTAAAATCTGCGAAAATGCAATATCTTCGCAAATTTGGCCCATGTTGCCGATCAGGCTTGCTTGACACTGCTGGGATTTGATGGTCTCCTTGCGCGCGTCGCCGTGGCTTGGTACATTGGTTTTGTGGCGTTGCGGCAAACGCTCCCTTGTGGGCCGGATAACCCCGCGGTGCCATTCAAATGTTCGGCTGAAAGCGGTAAAATCCCGTAAAATGCGCCGATCTGCAGTTATCGTGTTGCCGGTTGATTGAATTTAGCTGGGGTCGCCGGCCAATGTCAGGTTCGGCGGGTTACTACTTATAAAAAGACAGCAATATCGACATCATGTCTGCGCCGAAAAGCATCCTCGTCATCCACGGACCGAATCTGAATCTGCTCGGGTCGCGTGAGCCTGCGCATTATGGTTCGGCCACGCTGGCGGCAATCAATCAGCGCTTGACGGATCGCGCGCGCGGGGCGGGGGTTGCGCTGGTGACCTACCAAAGCAATATCGAAGGCGAACTGGTCGACCGCATTCAGCAGGCGCAACGCGACGCCGTCGAGTTCATCATCATTAATCCGGCGGCATTCACGCATACCAGCATTGCCATGCGCGATGCGCTGGCGGCGGTCGCCATCCCGTTTATTGAAGTGCACCTTTCCAATGTATTCGCCAGAGAAAAATTCCGCCATCACTCGTATTTCACCGATCTCGCGGTCGGCATCGTCAGCGGGCTGGGCGGCAAGGGTTACGAACTGGCGCTCGATTACGCGTTGCAGCATTCGCCGGGAGCATGACCATGGATCTGCGCAAGCTTAAGAAATTGATCGATCTGGTCGAGGAATCGGGGATTGCCGAACTCGAGATTACCGAGGGCGAGGAAAAAGTCCGCATCAGCCGCAGCGGCACCCAGGCGCCGGCGGCGGTGGTGACGCAGGCGGTTGCTGCTGCGCCGCTCGCGGTTACAGCACCGCCAAGCGAGCCCGCCGCACCGGCGCAACCCGAAGGGCATTTGCTGAAATCGCCGATGGTGGGCACTTTTTACCGCTCGCCCAGCCCCGGCGCCAAGTCTTTTGTCGAAGTCGGCCAGAGCGTGACCGAAGGCGAAACCGTTTGCATCATTGAAGCAATGAAACTGCTTAACGAAATCGAAGCCGACCGTTCCGGTGTGATCAAGGCGATCCTGGTCGAGAACGGCCAGCCGGTCGAATACGGCCATCCGCTGATGGTCATTGGTTAAGTTTCCGCATTGCGCTACTGTTGACCCGCCCGCATGTTTGAAAAAATCCTGATTGCCAATCGTGGCGAAATTGCGCTGCGTGTGCAGCGCGCCTGCCGCGAGCTCGGCATCAAAACGGTTGCCGTGCATTCCGAAGCCGACGCCGAAGCCAAGTACGTCAAACTCGCCGACGAATCGGTGTGCATCGGGCCGGCCGCACCGGCGCTGAGTTACCTGAATATTCCGGCCATCATCAGCGCGGCAGAAGTGACCGATGCCGAGGCGATCCATCCGGGCTACGGTTTTCTCTCGGAGAACGCCGATTTCGCCGAGCGCGTGGAAAAAAGCGGCTTCGTCTTCATCGGGCCGAAAGCCGAAACCATACGCCTGATGGGTGACAAGGTCAGCGCCAAGGCGGCGATGAAAAAAGCCGGCGTGCCCTGCGTGCCGGGCAGCGACGGTTCGCTCTCTGAAGTGCCGGAGGAAATCGTCAAGACCGCGCGTGCAGTCGGTTATCCTGTCATCATCAAAGCGGCCGGCGGTGGCGGCGGCCGCGGCATGCGCGTCGTGCATACCGAAGCGGCACTGCTCAACGCGGTGCAAATGACACGCGCCGAAGCGCAGGCGGCATTTTCGAATCCCATGGTCTACATGGAAAAGTATCTGGAGAAGCCGCGCCATATTGAAATCCAGGTGCTGGCCGACAAATTCCGCAATGCAATTTATCTCGGTGACCGCGACTGCTCGATGCAGCGCCGGCATCAGAAAATCATTGAAGAAGCGCCGGCGCCGCATCTGTCCGCGCGCAGCCGCGTGCGCGTCGGCGAACGTTGCGCCGAAGCCTGCCGCAAAATCGGTTATGAGGGAGCGGGCACTTTCGAGTTTCTCTATGAGAACGAAGAATTTTATTTCATCGAGATGAATACGCGCCTGCAGGTCGAGCATCCGGTCACCGAATTCGTTACCGGCATCGATCTGGTGCAGGCGCAGATCCGCATCGCCGCCGGCGAACGCATGCCGGTGAAGCAGCGCGACATCGAATTGAAGGGGCACGCGATCGAATGCCGCATCAATGCCGAGGACCCGTTGAAATTTACGCCGTCGCCCGGACGCGTTACTGCGTGGCATATGCCCGGCGGGCCCGGCATCCGTGTCGATTCGCATGTCTACGCCAATTATTTCGTGCCGCCGAATTACGATTCGCTGATCGGCAAACTGATCGCTTACGGCGACACGCGCGAACAGGCTATCGCACGCATGAGCATTGCGCTGTCGGAGACGGTGGTCGAAGGTATCAAGACCAACGTGCCGCTGCATATTGATCTCATGCAGGACGCGGCATTCCGGCGTGGTGGCACCAGCATTCACTATCTCGAAGAAAAACTCGCCAAGTCGGTGAAGAGCGAGTAACCCGCGCAGGGTTCGCAATTCCGCCCATGGCCTGGCTCGTGATCACACTGGATGTTGCTCCGGCAAACGTCGATACTTTCGCCGACGCGTTGCTCGAAACGGGGGCGGTTTCGGTGGAGATTGGCGACGCCTATGCCGGCACGCCGCGCGAATGCGCGCGTTTCAATGAACCAGGTGAACCCGACGCAGGCAGCTGGGAACTCGCGCGTGTATCCGCGTTATTCGACGAGCACGCGGATGTGTCTGTAGCCTTGCCCGCAGCGCTTGCCGCCGCCGCTTACGAACCCAACCAGCAATACTCGGTAGAGCGCGTCGAAGATCAGGACTGGGTGCGCGCGGTGCAGGCCGATTTCAAACCGGTAGCGGTATCACCGCGCGTATGGGTGGTGCCGACCTGGCACACGCCGCCTGACCCGCACGCGATCAATCTGATTATCGACCCCGGTCTCGCCTTCGGTACCGGTACGCACCCGACCACGCGTTTGTGCCTCGAATGGCTCGATCTGAATATGCGTGCCGGCTGGACGGCGCTCGACTATGGCTGCGGCTCGGGAATTCTCGCCATTGCCGCCATGAAACTGGGCGCAGCTGCCGCCATCGGCATCGACATCGATCCGGCGGCCGTGCTTGCCGCGCGCAATAATGCCATGCAAAATCAAGTTGCTGTTCAGGTTGAGGGCGCCGACTACATGGTCGTCACAAGCTACGACATGGTGGTTGCGAACATATTGGCGAACCCGTTGAAGATGCTGGCGCCGTTGTTGGCGCGTGCGGCGAAACGCGGTGGGCACGTCGTACTCTCAGGCATATTGGATCATCAGGCGGGCGAAGTGATCGATTGTTACAACGAATGGTTCGAGATGACCGGCGAGCAACGCGAAGACGGTTGGGTTTTGCTCACGGGCAAACGGTGCTGATCGCTGAGGCTTCTCGATAGTCTTATGGCAAATGAAAACTAGTGCGATCAATCCCTCACCCCGCCCTCTCCCACAGGGAGAGGGTGAGAACAGCCCTCATTCGCTGATGCAAACGAGGGCGACCTCAGGCAGGCGGACCCAAGCATGAGCATGACCACAAAGTGCCCGTCCTGCAGTACCACGTTCCGCGTGACGCCGCAGCAATTGCAATCCCAGCACGGCATGGTGCGTTGCGGGCGTTGCGCGCTGGTGTTCGACGGCTTCAAGGCGCTGGCAACCATGCCTGAAGAGGTGGCCGCTGAAGTCGCGCCGCGTGTTGTCGCGCCGGCGGCGCCGGTGGTCGAAGAAGCGCCGCCCCTAGTAGTCGCTGAACCGGTAGCGGCAGAGCCGATCACGCCCGCGCTTGAAACGGCCGAGCCTGCAGCGGTCGTGTTTGCCGACGATGCAGCGTTTGCTGCCTCGTATGAGCAGAGCGCCGCCGTCGAGCCGCCGCCCGCTGCAGAGGCAGTCGTGCCGGAAGCCATCGACGCTATACCGGAACCCGCGCCGGTCGCGCTGCCGGTTGCAGAAATAGTCGAACAATCCGCCGCGACATTCACGCCGCCCGCACCGCGGCGGCGCGGCGCAGCCTGGGCGTTTGCTTCCGTACTGCTGCTGATGTTGCTCGGCGCGCAATTTGTTTTTTTGTATCGCGGCGATATTGCGGCAGCGCTGCCGGAGGCGCGTCCGGTATTGAATGATTGGTGCAAGGCGCTGAATTGCACGGTGGCCCTGCCGCAACGCCCGCGCCAGATCAGCATCGAAGCCTCCGACATGCAGGCCGCCGACACAACGAATCCGGGTCTGGTGATATTGACAGCAACCCTGCGCAATCAGGGCGGCAGCACGCTCGGGTATCCGGCACTCGATGTGGTGTTGACCAACACGCGCGAGCACACGGTGGCGCGGCGGATATTCATGCCCAATGAGTACCTGACTAACAGCAGGGAATGGCGCGCCGGTATCGCGCCGGCCGCCGAAGTTACCATCCGGCTGAATATCGACAGCGGCGATCTCGGTGCTGCCGGATTCCGGCTCGACCTGATGGCGGCGCCTTCAAGCTGATGCAGCACCGTTCGAACACAAGGAACAAAAAATGACTGCGCCATCCGGACTCAAATATTCGCCCGCACACACCTGGCTAAAGCAGGAGGCGGACGGCACGGTTACCGTCGGCATCACCGATCACGCGCAGGAAACGCTCGGCGATCTGGTTTATGTCGAAGCGCCTGCAGTCGGCCGGCAGGTCAAAAAAGATGAGGCTTGCGGCATCGTCGAGTCGGTGAAAACCGCTTCCGACGTGCATACACCGGCATCGGGCGTGGTGATTGCCGTCAATGCGGAACTTGCCGATGCGCCGGAAAAAATCAACGCCGACGCCTATGCGGCGTGGATATTCAAGTTGAAACCCAGTGATCCGGCGGAATTTTCCGGATTGCTCGACGCCGACGCGTATCAAAAAGTGGCCGACGCCGATCCGCAGTAGCGGCGCGCAAAGTTGCGCGCGCCACAGGCGCAAGGCATACTTGCCGGCCCGCAATTCCTGCACCTCAATCGCTTCAAGGAGAATAGAGATGTCCACCGTTACACTCGGCGGTAACCCGATCAATGTCGCCGGCAACTTTCCAAAATCCGGCGATGCGGCCGCTGATTTCAGCCTGACCGGCAAAGACCTCAAGGAAGTCAGCCTCAAAGATTATGCCGGCAAGCGCAAGGTGCTCAACATCGTGCCGAGCCTCGACACCCCGGTGTGCCAGACCTCGACGCGCAAATTCAACGAACAGGCCGGCAGTCTTGCCAACACGGTGGTGCTGGTCGTCTCGGGCGATTTGCCGTTCGCGATGAAACGCTTTTGCGAAGCTGAAGGTTTGAACAACGTCGTTACGCTGTCGAGCTTCCGCGGCCACGATTTCCATGCCAAATACGGCGTCGACATCACCGACGGTCCGTTGAAAGGCCTGACCGCGCGCGCCGTTGTGGTGCTCGACGAAAACAACAAGGTCAAGTATTCGCAGCTGGTGCCGGAAATCAAAACCGAGCCGGATTACGACGCCGCGCTCGCCGCGCTGAAATAATTCGTCACGCGGCACAATCGCAACAACGGTGATGCGGCAATAAGGCGGCGAGGGCAGGCGTGAAACGAATACTCAACGCGCTGTTCTATTCGCTCGACGGCCTGGCCGCGGCGTTCCGGCACGAGGATGCGTTTCGCCTCGAAGTGCTGTTGTCGCTGATTCTGGTTCCGCTCGCGCTGCACATGCACGTGAGCGGCGTCGCCAAGGCCTTGATGATCGCGAGCATACTGCTCGTGCTAATCGCGGAACTGATTAACTCAAGCATAGAGGCAATTACCGACCGCATCTCGCTGGAGAATCATGTGCTGGCAAAACGCGCCAAGGACATGGGCAGCGCCGCCGTCATGCTGGCACTGATCAACGTGGTTGCGGTGTGGCTGATCATCGCGCTCGGCTAGAACGCTGTAGCGGGCAAAAATAAAAAACGGCGCGGATCTCCGCGCCGTTTTTTATGCTGCTGCCGCGTTATTTTTTCAGCGCGTCACGAATTTCGCGCAGCAGCACGACTTCCTCGGGCGTCGGTGCTGCTGCCGCGTCCGGCTCGGCGGCCTTCAGACGGTTGATCAGGCGGATCAGAAAAAACACCGCGAAGGCGACAATCAAAAACGAAATGCAGGTGTTGATGAACATGCCGTAATTGAAGGTGACGGCGCCGGCTTTTTGCGCCGCATCAACGCTGAGGTAGGGGCCGGCAGCAGTGCCGTCCTTGATCACAAGGAACAGGTTCGCGAAATCGACTTTGCCGAGCAGCAAGCCGATCGGCGGCATGATGAGGTCTTTGACCAGCGACTCGACGATCTTGCCGAAGGCGGCGCCGATGATGATGCCGACCGCCACGTCGACGACATTGCCGCGCATGGCAAATTTCTTGAACTCATCTAGCATGGTTTTTTCTCCTCTTGCCGTTATTGCGAATGACCGGTGCGGCAATCATAGCAGACGGCAATGATGGTCCGCCGCGCGGCGGGGGTGCAGAGGGGCGATGCTATAATCCGCGCCTTTAACGCGCACAAAATACACCATGCACACGCTGATTTGCGGTTCGATCGCCTACGACACTATCATGGTGTTTCCCGGCCGTTTCAAGGAACAGATACTGCCCGAGCAGTTGCATATTCTGAACGTGGCATTCCTCGTGCCCGATATGCGGCGCGAGTACGGCGGTTGCGCCGGCAACATCGCCTACAGCCTGAAAATGCTCGGCGGCGCGCCGCTGATCATGGCGACGGTCGGCGACGACTACCAGCCGTACCAATTGCGACTCGACAAGCTGCGCATCGCGCAGACGCATATCCGCACAGTCGCCGATTCGTTTACCGCACAGGCCTTCATCACCACCGATCTCGACGACAACCAGATCACAGCCTTTCACCCCGGGGCGATGAATTTTTCGCATCAGAATCACATTGCCGATGCACAAGACGTCAAGATCGGCATCGTCGCACCGGACGGCCGCGACGGCATGCTGCAGCATGCGCGCGAGTTTCACGAAGCCGGCATT
>JANYDY010000012.1 GCA_025363435.1 Betaproteobacteria bacterium
GCAGCGCCGGCACGTCGATCACACGACCATCGATATCGGCAAGCAGACTGCCCTGCAATACATAGAAGAATTTTTCCGCAGTGCTCCTCTGCAGCGCACAGCCACTGCCGCGCGACGCATGCAACAGCGCAACATGCGCGCGATCGCCGGTAACCGATGTGCCGTGCAAAGCCACGGCGGCCGGCCGCACTTCGACTTTTGCGCTGCACGACGCGGGCGCTACGCCGCCGGCCGCATTGCCGGCATCGCCACCGAGGTCATACACGTAACTGGTTTTATTCGCTGCCTGGGTTGCTGCGGACATTGCCTTCTCCGGAATCTTGCCAACGCAGTGTAAGCGCGGCGTGAGTGTTTTTCTTTGATTATCGCATCGCGCCAAAACAGCGCGCAATAAATCCGTGCGTTCACCGTACAGTCTCTAGGCACACAACGCCGGATATGCGAGACTTCAAACGCAAGCGAGGAGAATAATATGCAAAAAATTACGATGGCAGCCTGCGCACTCGGTCTGGCTGTACTCTCGAGCAACGCCGCCGCACAGGAATACCCGGTGCGCCCGATCCGCATGATCATGGCCAACAACCCGGGCAGCGCCAGCGATATCTACGGGCGCATCCTGTTTACGCGCATGGCAGAACGCATGGGCCAGCAGATCGTGGTCGACAACCGCCCGGGGGCGGGCGGCACGCTGGGCGTCGAGATGACGGCGCGCGCGGCGCCCGATGGTTATACGCTGGTGACTGTCACCGCCGCCGTGGTAACGATCGCGCCGCACGTATATCGCAAAATCGGCTACGACCCGTTGAAAGACCTGGCGCCGGTCTCGGTATTCATCAAGAGCGAGACGGCGCTCTGCGTCAATAACAACGTTCCCGCCAGAACGGTGCGCGAATTCATCGATCTTGCCAAAACCAAAGGCGGCCAGCTCAACATGGCCTCCGCCGGCATCGGCGCCACCAGCCACCTCGGCGGATTAATGTTCGCCTCGGCCGTCGGCATCGAAGCCAACCACATACCGTACAAAGGCGGCGGCGCTTCGGTGCTGGCACTGGCGCAGGGTGAAGCGCAATGGGCGCTGGGTCCGTTCGGCGCTTATATTGCGCAGGTCAAAACCGGGCGTGTGCGCTGCCTCGCCACCGGCGGCGACAAACGTTCGGCGGTCGCGCCGGAACTGCCGACAATTACCGAGAGCGGCGTGCCGGGCTTTCATTATTTCGGCTGGAACGGCGTGGTGGCGCCGCGCGGTGTTGCGCGCAGCACGATCGAACTGCTGAACCGCCGCATGAAGGAACAACTCGCCACGCCGGAAATACGTCAGGCTTATCTCGCGCAGGGCGAAGAGCCGGCTTATACGACCGTCGATGAATTTGCGCGCCTGATACGTGATGACTATGTCGAGATGGGAAAAATGGTCAAGCTGGCCGGCATCAAACCGGAATGAGCGCATGATGCTGCGCACATCCACCGGCGGATTGCTTTTGTTGTTGTATATGGCCGGCGCAAGCGCCACCGATCTCTCCTACCCGCAGCGCCCGATCCGCATCATCTCGCCCAACAGCGCGGCCGGCGCCAACGACACCATCGGCCGCATCGTCGCCCTCAAACTCGGCGAAGTGATGGGTCAGCAGGTGGTGATCGACAACCGCGGCGGCGCCGGCGGCATCATCGGTGCCGATATCGTCGCCAAGGCCACGCCCGACGGTTACACGCTGGTGCTGGCTTCACTTGCTACGCATTCGGTTTCACCGCATGTCTATCGCAACATTCCGTATGACGCAGTGCGCGACTTCTCGCCGGTCTCGCTGTTCGCAGTGGTGCAGAACGCGCTGAATGCGAATACATCATTCGCGCCCAACTCGGTGAAAGAACTGATCGCGCTCGCCAAAGCAAAGCCGGGCAGCATGAACTATGCAAGCGCCGGCCCCGGCTCGGCGAGCCACTTCTCGGGTTTGCTGTTCGCCAAAATGGCGGGCATTGAGCTCCAGCACATCCCCTACAAAGGCGGTGCACCGGCAATCGCCGCCGTGGTTTCCGGTGAAGCAGGTTTCAATTTCGGCCCGATGCCGGCGATGGTACCGTTGATCAAGGCCGGCCGTCTCAAAGCGCTGGCTGTCAGCGGCCTCACACGTTCGCGCACCCTGCCCGAGGTACCGACAGTCGCCGAATCCGGTGTGCCCGGCTATTCATCGGGCAGTTGGTTCGGCCTGATGGCGCCGAAAGGCACACCGAAAGCAATCATCGACAAACTGCACGCCGCGGTGGAAAAAACTATCAATGCGCCTGACACCTCGCAGCAACTGCTGAATGTCGGCGCCGACCCGCTATCGAATACGCCCGCAGCGTTCGCGCAGTACGTGAAGGACGAGTACGAACGTTACGGCAGGCTCGTTAGGGAAGCCGGGCTGAAGATCGATTAACGCGCGCCGTTACTGCCTAACCGGCAAACGCGTAGCGCGTGTCCTGCAAAATAATAATCAGCGCATCCTGATCGGCCGGTGTGCCGATGCGGTGTAGCATGCCCGGCGGCACATGCAAGGCGCAATGCCTGTTCAAACGCTGCGTTTCGCCGTCGATCTCAACTTCGGCTGCGCCGTCGAGCACGAACACGAACTGCTCGTTCGGATGCGCATGCGATTCGCCGGCACAATTCCTGCCGGCGCGCAGCCGCGCCACATGCAGCGCTTCGCCGCTGATCAAATCGCCCGACCACACGCCGGCGTTGATGCCGGCGCTTACCTTCGCGCTCGCCTCACGGCCGGGCGTTTCGGCAAGTGCCGCATAATCGTAGACAAAACGGCGTTTGACGCCGGCCGGATCGCGCCCCAGTGCCGAGATCATTTCTGCAGTGGATTGCATCGCCTCGCCGGCACGCGAACCGAAGCCCGGCAGGCATGCGGGGCCATCGTGACGGCCGTCGACCGGCGGCCCCGAGATGCCGTGGCGCGTGTCTTTCATCGCCAGAAAAACCATATCTTCATCGGGACAGGCCAGCCCGGTATGCACAATCAGCGTCGGCGTATGGCCCAGTGTGCCGGCTGGCGCAAAAATGGTTTCGCCGCCGAGCTCGCCGGTCATCACCCCGGAGACGATGTAATTAAACTGCTCGTTCGGATGCGTGTGCGCTTTGGCGCCGGTGCCGCGCGTTTGCCTGGCCAGCGCGATGATCAGATGTTTGCCGGTCAGCACCGCAGCGACAGTGGATGACTTGCTGGTCTGCAGCGTGGCGCCAGACAACAGCTTGCGCGCATCGACGCGCGCGCTGGTCGGGCCTTCAGGCAAGCGGTCAAGCAACGAAAAATCGTAAACGTACTGCGTGCGTGATTTCTGCAAAACGGATGACATGTGACTCCCTCGCGCTACTGTGCATTTTTTTGCAATGCTAGCACACCACATTTCACTGCTGCCCGTCTGCGCAGCGACGGCGGCGAGACATCGATTGCGTGTAATATTCCATGCCTATGAATACCGAACTGCATTACCTGACAATCGCCGAAGCAGCAGCGCTGATCGCCGCGCGCAAACTCTCGCCGCTCGAATACACCGACGCATTGCTCGCACGTATCGGCAGCGTCGATGCGCAGTTGAATGCCTTCATTACGCTCACTGCAGAGTTTGCAAGCGAGCAGGCGCGCAAAGCCGAAACCGAAATCGCCGGCGGGCGTTATCGCGGTGCGCTGCACGGCATTCCGTTCGCATTAAAAGATATCTACAACACGGCGGGCATACTGACTTCCGGCGGATCGAAGGTCTGCCGCGACAACATTCCGTCGTTTGATGCGGCCACAACAACAAAACTTTATGACGCCGGCGCGGTGCTGCTCGGCAAACTGCAAACGCATGAATTCGCGCATGGCGGACCGTCGTTCGATCTGCCGTGGCCGCCGGCGCGCAATCCGTGGCACCTCGAACACTTCACCGGCGGTTCGTCGAGCGGCTCGGGCGCGGCACTCGCTTCGGGCATGATACCGGCGTCCCTGGGCTCGGACACCGGCGGTTCGATCCGAGGCCCGTCGTCATTCTGCAATCTGGTTGGCCTGATGCCGACCTCGGGTCTGGTCAGCCGGCACGGCGTGATTCCGAATTCGTTTACCTTTGATCATTGCGGGCCGATGGCGCGCACGGTCGAGGATTGCGCGATTCTTTTGCAGGCGATCGCCGGTTTCGACGCGCGCGACGCCGGCAGCATCGCCTCGGACATTCCTGATTACCGCGCCGCCCTCGCCGGCGGCGTGAAGGGTCTCAAGATAGGCGTGCTGCGCCACTACTGGGAACAGGACATGCCGGCGCCGGCCGATGTCGGGCGCGCGATGGATGCCGCCATCGATGTGTTCAAAAAACTCGGCGCAAAAGTCGAGGATGCGCAAACGCGCCCGATGCAGGACTCGTTCGACACCAAAGTCATCATCGCCGAAAGCGAAATCTATTCGATCCACTACGACAATCTGAAATTGCGGCCCGGCGACTTCGGCCGCGATTTTCTCGGCCGCGTGCTGCCGGCCTGTCTGTTTCAGGCCTCGGACTATGTGCAGGCGTCGCGCGAACACCGCTGCATCGTCGCCGGCATGCAGGCGCTGTATGAAAAGTACGACGTGCTGCTGACCGCCGGTTTCGGCCCGGCACCGCGGCTCGACACGCACAAGACCGCCAACTTCTGGCAGAAGACCAGTATCTTCACGCCGTCGAACGTGACCGGCGGGCCGTCGCTGGTATTGCCGAACGGCGCGAGCAATGGATTACCGCTGGGCATGCAAATTATCGGACGACCCTTCGACGAAGCGACCGTGTTGCGCACCGGACACGCCTATCAAATGGCGACCGGCTGGCACACGCGCCATCCGCAACTCACCGCCGGCGCCGCGCAACCGGCAGTTTCACCCAAAGGCAATGAACCGCGCGCGGCCGATATGGATAATGCAACGCGCGATTTCGTATTGCACACTGCCGAGCGTGCCGGCCTGAAGCTGAACGACACGCAAAAAACCATCCTGCTCGAAACCGCGCCCTTCGCTTTGGTGATGGCGGAACGCAACCGCAAACCGCGCGAGCGCATGAACGAACCGGCGCTGGTGTTTCGTTTCCCGCTTAAGCGAACAAAATGATACGACCAACACTGAATATAGTATTGGCACTCGCCGCATTCAGCGCACAGGCACAGCCGGCGTGGAAGCCCGAGCGGAACGTTGAAATCATTGTGCCTGCCGCACCCGGCGCCGCCTTCGATACTACGGGCCGCACCATACAGCGCATCATTCAGGACCAGAAAATGCTGCCAGTTAGCAGCAGCGTGATCAACAAGGCGGGCGGCGGCGGCACCATTGCGATGAACTACCTTAATCAGCGCCCCGGCGATGGTCACTATCTGTTCGTGATGACGGCGAGCGTGCTGACCAATAATTTACTTGGCGTGTCGAAAGACACCTATACCGATTTCACGCCGCTCGCGATGTTGTTCAGCGAATACCTTGCCTACGGCGTGCGCCCGGACTCGCCGATCAAGTCGGCGAAAGATCTTGCCGATGCGCTGCGCAAAGATCCCGCCGCTTACAGCATCGCAGTTGCCACCAGCCGCGGCGGCGCGCTGCACATCGCCACCGGGCTGGCGCTCAAGGCCGCCGGTGTCGATGTCAAAAAACTGCGCATCGTCGTCTTCAACGCCAATGCGGAATCGCTCACCGCGATGCTCGGCGGCCACGTTGACGTTGCGGTTTCCACCGTCAACAGTTTTGTGCCACAGCTGCAATCCGGCAAACTGCGCGTGATTGCGGTGTCGTCGCCGCGCCGTCTTAAGGGTTTCGCCGACGCGCCGACGTGGAAGGAACAGGGCATCAATGCCGAATACTCAAGCTGGCGCGGCATAATGGGCCCGCGCGGCATGAGCGCCGCGCAGATCGCCTATTGGGAAGGCATCTTCGGCAAACTGACCAAAACAGACGAATGGCGCCAGGATGTCGAAACAAATCTGTGGGAAGTAACATTCAGTAACAGCCGCGAAGCGCTGAAAGAAATGGCCCAGCACAATGACGATTTCAAACGCATACTGGTCGAACTGGAACTCGCAAAATAGCACGGAGAATATTGATGACAGCTGCAACCACCCCGCTGTGGGCCGAACAAACCGAAGGCCGCTGGTTTACGCGCATACCGGTCACCACCATGCTGAACGGTGCGCAACTGACGCTGCCGCTGCACGTCGTTACCGGCAAACAGGCCGGCCCCACTTTCGGCATCGTCACCAATGTGCACGGCGATGAATTTCTGCCGACCACAGCGATCCGCACGATGATCAACGAACTCGATACCGCGAAACTCAAAGGCCGCCTCGTCATTATCTCGGTGGCCAATCCGATGGCGACTGCCGGTTTCGGCCGCCTCACGCCGGAACAACACGGCCGCACCGATCTGCACGAAGTGTTTCCGGGCAACGCACGCGGCAACACTACGCAGATGATCGCTGCGGCGATTACCGCCAACGTGCTCGATCACATCGACGCCTACATCGATTTCCATTCCGGCGGCAGCGGCGGACGGCTGCAGGCGCGCGTCGATTACAACAGCAAGGCCTCGGACGAAATCAAGGCGCAGAGCCTCGCGCTGGCACGCGCCTTTGGCATGCCCTTCGTGCATGAAAATGATCTTACCGGCACCGCAACGCATTACCTGAATCTCAAACGCAATATTCCCGGCGCCAATCCGGAAATGGGCGGTTCCTATCTCGGCCCGGAAAACACTGCGCTATATACCAAGCAGGCGATTGCCGGCCTGCACGGCATGATGGCGCATCTGGGCATGCTCGATGGCAAAACAAAACCGCCGCGCCAACTCGATTTCAACCAGAAAGCGCGCCACGAAATCCGGCCATTGAACAGCGGCTATCTGGTATCGAACTACGAACAGGCCGGTGACCTCGGCAAACTGGTCAAAAAAGGTGCCAAGCTCGGCGAAGTCGTTGATATTTACAGTTATGACGTGCTCGAAGAAATGACGGCACCGGTGGACGGCTATCTGTTTTTCTCGCGTTATTCTGGCGTGGTCGGCGCCGGCACGCAGGCATTCGCAATCGCCGAGCAGGCGGCTTCGCGCTGGCTGGATTAAAATCGGCAGCAAATCGCGATATCCCTTGGGGATGCCGCTAATAAATTTCTCCGGGGACACTCAAATGCGCTCACTCAAACTGTTGTCTGCAATCGCACTGTCGGCTCTGTTCATCACACCCGTTGTGTACGCCGCACAAACTGCGCAAACGGCATTCCCGGAAAAACCGATCCGCCTCGTTATCGGCAGTGCACCCGGTTCCGGTCCCGACATCATTTCGCGCGCGTTGTCCGAGCGCCTGTTCGGCGCCTGGGGGCAGCGCGTGGTGGTCGACTCGCGGCCCGGCGTTGCCGGCGTGCTCAGTGCCGATCTGGTATTACACTCGCCGGCCGACGGCTATACTTGGATGATGCTGACCTCGCAACTGCTGGTCGCCACCGCCGTCTTCCCGAACGTCAAATTCAATCTCGAAAAAGATTTTTCCTCGCTGAGCCTGATCGGCACCACCTCCTTCGTGCTCGTCGTCAATCCGGAACTGCCGGCGAAATCGATCAAGGAACTGATCGAGTATGCGAAAAAAACGCCGCTTAAATACGGCTCGGCCGGCACCGGCGCATCGGAACATCTGTCGGGTGTGCTGTTCACCAAACTGACCGGCACCGACATGCTGCACGTCCCGTACAAGGGTGTCGCCGAAGCGATGGGGGCGACCATGGGCAAGGAAGTCAATCTGACCTACGGCGTGGTGCCGGCGGTGGTCGGTGCGATCCAGGGGGGACGCGTACGGGCGCTCGGCGTCACCGGACCGCGGCGCAGCCCGCTGCTGCCGGACGTGCCATCGATCTCCGAAGCCGTGCCCGGTTATCAAACGCTCGCCTGGTACAGCATCGTCGCGCCAACCGGAATTCCTGACGCGATACTCGCCAAGGCCAGTGCCGCGATCAGCAAGATTGTCAAAGACCCGCAGTTCGGCGAACAATTGAAAGGCCTCGGCCTCGAGATCGTCGGCAGCAACCGCGCCGAGCTCGATAAATTCCGCGCCGAACAAAGAAAGTCGATCACCGAGATCGTCAAGATATCAGGCGTTGACGTTAAATAGTTGCGGCATAGCCGATCGGCCGTGCCGGCACTGAGGAGCATTCGACATGGATTTTGAACTGCGCGGCAAGGTCGCGATCGTCGGCGGCGCGAGCAAAGGCCTCGGTCGTGCATGCGCCGAAGTGCTGGCCGAGGAAGGCATGCAGCTCGTCATCTGCAGCCGCAACGCCGGCGATCTCGAAAAAGCCGCACAGGAAATCCGCGACAAAACCAAGACCGGCATCCTGGCCTTCGCCGGCGACCTCGAGCAACTCGACGTCATCCAGAAGATGATCGCGGCGGCAGTCGAAAAATTCGGCCGTCTCGATGTGCTGGTGAACAATTCCGGCGGCCCGCCGCTGGCGAAATCGCACAGCGCGACCGAGGAGCAATGGGCGACGGCGGTGCAGCGCTCTTTGCTTTATTTCGCACGCATGTCAAGAGAATCCCTGCCCCATCTGAAAAAGCAGAAGAGTGGCCGCATTATCAACATTCTTGCCAGCACTGTGTATCAGCCGATCGCCAATCTGGCGCTTTCGGGCGCTACGCGCATGGGCGTAGTGGCGTTTGCGAAAAGCCTCGCCGATGAAGTCGGGCGCGACGGCATATTGGTCAATAACGTCTGCCCCGGTTCGCTGTTGAGCGAACGCATGCTCGGCAACGTCAAGTCGCGCGCGAAGGAAGCCGGCATGCCGCTCGAACAGGCACTTGCCGAACGCGCTGCAGAAACCGCCATCGGGCGCATCGGCGAACCGCGCGAACTGGCGAATCTGGTGGCTTTTCTGGCGTCGGGAAAATCCAGCTACATCACCGGCACTACCATCCGCGTTGACGGCGGGCTGGTGCGCTCGGTACTGTAAGGCTTGGCCGCGACCGCAGGTCGTGGCGCCGGCGGATGATTGTAACTTCCCGCCAATCGGCCTAGGATTCAGCCAACACGCCGGAATTCCACAGAGCGTGGTCGCCGAGAATATCGAATGCCCAGGGAGGATAGCCAAATGCGCATCAGAAATCTTTTGTCCGGCGCCACCACCGTTCTAGCGTTGTTTTCCCTGCCTGCACCGGCGCAAACGCCCGCAGCGCTGAGCGGTCAGGTCAGCTCCGCTGAAGAAAGCGTGATGGAGGGCGTGGTCGTCAGCGCGAAAAAAGACGGCTCGACGATCAGCATCAGTGTCATTACCAACGCGCAGGGCCGGTTCGCTTTTCCGGCTTCGCGGCTGGAACCCGGACATTACACCTTGAAGGCGCGCGCCGCTGGCTATGAGATCGACGGCGCCAAAGCCGCCGATGTCGCTAGTGGCCAGGAAGCAAAGGCCGACATCCGGCTCAGGAAAATGAAAAACCTGTCGGCGACGCTGACCAATGCCGAATGGATGATGAGCATGCCGGGCAGCGACGAGCAGAAACGATTTCTGCTTAACTGCAACGGCTGCCACACGCTCGAACGCATCATGAAGTCGAGCTATGACGCTGACGGCTTTCTGCAGGTCTTCCAGCGCATGGCCAATTATTATCCGGGCAGCACGCCGTTGAAACCGCAGCGGCTGGCCGGCACCGCAACACGCAACATCGAACGCGGCGCCGACAGCAGGAAGACCGCGGAATGGCTCGCCAGCATCAACCTGAGCCAGCAGCAAACATGGTCGTTTCCACTCAAGACCGAGCCGCGGCTCACCGGCAAATCGACACGCGTGGTCATCACCGAATACGATTTGCCGAACCCGCTGATCCAGCCCCACGACGTGGTGCTCGATCGCGCCGGCAACGTCTGGTACTCGGATTTCGGCCAGATGTTTCTCGGTAAGATGGATCCGAAGACCGGCAAGGTCACGCAATATCCGATTCCCGTCGTCAAGCCGGGCTGGTCGGAAGGCACGCTCGATCTTGAATTCGACAAGAACGACAACCCCTGGGTCGGCGTGATGTATCAGAGTGCCATCGCCCGATTCGACAGGAAGTCCGAGAAGTTCCAGATGTGGCAGACGCCCAAGGAATGGGACACCGACGCCGGCCAGCTCGGCCATCTCGCGATCACCGGCACCGACCTGGACAACAAAGTGTGGATCAAAAACTCGGACGGCGGCAACATCTACCGCCTCGATCTTGTTTCCAACAAGATGGAAAACCTCGGCAACTTCAAGGATCCGCGCGGCGGCAAGCGCATCGGCACTTACGGCATCCACTCTGACGCGCAGAACAATGCCTATCTGCTCGACTTCGCCGCCGGCAATATCGTCAAGATCGACGCCAAATCGAAAGATGTCACCGTCTACGTAACGCCGACGCCGAATTCACGGCCGCGGCGCGGCCGCGTCGATCACGAAGGCCGCCTGTGGTTCGCCGAATATGCGGGCAATGCCATCGGCATGTTCGATCCGAAGACCGAAAAAATCACAGAGTGGAAAGTGCCGACACCGTGGAGCGCGCCCTATGACGCGATGGCCGGCCGCAACGGCGAAGCGTGGACCGGGTCGATGCTGACCGACCGTGTGTCGCGCCTCGACCTCAAGAGCGGCCAGTACACCGAATACATGCTGCCGCGTCCGACCAATATCCGCCGCGTTTATGTGGACGACGCAAAAAGTCCGGGCACATTGTGGATAGGCAGCAATCACGGTGCCTCCATCGTCAAGGTCGAGCCGCTGGACTAAGCCACTGGGCAGGCGTGAAAACCCGGCCCGGCGTTTGCTAACTACCGATAGCGCTGCAGATTTGTCGGCACGGCAAGCGCTTCCGAAACGCTGATGGCTTGCAATAAATATTGTTATTAATCAATAAATTACAATGACGATCTCGTTTCCGGCAAAACCTGCCGGAGGGGCGCGAAAAAAGATTCCACTTGTCAGAATCGCCCGCAGCATAGAAACTCCCGAGGTCGATTGGTTATTGGCAAGTTCTCTTGGCAGCCGTTCAGGCTGCTTTCGCGATTTTTTCCGATGGATCATTTGATGCCGCGCTCAATATCGTGCGCGGCCTATTGCAACACATCTACTAGGAACACAATGTCTACTACGGGCACCGTAAAGTTTTTCAATGCAACCAAGGGCTTCGGCTTCATCGCACCGCAAGACGGATCGAAGGACGTTTTCGTCCACATTTCGGCCGTGGAAAAAGCCGGCATGTCGACGTTGAGCGAAAATCAACAGATTTCGTTCGAACTCGAGCGCGGCAATAACGGCAAGACTTCCGCCGTCAATCTGAAAGCAGTGTAAAGAGTCCTGAGCAAGCGACCGCCTGCGGTCGCTTGCGGTTGGTCGAAACCACATTGCGCGCGCGGCGACGCAGGCAGTCGGCGGATTAAAAGCGCGGGTTTCGCAGGATGGCGGTACCGCAATCCTGAAATCACGGGATGCTTCCCGTGTGCAAAACACAGTTTTCTCGACCGGGCGTTTTAGCAACCCCGTCCGGCCTTTGGGTCATAATCGACCTGTATTACAAATTGCGGCACGAACAGGCATAAAATCCCGTTCACAATGCCGCTATAGTGTGCATCAACAACTACGATCGGGAGTATTACGGATGCAGCGTATCCTGGAATACTTGAAGAATCACGGCGAACGGCTCGACTCTGAAATCGCCGCAGCAACCGGCATGTCGGTTGAAAACGTCCGCACAGCGGTATCGGACCTGTCCGCCAAGGGCGACGTCATGGTATGCCGCTCGATTCGATTCAGAGACGGCAAACATATCGAAGCAGTGCTGTGCCGCATTGCCGGTTATATTCCGCCCGCCGCCCCCGGCAGAAAACCAAAAGCACAGCCGGAAAAGAAATAACCGGTCGCGGCAGTAAACCGCCGCAAACCCGCCGAACTGCAGTGCAGCCGCACTGCAGTCCCTGCAATTTTCAGTTGAAACGACTCAGCCCGAAGCAGCAGTCTTCGGGCCGATCGCGCCTTCTTTCTCCAGCAACGCGTAAATGCCGCCGGCCTTGAGCAGATCAAGCAGCTTGGGCGGCAAGGCGATGGCGGCCAGCGATTTATCGCTCGTAACGTTTCTCACCGTCGCCGCATCGAAATCGACTTCCGCGATATCGCCTTCTTCAAAGGCGTCGAACACGTTCGCGCATTCGATTGCAGGAAACGCAAAATTCACACAGTTGCGGAAGAACAGGCCGTTGAGCGAATGCGCCACGAGACAGCTCAATCCAAGATTTTTCAGCGAACGCGCCGCCGGCCGGCTTGAACCCATGCCGAAATTGCGTCCGCCGATAAGTATGTCGCCGGGTTTAACCTGTTCAGACCAGCCGGGGCGGTTGTTGCGAAAAACCCACGGCGCCTGCTCGGCCGGCGTCAGATAAAACGCCTGGATCGGCAGGATCAGGTCGGTGTTGATGTTGTCGCCACACTTCCAGACGCGCGATTGGAATTTCATGGCGTCTCAGTTTAAAAATTCGCGTGGATCGGTGATCGTACCGTTGATCGCAGAAGCCGCAACCGTTGCCGGTGAACCCATGTAAATCTTCGCGCTCGGGTCGCCCATGCGGCCCTTGAAATTGCGCGTCGTCGCCGTGATGCAGGTTTCATTCGGACCGAGCACGCCAAGATGGCCGCCGCCGCAGGCGCCACAGGTCGCCGGCGTCACCACCGCGCCGGCATCAATCAGCTTGGCGATGATGCCGCTCTTCAGCGCCTGCCGGTATACCGTCTGCGATGCCGGTGTCACGATCAAGCGCACTTTCGACGAGACGCGGCGGCCGTCGAGTATGGACGCGGCCAACTCCAGATCGTCGAGTGTGCCGTTAGCGCATGAGCCAATAAAAGCCTGGTCGATTTTCGTGCCTTTGGCGTCACCGACCGGACGCGAGTTGTTCACCACGCTGTCAGGATAGGCCACCAGCGGTTCGAGGATGCCGAGGTTGACCTTGCGCAACGCCGCGTATTTCGCATCGGCATCTGCATATACCGCCTCGAACGGCGCCGGGTTGCGCGCGCGCACCCAGTCGAGCATAACGTCATCGGGTTCGAAGGTCGCAAATTCAGCGGACAATTCGGCTGCCATGGTCGTCAGCGTTTTACGCGCGTTGATGCTCAAGCTTTGCATGCCGGCGCCGCCGAATTCCACATTCATCGTCGCATGGTCGCCATGCTCGCCGGCGATCTGCAGGAAAGCGTCTTTCGCGGTAACCGCGCGCGGCAATTTTCCGATCAGTTCATAACGCACGGTCTCACCGACGCGAAACCAGGTTTCGTTTTTGCACGCCGCGTAAACGATATCGGGCTGCCCCACGCCGCGCGCGATGCAATTGAAGACGCCACCGCTGCAAGTGTGCGAATCGCTGCACAACAACACGCTACCAGGCAGGCCGTAACCGTGATCGGCAACCAGCTGGTGCGCGATGCCCTGCGAATAACCGACGTCGTGAAAGCGCTTGATGCCGAAGCGCGCGACGAACTCGCGGCCGATGCCATGCGCCGTCGCCGAGGCCTGCGTCGCCGCCGGCACACGATGGTCGAAAACGACGATGATGCTGTCCGGGTCGTTGACCTTCAGAACCTCGCGCCAGCGGTTGGTCATGAAGTTGTTATCGAACAATATGACCGTATCGACCGCAACCGTGACGAGATCGCCGGGACTGACTTTTTTCAGCCCACTCTTTTTCGCGAGGATTTTTTCCGCTACCGTCATACCCATGATATTTACCCCAAACCGACTCGCAAAACGAACGACATCGGCAAGCCCCATCCCTCACCCCGCCCTCTCCCTGAGGGAGAGGGTGAGTACAGCCCTGATTCGCTGATGCGAATCAGGGGCTCACTCTATCCGCCGACAAACTTCTTCTCGAGTTCGTCGAGCTGTTTCATGCCCATGAGATCGTTCAATTCATCGAACGACGCCAGCAGATCCGGACGATCGACCACGCGGTTATGCGTGACGACCTCTTCCTTGAACACCGCCAGCGCATTCATCATGCCCTTCAAGGCCGCAGTCGAGAGCAGGCGCGGGTAACTGACACCGCCTACTCCGAGGTCCTGCAACTCCTTCGGCGACATCAGCGGCGTGGTTTTGCGCGAGCGCATGCCGAGCCCCATATTAACGATGAGTTTTTTCGGCACGTTCTTCGCTACCTTGGCGATATCTTCTTTCGACAGCAGTGCATCGGCGTATAAAACATCGGCGCCGGCTTCCGCATACATATTCAGCCGGCGAATCGCTTCGTCGACGCCATGCGGGCCCGCCGCATCGGTACGCGAAACAATGCAGAAATCGTTGTCGCGGCGCGCATCGACCGCAGCTTTGACCTTTTGCACCATTTCTTCGGCCGGAATGCACGACTTGCCGGCCATATGGCCACAGCGTTTCGGCCACACCTGGTCTTCGAACATTAGCGCCGCCATGCCGGCCTTCTCGAAGGCACGCACGACGAAATGCACAGTCATCGCATTGCCATAGCCGGTGTCGGCGTCGGCGCGCAATAGGATCTTGTCGGTGCAATCGGCGAGCCGCCGCGCATTGGCGAGATTCTCATCAAAGGTCATGATGCCGCGATCGGGCCAGCCCATGCGGCTTTCCGATACGCCGGCGCCCGATATCGAGCCCGCCTTGAAACCGCTCGCTTCAACCAGCCGCGCGGTATATCCGTCGTAGATGCCCGGCTGGATCAATATCTCCGGCGCATTCATCAATTCCTTGAACTGGCGGCCTTTGCTTGCCATCAAACTCTCCTTGGATTACGCCCGTGCAGCACTCAATATGCGCGGGCAACACTGTGCAGGGGAAGCGCCGATTATTACATATAGATCGTGCGCATTTTTCCGGCTACTGCGCTTTAAGATCGAGCACCTTGATCAAGCGCCCCCACTTGGCGAGGTCATTGCGCAGACGCGCGCTGAATTCGGCCGGCGTGCCGCCGCCAACATCGCCGCCCAGCGCAGCCAGGCGCTCACGCGTGTCCGCATCGCCGAGCGCTTTGACGATTGCCGCATTCAGCAATGCAATCAAGGCGCGTGGCGTTGCAACGGGCGCGAGCACGCCGAACCAGCCGCTCGCTTCGAAACCTGCCACGCCGGATTCGGCGATCGTCGGCCATTCGGGCGCCAACGCCGAACGCCGGGCGCCTGTCACTGCCAGCGCGCGCAGTTTTCCCGCCTTCACCTGCGGCATCAGCGTGCTCAAATCACCCGACATGATTTGCACCTGCCCGGCCAGCAGATCGGCAACCGCCGGCGCGACGCCCTTGTACGGCACGTGCACGATATCGATCTGCGCCATCGCTTTGAACAGCTCGGTGGCGAGGTGCGTGGTTGAACCGTTGCCTGCCGTGCCGTAGTTGAGCTGACCGGGCCGCGCCTTCGCGTGCACAATCAGTTCGGCCAGCGATTTCACCGGCAGCGACGGATGCACCACCAGCAGGAACGGCATACTGGAAACCAGTGCCACGGTGGCGAAATCCCGCAACGGGTCGTACGGCAAAGTGTTGGACATACTCGGCAGTATGGTCAGCGGTCCGGCGCTGCCGAGCAGCAGGGTGTAACCGTCAGGCGCTGCTTTTGCCGCGAGTTCGGTGCCGATCACACCGGCGGCGCCGGCACGATTGTCCGCCACCACGCTTTGACCAAACGACACTGCCAGCTTCTGCCCGACCAGCCGCGCGGTGAAATCGACGCCGCCGCCGGGCGCGAACGGCACGATCAAGCGCATCGGTTTTGCCGGATACGGCTGTGCAAACACTGTCGTGGCAAGCAGCAATGCTGCGATTATCGCCCATCTTACGCCCGTCATGCCCGCCCCCCTTTTGCGCACATTTTACGTTGTGTGGAAGCGGGCGCCAAAACGAAACTTGGGAATCGCTGCGCCATCCAATAGAATCGCAGCAATACTCAACGTGAATTCAACATGAACCGTATATTCCAGTTGGTTTGCGTACTCGCCTTTGCGGCAAGCAACGCCGCCATGGCACAGACCTACCCGGTGCGGCCGATACGCATCATCGTACCGAGCACGCCGGGCGGCAGCGTCGACATGCTGGCGCGTACCGTCGGTGCGCGCATGGGTGAGCATTGGGGCCAGCAAGTCGTTGTAGACAACCGCTCGGGCGCCGGCGGCATCATTGCCGGCGAGCTCACTGCCAAAGCCGCACCCGACGGTTATACGCTGATCATGGCGACCATCTCGTCGATGGCGACCAATGTGAGTCTCACCCGCAACCTGCCCTACGATCCGGTACGCGACTTCGCGCCGGTCACGCACGTCGCTTCGCAACAGATCGTGCTGCTGGCGGGCGCAAACTTCGCTGCGAAGACCCTGCCGGATTTGATTACGATGGCCAAAGCAAAGCCCGGTCAGATTGCTTTCGGCACTGCGGGCAACGGCACCGGCGGCCATCTCGCCGGCGAACTCTTCAAGCTGCTCGCCGGCATCGACCTGCTGCACATTCCGTACAAGGGCGCAGCACCCGCGCTGGTCGACGTCATCAGTGGACAAGTACCGTTGACGCCGATCAGCATCAACACCGCGTTGCCAGCGCTCAAATCAGGACGCGTGCGCGCGCTGGCGGTCAGCGGATCACATCGTTCTCCGGCGCTTCCGGAAACGCCAACGATGATGGAATCCGGCGTGAAAGGTTACGAGTCGTACACCTGGTACGGCCTGCTCGCACCGAAGGCGACGCCGCGCGCGATTGTCATGAAGCTGAACGCAGAAACGGTGGCCATTCTGAAAATACCGGAGGTGCGCGAGCGTCTGCTTGCCGACGGCGCCGAGCCGGTCGGCAACACGCCGGAGCAATTCGGCGCCTTCATTAAATCCGAAATCGACAAATGGGGCAAGGTCATCAAAGCTGCCGGCTTGAAAGCCGAATGAACGCGTCGATCAGCGTTTAGCGCCCTTGCGCACCGTATCGAGGTGCGCGCACACCTGTTGCGCGCCAAGCAAAACGCGCGGCGTCTGCCGCTGTATCGCATCAGGGTCTACACGCAGTGCGGGCAGATTACGCAATCCTTCGAATTGCGAATGCTGCCGCCACAATGCCGCGAGATCCTGCGCCGAGACCGACGAACCGCCGCCGAGCACGACCTGCGGTTTGCGCGCGATCACATCTTCGAGCGAAATCACCGGTGCCAGTGCCGGCAATCCGGCGAAAATATTCTCGCCACCGCACAACTCGATCACGTCGCTGATCATGTGTTGCCGGTTCACCGTCATTAGCGGCTGGTGCCAGATTTCGTAAAACACCCGTACTCTGGCGGCGTCAGCGTATTGCGCGCGCAGCAACTGCACGCTTTGCTCAAAAGCACGCGCCGCCGTTTCGGCTTCCGCTGACGTTCCCGCCAGTTGACCGACGACGCGCAGTACGCGCGGCACGTCACTGAGTGTTGCGGGCTCAATCACAAACAGCTTCAACCCAAGACGTTCGATGCGCGCCAAATCCGCCATGCGATTGCCGCTCTTCCAGCCGATAACCAGATCGGGCTGCAGGCTCAACAGGCGTTCGGCATCGATACTGGAAGCATCGCCGATCTGCGGCAAGCTCATCGCCGCCGGCGGGAAATCGCTGAAGCGCGGCACCGCAGCGAGCCTGGCGCCGGCGCCGGCCGCAAATACAAGTTCGGTAATCGACGGCGCCAGCGCAACGATGCGACGCGCTGGCGCGGGCAGCCGCAACGTGACGCCGCGATCGTCGACGATGACGATGTCGGCGGCGCGCGTCATCGACGCCAATGCACAAACTGCCGCGAGTGCGACGCAAACCAGCCACTGCATGGATTTCAAGCCGAAACGGTTACGAGATGGCTTGATAATAAAGATTTTGCGGATGCCGCGCCTGCGCAAAGAAATACCAGCGCTCGGCCAGGAGGCCCGCGTACTGCACGCCGAAAGCAACGGCCAGCCATTGCGGCGCTGCCGCCGTCAGCACAATGACTAGCAGCAGCAGCGGCACGGCAAACACGCAAATCAGGAAAAACCATTTCACCGCCGCGACAACTTCTTTGCTGCGGCCGTGGAAAAACTCGCGTGTATTAAAGCTGCCGCCCATCGCGCCCTGCGCCTTCTGCGCGATTTTCGGGTTGGCGATGCCGATTGCCGTTTGTAGCGTCGATTTCGGCCGCAGGCGTGCATTACGTGCCAGCGACATGCCGCGCGTCAGCGCAGCAAATAAAGTCACCACCCCTGCGAGCGCCGCCAGCAACGGCGCAATCGATGGCCACACGGCATTGGCGACAGCAGCTGCGAGCAACGCACCTGATGCGGTGCCGAGCAGCAGAAAATTAATGAAAGTCAGCGGCGTGTGCCATTCCTGCAGGAATTTGAGGCAGATATAAATCATCGCCGTGCACAAAAACAAGGCGAGGCACAGCAGTGCAGCGCCGAAACCGATCCACGCCGCACAGTTCAAACCCGTCGCATGCGCATAGCCGTAGGCGGCAACCGCCGCAATAAACGCCGGCAGCACGATGACTTCGCGCGACAGCCACGAGGTACGCCACATTGCGATCGCGCGCCAGGCGCGTTCCGGATGACCAAGGTGGAAAAACGATCCCGCCAGGCCGCCGACCAGCAACAAAACCGAAATCACCGCGCCAATCACAAACAATTGCGACGGCGCAGTGCCGATAACACCGATCCGCGCCGCCACGTCGATGCCGAACAAGGCGAGGAACAACCCCTGCCCGGCGCCGATCAAGGTGGTCAGAAATATGACGGACCAGGCGGGATTCATGCTTTGACGGCTCCGTCGTTGGGCGCTGCCATTGCACCATCGATAACGCGCGGATCATCCTGTAACGCCGCGACCGCATTGACTGCCTTGTTCGGATTGCGCGGCAGATATTGATTCGCCGGTCTGGTTTCCCACTCCGGCATCAGGGCATAACCGCCGCGTTCGCGCACCGCTTTCGAAACTTCGGATTCCGGATCGTGCACGTCGCCGAACAAACGCGCGCTGGTCGGGCAGGCAATCACGCAGGCCGGTTTGCGCTCTTCCTCGGGCAATTCCTTGCTGGTGATACGGTCGACGCACAGCGTGCATTTTTTCATCACCTGCTGCTGCTCATCGATTTCGCGCGCGCCGTACGGGCAGGCCCAAGCGCAATACTTGCAGCCGATGCACTTGTCGTAATCGACCAGCACGATGCCGTCTTCGGCGCGCTTGTAGCTGGCGCCGGTCGGACACACCGGCACGCACGGGGGATCTTCGCAATGCAGGCAGGATTTCGGAAAGTGCACGGTCTCGGTTGCGGGGAATTCGCCGACTTCGTAGGTCTGCACACGGTTGAAGAAGGTGCCGCTCGGGTCCTTACCGTACGGATTCTGGTCCGTCAACGGCCCGGCTGCGCCGCCGGTGTTCCATTCCTTGCAGCTCGTCGCGCAGGCATGGCAGCCGACGCAAACATTCAAATCGATCACCAATGCGAGTTGCGTCATCGCGGGCCTCGCGCGCACTTGATCTTCGCGAGCCTCGCGTGTTTATTCATTGCGCACCGCTGCCCAGGTGCGGCGCCGCGACGAACTGCGGCATCGAGACATCCGCTTCATCCGCCGTCGCCGCACGTATATTCACGCGCACATCGTACCAGCCGGCCTGGCCGGTGATCGGATCGGAGTTCGAATAACGCGCGCCGTCTTTAAGCGGCAGCTCTTCCGAGATCAGGTGATTCAACAGAAAGCCGCGCTGCGATTCATTGGCATCAGCACTCAAGCCCCACGCGCCTTTCGATTTGCCAATCGCATTCCACGTCCACACTGTGCCCGGCTCGACCGCCTCGCTGTAACGGCACATGCAGCGCACTTTGCCGTGCATTGATTCGACCCACATCCAGCCGCCATCGGCGATGCCCTGCGCTTCGGCCGTGCGCGGATTGACGAACAGATAGTTGTGCGTATGAATCTGGCGCAGCCAGGCATTCTGCGAATCCCAGGAGTGATACATCGCCATCGGTCGCTGTGTGACCGCGTTAAGCGGATAGAGATCGAGATCGGTCGCCTGCGCTTCGAGCGGTGCGTAATAAAACGGCAGCGGATCGAAATATTTATGCACGCGTTCGCGCAGCTCTGCAGGCGGCCGCTTCACATCCGGGCCGCGGCCTTCTGCGGCAAGGCGGAATTTCTGCAGCACTTCACAGTAGATCTGGATGACCACCGGATCGGGAAATTTGCGCAGCTTCATTTTCTGCGCCCACTCGTGATAACCCTGATTCCAGTTACGCATATACTGATGTTCGGGTGGCATCTTATGGTGATACACGCAGTTGTTCTTGGCGTACATCTCCCACTGGTTCGGGTTTGGTTCGCCGACCAGCGATTTAGAACCATCCTTGCCGCGCCAGCCGATGAGAAAACCCTGGCCCGAACCGGGCTCGGTCTCGAAATTGACGATGAAGTCTTTGTAGCTGGAAAACTTGCGCGTGCCGTCGGGCTTGGTAAACGCCGGAAACTTCAGACGCGAGGCGAGTTCGACGATCACGTCCTGAAACGGCCGGCATTCGCCTTTCGGCTCGACCACCGGCACGCGCACCGAGTCGCAGGGGCCGTCGAATTCCGAAATCGGCCGGTCGAGCATCGACATCGTGTCATAGCGTTCGAGATAAGTTGTGTCCGGCAACAGCAGATCGGCGAATGCCGTGGTTTCGGATTCAAAAGCGTCGCAGACGACGAGGAAGGGAATCTTGTATTCCCCATCGGCGTTTTTGTCATTCAACATGCGCCGCGCTTCACTCGTGTTCATCGACGAGTTCCACGCCATGTTCGCCATGAATATCATCAAGGTGTCGATCGGATAAGGGTCGCCGCGCCAGGCATTGGTGATCACGTTGTGCATCATGCCGTGCACCGCCAGCGGATATTCCCAGGAGAACGCCTTGTCGATGCGCACCGGGCTGCCGTCTTCGTTGACGAACAGATCGTCGGGACGTCCGGGGAAACCGAGTGCTGCGCCATCGAGCGGCATATCCGGTTTGACTGCATCGGGCTTGTTCGGATTGCGCGCGTAAACCGGCGGCGTGCTGCGCGGAAACGGCGCCTTGTGGCGGAAACCGCCGGGCCGGTCGATGGTGCCGAGCAGCGACATCAGAACAGACAATGTACGCACCGTCTGAAAACCATTCGAATGCGCAGCTAGTCCTCGCATGGCGTGGAAGGCAACCGGATTGCCGGTGACGCTGTCGTGCTTGCGGCCCCAGCTGTCGGTCCACGCAATCGGCAATGTAATCTTGTGGTCACGCGCGGCAATGCCGATTTCGCGCGCCAACCGGCGGATCATTTCAGCCGATATGCCGGTAATGCCCGCCGCCCACTCCGGCGTCGAGTCGCGCAAACGTTCGCGCAACAGCTCGAATGCGGGTTTCACCGGCGTGCCGTCCGCCAGCGTGTATTCGCCGGTCAGCGCCGGATCGGCGCCCTCGGTGTGGTTGACCACCGTGCGCCCGGAGTGACGATCCCACCATAACTGGCTATGCCGGCGGAACGGGTTCTTCACCGCATCATCGGCTTCGCAGGCCATCAGGCCGAATTCATTGCTCGCCGTATCCAGATTCACCAGATAGCCGGCGTTGGTGTAACGCGCGAGAAACTCGCGGTCATACAAACCTTCGCGCACGATCTCGTGGCACAACGCCATCAACAGCGCGCCGTCGGTGCCGGGCTTGATCGGCACCCATTCATCAGCCACCGCCGAATAACCGGTACGGATCGGATTGATCGAAATAAAACGCCCGCCATCGCGTTTGAATTTCGAAATCGCAATTTTCAGCGGATTGGAATGATGGTCCTCGGCGGTACCGAGCATGACAAACAGTTTGGCACGATCGAGATCGGGGCCACCGAACTCCCAGAACGAACCGCCGATGGTGTAAATCATGCCGGCGGCCATATTGACCGAACAGAAGCCGCCGTGCGCCGCGTAGTTCGGCGTACCGAACTGGCGCGCGAACAATCCGGTCAAGGCCTGCATCTGATCGCGGCCGGTGAAAAAAGCGAATTTTTTCGGATCGGTGGTGCGCAGCTTCGCCAGACGCTGCTCGATGGTGCTGAGCGCTTCTTCCCACGAAACCGGTTCAAACTCACCGGCGCCACGCTCGCTGCCGGCACGGCGCTTCATCGGTCGCGTCAGCCGCGCCGGCGAATTCTGCTTCATGATGCCGGAGGCGCCCTTGGCGCAGATCACACCCTTGTTCAGCGGATGCGCGGGATTGCCATCGATATAGCGTACTTCGCCGTCGCGCACGGTGACGCGGATGCCGCAGCGGCAGGCGCACATGTAACAAGTGGTGGTTTTAACCCCGTCCGCCGCATCGGGCGACGACAGCACTGCCGAGGCCGCAGTCACGGAAGACTGCGCAACGGGAAATGCGGCAGCGGCTTATTCATGATCCGCATGCTACCAACATACGCATGCCGCCTGATTCAGTTTTTTTTATGTCTCCATAACCGCAGCGGCATGCCCGCAGGCGGCATGCTATTTGATGTACTGCAGCAGTTGGGCGCTGGTCTGGCGCAGGCGTTGCGACAGCAGCGTGACCAGCTTGATGAGGATTTTCGAGCCGAGTCCGGGTTTGTCGTGAATAATGCGACCCATATTGTCGCGCGTCAGCACACCGAAGGTGGTGTGGCGCAGCGCGATGCAGGTAGCGAAACGCGGCGCGCCGTCGATCATCGACATTTCGCCCAGCGTGGTACCCGCCTTTACCGAAGTCATGTACTGCTGGCCGCCGAGCAGATTGGTTTTGTAGATATCGACTTCGCCATCGATCACCATCAGCATAAAGTCGCCGGTTTCGCCCTCCTGCAGGATGGTGTTCTGCGGCTTGGCTTTGTACACGTGCATGTACGAGGCAAGCACGTCGATGTCCTCGCGCGTGAACTCGGCGAAGAACTGCGAACGGCCGACCAGTCCGAAGATGGCGCCGGCATAGGCGGCGCCGTCACCGAGGTCTTCCAGTGCCTCCAGCCGCTTGCGATCCGACGCTTGTTCTGCCATCTGCAACTCTCCCGCCCTGCGACGAAGTTAGTCTGCCGCCTGCATTACTGCTCGGCTTCAGTGCGTTTGACGCGGCGTTTGCGTACGCCGTCGGCCAGTGTCTCGAGCAGTTTGTGCGTATCTTCCCAGCTGATGCAGCCGTCGGTAATGCTCTGCCCGTAAACCAGCGGCTTGCCCGGCAACAGATCCTGGCGGCCGGCCTTGAGATGGCTTTCAACCATGATGCCGAAGATACGCTCTTCACCAGCAGATAACTGGCGCGCGATATCGGCGCCGACATTCATCTGTTTCTGCGCATCCTTGCTTGAATTCGAGTGGCTGAAATCGACCATCAGGCGTTGCGCGAGGCCGGCCTCCGCCAGCCCCTTGCCGGCGGCGTCGACGTTGGCGGCATCGTAGTTCGGCGCTTTGCCACCGCGCAGAATAATGTGACAGTCCTCGTTGCCCGAAGTCGACACGATCGCCGAGTGGCCCTGTTTGGTCACCGAGAGAAAATGGTGCGGCGCCTGCGCCGCGCGTATCGCATCGACCGCAATCTTGATATTGCCGTCGGTGCCGTTTTTAAAACCCACCGGACACGACAGGCCTGAAGCGAGCTCACGGTGAATCTGCGACTCAGTGGTGCGCGCGCCGATCGCGCCCCACGACACCAGATCGGCGATGTACTGCGGCGTGATCATGTCGAGAAACTCGCAACCTGCCGGCACGCCCAGTTCGTTGATGGCGACCAGCAGTTCGCGCGCGATGCGTATGCCTTCGTTGATGTTGAAGCTGCCGTCAAGTTTCGGGTCGTTGATCAACCCCTTCCAGCCCACGGTCGTGCGCGGCTTTTCGAAATACACACGCATTACTATCAACAAATCGCCAGCTAAACGATCGCGTTCAGCCTTCAACTTGGTGGCGAACTCGCGCGCTGCTTTGACGTCGTGTATCGAGCAGGGCCCGGCAATCACCAGCAGGCGGTCGTCGGCGCCGTGCAGTATGCGGTGTATCGCCTGGCGCGTGCTGTAGGTGACCTCAGCGGCCTTGTCGGACAAGGGAAACTCGCGCAGCACTTCTGCCGGCTTCACCAGTTCCTTGATTTCAAGTATCCGCAAATCGTCTGTTTTTTGCATGTCAGATCCGTTTCAACGCCGTTCAATGCGAGCAAAATCAGTAGATTATAGCGCAACTACCGCTCAACTCGAACGCGCGCAGGTTTGCGCTCAGCCAAGCGCGGCGATCAGGGTTGGCGCGCCTAATCGAGCGCGCGGTAGCGCACTTCGATGATTTCGAGTTCTTCGACACCGCCGGGCGTGCGCAGCGTGACGACGTCGGCTTCACGCGCCTTGTTCAACGCGCGCGCCACCGGCGAGATCCAACTGATATGACTGCGCGCCGGATCGACTTCATCCTGACCGACAATGCTGACGGTGCGCTCGACGCCCTTGCCATCGCAATAGGTGACGGTGGCGCCGAAGAACACCTGCTCGACGCCGCAGCGCGCCGGATCGACGACTTCGGCGATATCGAGACGCTTGGTGAGAAAACGGATGCGGCTGTCGATCTGGCGCAGACGGCGTTTGCCGTACTGGTAGTCGGCGTTCTCTGAACGGTCACCGTTCGACGCCGCCCACGTCACCGTTTTGACAACAGTCGGGCGCTCGACGTCGAGCAGTTGCTGCATTTCGTTTTTCAGGCGCGCGTAGCCCGCCGGTGTAATGTAATTCTTCGCGCCGGCCGGCAACGGCGGCAAAGCGCCGGCTTCATCGTCGTCGCCCTGCGGCTGCGCGCGATCGCGCTCGAGATCGGCGAGCTTGCGCATAAAGGCAAAAACTAGGCGGTGCCGCCGACCGTCAGGCCGTCGATGCGCAGCGTCGGCTGACCAACGCCAACCGGCACGCTCTGCCCTTCCTTGCCGCAGGTGCCCACACCGGTGTCGAGCGCCATGTCGTTGCCTATCATGGCCACACGCGTCAGCACGTCCGGACCGTTGCCGATCAGCGTCGCACCCTTGACCGGATACGTCACTTTGCCGTCCTCGATCATGTAGGCTTCCGACGCGGAAAACACGAATTTGCCGCTGGTAATATCGACCTGGCCACCACCGAAATTGACCGCATACAGGCCGTTCTTGACCGAGGCGATGATTTCTTTCGGATCACGATCGCCATTCAACATATAGGTGTTGGTCATGCGCGGCATCGGAATATGCGCAAACGATTCGCGCCGGCCGTTGCCGGTGACCGGCACGCCCATCAGGCGCGCATTCAAACTGTCCTGCATGTAGTTCTTCAACACGCCGTCTTCGATCAGCACATTGCATTGCGTCGGATTACCTTCGTCATCAACGTTGAGCGAGCCGCGGCGCGACTGTATCGTGCCGTCATCAACAACGGTGACGCCCGGCGCGGCGACACGTTCACCGATACGCCCGCTGAAGGCGGAACTACCCTTGCGGTTGAAATCGCCCTCGAGGCCGTGGCCGATTGCCTCGTGCAGCAACACGCCGGGCCAACCCGGGCCTAACACCACCGTCATCGGTCCGGCCGGCGCCGGGCGCGCATCGAGATTGGTCAAGGCCTGCTCAACGGCTTTTTTCGCGTAGTCATCAAGCATCGCATCGTTGAAGTACGCGTAGTCGAAGCGACCGCCGCCACCGGCGCTGCCCTGCTCGCGGCGCCCGTCCTGCTCGACGATCACCTGCAGCGACATGCGTGTCAGCGGACGCACGTCGGCGGCAGTCACGCCGTCGCTGCGCGCCACCAGCATCACTTCATATTCGCCGGCGAGGCTGGCCATCACCTGCGTCACGCGCGGGTCGAGCGCGCGCGCCTTACGTTCGATTTTTTCCAGCAACGCCACTTTGGCGGCGTCATCAAGGCTCGCCAGCGGATCGCGCGGCACATAAAGACTGTGGCCGCTACCGCGACGCGCGATCTGCGTAGCGGCGTCGCCGCCCTGGCGCGCAATCGCGCGCGTCGCCTGCGCTGCAGAGGACAATGCGTTGAGGCTGATGTCATCCGAATACGCAAACGCGGTTTTTTCGCCGGTGATGGCGCGCACACCAACACCCTGGTCGATATTGAAGCTGCCGGATTTGACGATACCTTCTTCAAGACTCCAGCCTTCGCTGCGGCTGTATTGAAAGTAGAGATCGGCGTAATCGACTTTGTGTGCCAGCATCTGGCCGAACACCTGATCGAGCGCGTTTTGATCGAGCGAATGCGGCGCCAGCAGTGTGGCGTGCGCCGTTTCAAAAGCAGCGTCGCTTGCGGCGGTCTTGACGGTGGTGGCTTTATTCATGCGTTTCCTGCGGTAAATATTTGATATCGGGGCGGCCGCGCAATTACGCAAGCGCCGGTGACAAATTAAATGCGGTGCAAAATCCGGTGTTTGAGCGCCGGCAAACTGTTGCGCAGGCGCTTCAGATATTCGGGATTGATACCGGCACTGACCACACCTGAACCGCGCGGCAGGCGGTCGAGCACCACGCCCCACGGGTCGACGATCATGCTGTCGCCGTGGGTTTCGCGCCCGTTCACATGATACCCGCCCTGCGCCGGCGCCAGCACATAAGCGAGATTTTCAATCGCGCGCGCGCGGATCAGCGTTTCCCAGTGCGCCTTGCCGGTGGTTTCGGTAAATGCCGAAGGCACGACGATGATATCGACCTCTTTCATCGCGCGGTAAAGCTCGGGAAATCGCAGGTCGTAACAGATCGACAGGCCGATGCGGCCGAACGGCGCCTCCACCGTCTGCACACTATTGCCCGGCTGTATGGTGCGCTCTTCCGAATAATGCTCGTCGCCCATATCGAAGCCGAACAGATGGATTTTGTCGTAGCGCGCGACCTGTTTGCCCTTGTCGTCGTAAACGAGGCAGCTGTTGCGCACTTTTTTTGCATCATCCGATTCAAGCGGCACCGAACCGCCGACGATCCAGATCTTGTGTTCGCGCGCCGTGTCCGCAAGAAACTGCTGGATCGGGCCTGTGCCCGGCGCCTCGCGCACCTTGACCTTATCGGTTTCCTGCAGCCCCATGATGGCGAAATACTCGGGCAGCGCGACCAGCCGCGCGCCGTCGGCCGCCGCTTTCGCAATCAGGCGCCGCGCCTCGTTCAGATTCGCGCTCACATTCGGCCCCGAGGCCATCTGCACGCCGGCAATGCGCACGCCTGCCGCGCCTGCCGCGGCCGGTGAAACCTGGTGCGGCCGCGCGCGACCGAATGAAGAAGCCGGCTTGGGCGTCATTTCAATACTTCGATTTTCAACGCCTCATTAGGCTTGACGTCGTTGAGCAGACTGATGCGCACGGCATCGACCGCCAGCGTCATCAGCCAGGCGCGCAGTTCCTCTGCCTGCAACAGCGGATTCTGGCCGTAGCCGTGATGAATAACAATGCGCGAACCGGCCTCTGCAATATGCGCGCGCACCGCCTCGCGTATCGCCGGCTGCTCAAGTACTGCGCGCGCCGAGCGCGGCCGGTCCCACAGCTCCGGCGCGATCACCAACTGCTCGGCGTAAACCACCGGCGCAATACCCGCGCTCAAGCACAGCAGTAGCGGCAGGGCGATGCGCTTCATTTGGTTTTACCCGCCTTGTCGCTTTTATCCAGTTCCGCCGCTTGCGCGGAATCCAGCTTCACCATCTGCGGGTCACTCCAGGTGCCGGTCACACTGTATTCGTAGGCGGCCATCTGGTTGATCGGGTCTTTCAACAATTTCTGCGCCACGAACGCAGCAATGCCGGCAATCGGCCCGGCGACGAATGCGCCGGCGACCGACAGGCTGTCCGACACGCTGGGGAAAACCTTGACGCGCAGTTTCTGCGTTTCCGCATTCAAGTCGACATCACCGCTCATCAGTATGCGCACCGCCGGCCCCTGTATGCGCAGGTTCTCGGTATTAGCAATGCCGCGATTGACCTTGACCGCGCCAACGATTTCGTCGAACGCGAGGCCCTCGGTGAAGATATCGCGAAAATCAAGCGACAAACGGCGCGGCAGCGATTGCAGGCTGAGGATGCCAAGCAATTTGCCGACACCCGGATCGAGTTTGACGAACTGCCCCTTGTTTGCTTCAACAACGAAATTTCCGGACAGGCTCGCATAGTCGATTTCACCGGGATTACCGGCCCACGACAGCGGCCCCTCGAGTTTCGCCGTGCCGCGGCGCACCCCCTCGGGGTAACCCATGCGCACCAGAAATTTACCGATATCGTTGACGTCGAGTTTGACATTCATCATGGTGCGCGGCTGGCTCAGCCAGCCCTGCCATGAGCCCTCTGCCTGCATGGTTGCGTCCGGATTAACGACGCGCAAACGCTCGATCTTCCAGTCGCGGCCGTCGGGGAGCGCAATCAATTCGAGTTTGCCCAAACTGGTCTGCCCCAATTGAAACTGCTCGGCAACGATATCGAGCGCCGGCGGTTCGGCCGGCGGCTCCTTGTCAACAACGGCGGCCTGGCGCGGCGCGGTGGACGGCGGTATCACCAGATTTTTCAGGCGCGCGGTTATTTTGCCGCGGCCCTGCGAACGCCAGCCGATATCGCCGTTGAACTCGCGGCCAGCCACCGCAGTCTGCCAGTTGCCGCCCTGCACGGTACCGGTAACGGCAAGTTCATTGAAATTGCGTCCCATTATTTTAAGCGCACCGAACTTGAGATCGAGTCCGGCGACATCGATTTGCGCGTTGCCCGCCGGCGTGCCTTTGGTCAACGCCAGCCACTGATCGAGATCGATCTGTTTGAACCCGCCGGTAATCCACACGCCGCGCCGCTCGGTCTCAACGGCACTGCTGCCGAAGCTGACGGTGCCGCGCTCAAATATCGACTTGGCGCCTTCGCGCCGGCGCTGCAACTGCGCCGAGACGATATTGCCGACCGAGAAGTTGAGACGATCCTGCTGCGCGCTGGTGACGATGCGTTCCACCTTCAAAGGCATCGTATCGGCGGCAGTTTTTGTAAACGGCGCCGGCAGGCTGGAGGCAACACCCTGCAGCGACGATTCGAGTATGAGATCGGCAAACTGTTTGCGCAGCGTGATGGATGCCTTCCAGTCCGTTGTGCCGTTGAGCGACTGCGCAAAAAAAGAACTGGTGGTGCGCCGGAAATTGTCCATGTTGACGCGCCCGGCAAGGTTGATGCGTGTGCCGTCGCGCTGCGTCGCCGCGTTGATGCTGGCCGGCCCGCCAAGCACATTGAGCGTGCCGTTCGAGACACGCAAACCGGTTTCGGTGAATTCCAGCCTGGCGTTCACCTGGTCTGTCGCCGGGAAAAAAGCTTCGGCACTTTCAATTGAATTATTGATGAACTGATAAACCCCGGAGACTTTAGTTTCGCGCGCATTGCTCAGCGGAATCGACAACTTGAGCGCCAGCTTGCCCGCCCCCTCGGCGCGCATGCCGTTCGTAAAATGGTCGATCATGACGCCGACCGGACTCTTCTCGATGAAAGTAAAAAATTCCGAGGTCGGGCCTTCGGCGTCGCCGCTTACCGTCAGCGTGCGCGGCGCGGTAAACACGTCGGCAATTTCGGCGCGCACACGGGCGATCTTTGTGCCGAGTATCGTGCCTTCACGCGCAACAATATCCATGCGCCGTCCGCGGAAGGTAACATCGCCATCGAGATTTTCGATGCGCGGCCAGTTGCTGTTGAATTCAAGCACACCGGCGGTGACATGCGCGGTGACTTCAAACAGGCCGCCGCGCCCTTCGGCAAACGGAAATTCGTTCAAATTGCCGCGCAGGCGCAATTTGATCTCCCTCGAGGTGCCGCCGAGAAGCGCGGAGGCCAGCCACTGGCGCGGCGTGTCGGGCATCTGCAACGGCAGGTAGCGCAAAACGCCGCGCGCGTCGGCGCGCGTCAGGGTGCCGGAAATATCGGCGTTGCCGCGACCTTCGGCGGCGGTCTGATAACTGCCCGACACGCTGCCCGACACGTCGGCATTCGAAAATGCCACGGTATTAAGCTTGATATCGTATTGCGCACCGTTACGCTGCCAGCCGACCTGCGCGGTCAGCACGTCAAACAAAAGTTTTTCAGCGAACAACGCCGGCAGTTCAACTGCGGCGCTCTGCGTATTCAGGTAGAGCGTGCCGCCCTTCTCGTTGCCGTCGATCTGTCCGCTCACACCCTGGAAGCCGGGTTTGCGCCCGACTGCATTGAGGCCGAGATTGACGAAGCGCGACTTCACGCTGTACTGCTCGGGTTGCGGCCACTCGCCGTTCCATTTGATCGCGACATCGTAAAGGCTGCCGCGCGGCGCGTACCTGTCGAGTTCGCGGCGCAGTTCGGCATTGAACGGCAGGTTGTCGGCAAACGCCACCAGCGGTTCGAAATCAAGCGCATTGACCTGCAATTCGCCGCGCGGCGCCTTGCCGTCGGCGCCGCGGCGATAACGCAGCAACAGATCCATCGGTTGCAGGGTCAGCGCGTTGGCCGACATGCCGAGCTTGGAAGTGGTGACTTCAAAACCGTCGGCGGTCTGCTTCCAGCCGACACGCCCTTTTAATTCATCGAGCTGCAACTCGCGCACATCGAGGCCGAGGCGCGTTTTGACCCGGGCAATCTGCACGTCGGCGGTAAGTTCCGACGGCTCGCCGTTGGCGAGCGCCGCCCACACCCGCACCGCACCGGCGCCGTGCGGAAAATAGACCGGAAAATCGATCCACGCCCGCCACGCCGCGATATCGGTGTAATCGAGCTGGACAAAAATCTGGCCGTTCCACTGCGCCAGGGCTTCGACCGTGCGACCACTCAGATCGCCGCGGATATCAAGCGGGGTGGCAATTTTTTCCGGTGGCACCGCGCGCAGGCCGAAGCGGTGATGCGAGCCGAAATTCTCCAGCCGGAAATCGACGCTGGTCAGCGCCAGCACCGGCGCCTGGCGCAATTCGTCGCGCCACTTGATGGTGGCGCCGTGGATGGTGATTTCATCCTGGCGCAGCAGCCAGTCGGAGAGGCCGCCGCCGTCAACGCTTTTGCTTAACTCGATGCCGGCAACCGACAGTGCTCCGCGCGCATCGCGGCGGATTTCGAGATCCGGCCCGTCGATACCGATCTGGTCGAAGCGCGGCTCCCAGTACACCAGCGACCACCACGACAGCACGCTGTTGACGCGTTCGAGCTTGAGCGCCGGCTGGCCTGCCTTATCGAACAGAGCGAGATTATTCAGCGTAAGCTGAAGGTTGACGCCGCTCCAGCGCCCCTCGAGCTTGCCGATGGTGACGTGCTGACCGATGGCCGCACTCAGATTGCGTGCGATCGGCTCGCGGTAATTCTCGATATTCGGTAAAAACCAGAAACGCGCGGCGCAAATGATCAGGGCGAAGACAAAACTCAGGATCAGCAGGGCCCAGCTCACCACGCGGTAAGCCCACAGCGAACTGATCCCCAGCCACCTGAAAATTGATATGCCCGGCACGGTGCGCGCTAGAATCCGGAAAGTTGAGGCAACATAATGATTTATTTCCTGATTGTAACCTGAAATGTCTGCTTATAACGGCTCAGACGCAAGCGGCGATGACAGCCCGGTAGCACGTGCACGTGCGCTTTCGCGCTACGCCCGCCGCCTGCTTGACGCCGAACCGCAGTTATTAACGGCGGCGGCTATCGCAGCACCGATAGCCCGCGCCGGCATGCTGGCGCGGCTCGCCGCCGGCAGCAGCGATGACGCAGCACTCATGCAGGCACTGCGCGGGCTGCGCAAGCACGTCATGCTGCGCCTGATCGCACGCGATCTTGGCGGACTCGCCAGCCTCGACGAAGTCGTCAGCACGATGTCTGCGCTTGCGGAAATCGCCATCGAACACGCCGTCGCCCATCTCGAAAAAGAGCTGAGCGCGCAATACGGCGCGCCGCTCGGCGCCGACAGCGGTCTCGTTCAGCATTTGCACGTGATCGGCATGGGCAAACTCGGCGGCAATGAACTCAATGTCTCATCCGACATCGACCTGGTGTTCGCCTACCCCGAGGACGGCGAAACGCAAGGCGCGCGGCCGCTATCAAATCACGAATTCTTCGTGCGTTTGGGGCGCCGCCTGATCACCATACTCAACGAAATCACCGCTGACGGATTCGTCTTTCGCGTCGATATGCGTCTGCGGCCGCTCGGCGCCGAAGGTCCGCTCGCCTGCAGTTTTGCCATGCTCGAAAACTATTTCATCACGCAGGGCCGCGAATGGGAGCGTTACGCCTGGATCAAGGGGCGCGTGGTCTGCGGCGATCGCGCGGCCGAGCTGGCAGCGGTGGCCAGCCCCTTTGTGTTTCGCCGCCACCTCGATTACAGCGCCTTCGAATCGCTGCGCGATCTGCACCAGCAGGTGCGCCGCGAGGTCGAACGGCGCGACATGCAGGACAACATCAAACTCGGTCCCGGCGGCATCCGCGAAGTCGAATTCATCGCGCAGTTGTTTCAACTGGTGCGCGGCGGGCAGGACAACGCGCTACGCACCATGAACACGCTGGCCGTGCTGCCGCTGATCGCGGAGCGCAATCTGCTGCCGGCGGCCGCGGTCACGGAATTGATGCAGGCCTATGTCTACCTGCGCAACCTCGAACACCGGCTGCAATATCTCGACGACAAACAAACGCAGGCGCTGCCGCAAAACGCCGACGATCAGGCGCTCATCGCCGCCAGCATGAACGCGGCCGACTACGCGGCGATGCTGCACGAACTCGACCGCCACCGCACCGCGGTCACGCGGCATTTCGACGGCATATTCGTCGACGCGAAGAGCGACGAACATCCACTGGCCTCGCTGTGGCACGCCGGCGATGACGAGGCGGGAGGTGAAGCGCAGATCGACAAACTGCGCACGCTGGGTTTGGCCGATCCGGCGCGCGCGTTCGCCGCGATTACCACTCTGCGCAACAGCAGCCGCGTGCGCCAGATGCCCGAGGCGAGCCACGCCCGCCTGTCGCGCCTCGTACCGCTGGTCGTTGAGCAGTCGGCAAAACACGCCAATCCCGACGTCACGCTCGAGCGCATGCTGCGTCTGATCGAAAGCATCAGCCGCCGCGAATCCTATCTCGCGCTGTTGCTGCAATATCCGCAAACCATCGCGCGCGGCGGCGCACTCGCGAGCGCCAGCCCGTGGGCCGCCGATTACCTTGCGCAACACCCTATCCTGCTCGACGAACTGCTCGACACACGCAACCTGCACGCCGAACCCGACTGGCCGAAACTTGAAGCCCTGCTTGCGCGCCAGGTATCGGAAGCGGGCGACGACCGCGAGCGGCAAATGGACGCGCTGCGCCATTTCAAACACGCACAAACGCTGCACCTGCTGGCGCAGGATCTCGGCGGCGAAATGACGCTTGAGCGTTTGTCCGATCATCTCAGTGCGCTCGCCGACCTGATACTCGCCGCAACACTGCGCCTGACCTGGCGCGACGTGCGCGGGCGCCACTGCGAGGAACCGCGCTTTATCATCGTCGCCTACGGCAAACTCGGCGGCAAGGAACTGGGGTACGCCTCCGACCTCGATCTGATTTTTCTGCACCAGGACACCGCGCCTGAAGCCGCTGTCAATTACGCACGCCTGGCGCAACGCATGAACAGCGCGCTGTCGAGCGTGACGGCAGCCGGCGTGCTCTATGAAACCGATCTGCGCCTGCGCCCCGACGGCGCCAGCGGCCTGCTGGTCAGCCCGATTGAAGGCTTTGCTGCTTACCAGCGTGAGCATGCCTGGGTGTGGGAACACCAGGCGCTGACGCGCGCGCGCTTTGTCGCCGGCGACCGCGAACTTGGCGCGGCATTCGAAACCGTGCGCGCAGAAATACTCTGCCGCCAACGCGATCCCGTCTCGCTGCGCACGGAAATCGTTTTAATGCGGCAGAAAATGTTCGACGCGCACCCGAACAACAGCGGCAGCTTCGACATCAAGCACGACCGCGGCGGCATTATCGACGTCGAGTTTATCGTGCAGTACCTGGTGCTCGGTTTCGCCCACCAATACTCCGTGTTGACCGACAATATCGGCAATCTGGCGCTGCTGAAGCGCGCTGCCTCGCTCGGCTTGATTGAGAAAAGCGCAGCGCAGGCGGTGCATGATGCCTACCGGCGGTTCCGCCAGTTGCAGCACGCGCTGCGTTTGCAGGGCGACCGTTATGCGCGCATCGATCCCGCCGACGCCGGACTGAGCACCGAGATTGTTGCGGTACAAGGATTGTGGAACCAGGTGCTCGGTGCGAGCGCGCAAACCGGCAATTGAAAATTACGGATTGAGCGGCCCGAGCAGGCGATAAGCGGTGATTTCGCGTTGTCCCTTGACCTTCAGCGGCTCTGGACCCTCGAAAATGTACAACCCGCGCAAGCGACGATAGGTGGTCACGTCCACCAGAATACCGCCAGTGGTCGCTTCCGTCGTCAGCCGGCTGGCGATGTTGACGGTATTGCCCCACAGATCATAAATAAATTTGCGCACGCCGATCACACCGGCGGCAGCCGGCCCGGTGCCGATGCCGATATGCATGCCGAGTGGCTCGCCGTTGCGCGTTCTGCGTTTGGCGATACCCTCGCGGATATCGATCGCCATTTGCGCAATCGCCTCGGTGTACTGCGTGCTGTGATCGTGCAGCCCGCCGGCCACCATATAGGCGTCGCCGATGGTTTTGATTTTTTCGAGCCCGTACTGATCAGCCAGATTGTCGAACCAGGAAAACAGCTCGTTCAACATTTCGAGCATTTCACGCGGCGGCATTTCCTCGGCGAGGCGCGTGAAATCGGTAAGGTCGGCGAACATCACGGTACAATCGGCAAGACTGTCGGCAATCAGCCCCTGTTCGTGCTTGAGGCGTTCGGCGATATGGCCGGGCAGAACGTTAAGCAGCAGGCGCTCGGACCGCTGCTGTTCGGTCTGCAACATCGTATGTTCGATGTCGAGCGCGTGTTTCAGGCGGTCTTTCTCGCGCACGAAGTAGACCACCAGCAGATAGACGATGGTCGACATAGCGGCAAAATTAAGCACGAAGAACACCGCGATGGTCTGCAGCGGCAGACCGGTCTGCTTGTCGGCGCCGTAGGCAAGGTAGTAATCAAAGAAGCCCGACACCGCGGTCATTACGATGTAGGCAAAAAACCACGGGATCGATTCCTTCGGCCCCTGAAAAATCATCACCCCGATCGGCGCCAGCAGCGCCCATAGCATGACGCCGGAGGACGTGACGTAACTGCCGATCGACCATTGCATGATGAACGGCACAAACAGGTAGAGGCAGGTCTGCGCGAAGCGGAAAAACTCGAAATTGAGTTTCCAGATGTAGATGCCAAGCGTGGTCGCCGAGACAGCCATATACACCAGCGGCACGGTGGCCGAATACTTGATGCCCATCGCCTGGTAAATCACCAGCCACAGCATCGACGCCGAGCCCATCAGACCGCAGGCGAAAATCAGCAGGGTCTTGTGCAGCCTCTCTTCGTCGCTGTCATTGGGACCGATAATGCGCGCGGTAATCTTGCCAAGCAATTTGTCAGCGGCGGCAAACATCAGCGGAAAATTCCCGATCTCGGTTATGGAAAAACTTCAATTTCGACGGCAGGCAGGCCGTTTCGAGCGCATGCAGTTCTGCAGGGGCTGATGCCTGCGGAAAGGCGATGTTACATCAATCAATAACGGGGTCAAGGAAACACGAATCAGTACAACGGCGCCCGCGGGACGGCGGCAGGAGAAATACGCTAAAATTGCGTTTTCCAATTTAATTTTTAGGAGTAACCGGCGATGTCGATGGCGGACCGCGACGGGCACATCTGGTACGACGGCAAACTGGTGCCCTGGCGCAGCGCGAACACCCACGTGCTGACGCATTCGCTGCACTACGGCCTGGCGGTATTCGAAGGGCTGCGCGCCTACAAAACAGACAGCGGCACGGCAATTTTCCGCTTGAAGGAACACACCGATCGCCTCTTCAACTCAGCGCACATCTACATGATGAAGATCCCGTATGACCGGGAAACGCTGATGGCTGCGCACAAGGAAGTGGTGCGCGCGAACGAGCTTGAATCCTGCTATATACGCCCGATCGCATTCTACGGTTCCGAAAAAATGGGCGTCTCGCCGAAGGGCGCGAGCGTACACGTGGCGATTGCGGCGTGGCCGTGGGGCGCCTACCTCGGGCCGGAAGCGCTGGAAAAAGGCATTCGCGTCAAAACGTCGTCATATGCACGCCATCACGTCAACGTCTCGATGTGCCGCGCTAAATATTCCGGCACTTACGCCAATTCGATCCTCGCCAATCTCGAAGCAACCGAACACGGCTACGATGAAGGGTTGCTGCTCGACGTCGACGGTTTTGTCGCCGAAGGTTCGGGCGAAAATTTGTTCATGATCAAGGATGGCAAAATTTACGAACCAGAGTTGACCAGCGCGCTGATCGGCATCACGCGCGGTTCGGTGATCACGCTGGCCGAAGAAATGGGTTACCAGGTTGCAGCGCGTCGCATCACGCGTGATGATCTGTATATCGCCGACGAAGCGTTTTTCACCGGCACTGCCGCTGAAGTGACGCCGATCCGCGAAGTCGACGGCCGCATGATCGGCAGCGGCAAAATCGGCCCGATCACGGCAAAGCTGCAAAAAGCATTCTTTGACGTCGTCAACGGCAAGAACAGCAAATACAGCAACTGGCTGGCGCCGGTCGCAAAGTGAGCACGCCATGAGCACACCGCAGACCGACAATACGCAACGCGCAATCGAAGTCACCGCAGGCGATCTGCCGCTGCATTGCCCGACACCGGCGATGCCGTTGTGGAACGCGCATCCACGCGTGTTCTTGCCAATCGAAAAAACCGGCACGGCGTTGTGCCCGTATTGCGGCACGCATTACACACTTAAAGGCGGCGCCGGCGCCGCCCGTCACTGATCGCCGGCTCCCGACCGGAAGGCCGGCCGGCCCTGCGTTCAGCGCCAACCGCGCCACCACGGCAAACGCCATGACGGAGCCGCCGAAAATTCTGCTTGTCGCGCCGTCGTGGGTTGGCGACGCGGTACTCGCGCAACCGCTGCTGCGCCGCCTCAAAGCGCGCTATCCGGCGTCCGTTATTGATGTGCTCGCACCGCCGTGGACACGCGCCGTGTTCGAACGCATGCCCGAAGTCGCCGCCGTGCACGATCTGCCGTTCGCCCACGGCGAACTCGCAATCGGCAAACGCTACGCACTGGCGCGCCGGCTCGCGCAGCGCAACTACACGCAGGCTTTCGTATTGCCGAATTCGCTGAAGTCGGCGCTGATTCCGTTTCTTGCGCGCATTCCGCTGCGCACCGGTTATATCGGTGAAGCGCGCTGGGGCCTCATCAACGACGCGCGCAAACTCGACAAGCAGGCACTGCCGTTGATGATCGAACGCTTTGCCGCCCTCGCAGAAGATGCCGGCGCGCCGATCCGCGCGCTGGCTAACGTATCGCTGCGCATCGATCAAGCCGCGCGCGACGCCACGCTCGCCAGACTCGGTTTGCAGGCAACGCCGAAAATCGCCGTGCTCTGCCCGGGCGCCGAATACGGGCCGGCCAAACGCTGGCCGGTCGAATATTTCGGCGAACTGGCGCGGCGTTTCAGCGGCAATGGCTGGCAGGTGTGGATCGCCGGCTCGACCAAAGACACTGCAGTCGGCGAGGAAATCGTCAAAAGCAGCGGCGGCAGATGCGTCAATCTGTGCGGAAGAACGACGCTGGCCGAAGCCATCGACCTGATGTCCTGCGCCGGCCACGTCGTCAGCAACGATTCGGGCTTGATGCACGTCGCCGCCGCACTCGACAAACCGTTGACCGCGCTCTACGGCTCGAGCAGCCCTGCTTTTACGCCCCCGCCCTCGGTGCGCGCGCACATAGTCAAAATCGATATTGACTGCAGCCCCTGCTTCAAGCGCGAGTGCCCGCTCGGCCATTTCAAATGCATGCGCGACCTTCTGCCCGACGCGGTGTGGCGTGAAGTTACGATGGCGCGCGCATGAAACGCACACTGTTTACGACCGCGCAGGACGCCGAAGCAGCGTTCTACGACGCGCTCGAGAAAACCGATCTTGAGGCGATGATGGCGGTGTGGTCGGATGACGACGACATCGTCTGCGTGCATCCCGGCGGCATGCGGCTCGCCGGTGTTGAGCAAGTGCGCGAAGCGTGGCGGCAGATTTTCGCCGGCGGCGCATCACTGCGTTTCCGCCTGCGGCAACTGCGCGCCATCGACGGTATGACGCTGTCCGTGCATAGCGTTTACGAGCAGATTGCGGTGACCGGTGAAACGCAAACGCGGCATCCGGTCGTCGCCACCAATATATATGTCCGCACCGAAAAGGGCTGGCGCATGGTCGCGCATCACGCCTCGCCGGCGCCGGCCAGCCCTGAAGGCGAAAACAAGCGCGGCAAGGTACTGCACTAGGCACGCGCTGCAACACCGCCCCCGCGGCGGTATAATCGGGCATCCCCGCATGGCATACGCTCGCGGCACTCCGCGCCGGGAACCTATCGTACTGATTGATTGATCAAGAGGACTGTATGAGCACCGACAAGACAGCAGAATTCGGCAATCCTGATGTAATCGTGATCGGCGCGGGCAACGCGGCGGCCTGTGCGGCCTTTGCGGCGCGCGAAGGCGGCGCCAGCGTGATCATGCTCGAATCGGCACCGATCGAAGAATGCGGCGGCAACAGCCGCTACACCGGCGGCCTGATGCGCTTCGTCTTCAACAACGTCGAAGAACTGTCGAAGGTGATTCTCGACCTCACGCCGGAAGAAATGAAACTGCACGACTACGGCACCTACACCGCTGATCAGTATTACGACGATATGGGCCGCATCACGCAGTACCGCACCGACCCCGAACTGTGCGAACTGCTGATCACCAAGAGCTATGAAACGATCGTCTGGCTGGCGAACAAGGGCGTGCGCTTTCAGGCCAGCTACGGCCGCCAGTCGCACAAGATCGGCAACAAATACAAATTCTGGGGCGGCCTTGCCGCCGAAACCTGGGGTGGCGGCCAGGGCCTGGTCGAAAACGAACACAAAGCCTGCGCGCGCGAAAACATCAAGATTTTTTACGAAACGCCAGCACTCTCGCTGCTCACCACTGACGACGGCGCCGTCTGCGGAGTGCAAGCCAAACAAAAAGGCCGCATGATCGACATCCGCGCCAAAGCCGTGGTTATCGCCTGCGGCGGTTTTGAATCAAGCGCGGAAATGCGCGCGCGTTACCTCGGCCCGACCTGGGATCTGGCGAAAGTGCGCGGCACGCGCTTCAACATGGGCAAGGGCATACAAATGGCGCTCGACATCGGCGCGCAACCCTACGGCCACTGGTCGGGCTGCCACGCGGTGGGCTGGGACATGAACGCGCCGCCCTTCGGCGACCTCGACGTCGGCGATGCTTTCCAGAAACACAGCTACCCGTGGGGCATCATGGTCAACGCGAATGGCGCGCGTTTCGTCGATGAAGGTGCGGACTTCCGCAATTACACCTACGCCAAATACGGCTCCGAGATTCTGAAACAACCGGGCATGTTTGCCTGGCAGATCTTCGATAAAAAAATCATTCCCGCCCTGCGCGACGAATACCGTATCAAGCGCGTGACCAAGGTGCGCGCAGACACGCTTGAAGAACTGGTCTCCAAACTCGAAGGCGTGAACGCCGAAGCCTGCCTGCGCGAGATCAAGGAATACAACCAGGCAGTGCAGACCAGCGTTCCGTACAACTCGGCAATCAAGGACGGCCGCCGCACCGTCGGCCTCAAGGTCGACAAAACCAACTGGGCGAATACCATTGACGAGGCGCCGTTCGAAGCCTATGGCGTGACCTGCGGCGTCACCTTCAGTTTCGGCGGACTGAAAATCAGCACGCACGAAGAAAACCGCGGTCAGGTCGAAGACACCGCGGGCCAGCCGATCCGCGGCCTGTATGCGGCGGGCGAACTGGTCGGCGGGATTTTTTATCACAATTATCCGGGCGGCACGGGGCTCACCTCGGGCGCGGTGTTCGGCAAACTCGCCGGCGCCAGCGCGGCCGCAGGACTCAAGAAGTAAATCATGGCGCTCGCACGCGGCAAAAAGTCTGCAAAAAAACCGCGCAGCGTGCGCGCGCAGGTCGGCCGCGAGGAATGGGAAGCGCGTGTCAACCTCGCCGCCTGTTATCGCCTGATGGCGGAATTCGGCATGACCGAGATGATCGCCAATCACATCTCGGTGCGCGTGCCCGGCAAGCATGACGAATTCCTGATCAATCCGTACGGCATGCTCTACGAAGAAATGACCGCGTCATCGATGATCAAGGTCGATATCGACGGCAAAGTGCTGTTCAACGCCAGCGATTATGATGTTAACCGCGCCGGCTACGTAATTCACAGCGCGGTGCACGCCGCACGCAAAGATGTCGATTGCGTAATCCATACGCACACGCTGGCAGGCATGGCGGTGTCGGCGATGATGCAGGGCATTATGCCGATCGCGCAAAGCTCGATGCGTTTTGCAAAAATCGCCTATCACGATTACGAAGGCCCGGCGCTTAATCTGGAAGAACGCGCGCGTCTGGTCGAAGACCTCGGCGACTGCGAAGCGATGGTGCTGCGCAATCACGGCCTCCTCACCGTCGGCACTTCGATTGCCGAGTGTTTCAACAGCATGTTTCGTCTCGAACGTACCTGCCAGCTGCAGGTGATGGCGCTGTCGTGTAATACCGAAATCCGCCTGCCTCCGGACGAAGTGGTGCGCCACACGCAACACAGCTACCAGCCGACGACGCGCCGGCGCTGGGGCGAGATGGAATGGCCGGCGCTGCTGCGCAAACTCGATCGCATCGACCCCTCCTTCCGCAACTGATTCTTTCGCAACCGAACGCGGCGCCGCGGCGTCCGTGCCATAAACATGTCCAACGCAACACCTTCAAAAAATCCGCCGCTCTGCCAGGGTCCCGATCCGCAACCGCGCAAGCCGCGCCAGCCGATCCCCGCCGGCGCCATCGACTGCCACTGCCACGTTTTCGAAGACCCGACGAAATATCCGCTGACGCCGCAGCGCAGCTATACGCCGCAACTGTGCACTCTGAGCGACTATCTGCGCATGAGCGAAACGCTCGGCATCGAACGCATGGTGCAGGTCAACGCCAGCACCTACGGCTTCGACAACACGATGACGCTCGACCTGATCGCCAAGCTCGGGCAGAAGCGTGCACGCGGCGTCGCCGGCGTTGCGCCCGACGCCAGTGAACGCGACATCAGAAAACTGCACGACGGCGGCATGCGTGGCGTGCGTCTGTCGACGATGGTGAAGGGTTACGGCGGCCCGGAATTTCTCGGTGTTATCGCCAAAACCATCAATCCCTTCGGCTGGCATGTGCAACTGCATGTCGACAAAGTCGGCGAGATCGCCACACTCGAACAGCAACTGCTCAATCACCCGACGCCGATTGTGTTCGACCACCTCGGTCGCGTGCGCGGCGGCGAAGGTGTCAACGCAAAGGGTTTTCAGGCGCTGCTGCACATACTCAAGCAACGCAACGACTGCTGGGTCAAGTTATCGAGCTTTTATCGCCTGTCGGACAGTGGTGCCCCCGCTTATGCAGATATGCAAGCGATTGCACAGGCGCTGCTCACCGCGCGCCCCGATCGTATTGTCTGGGGCAGCAACTGGCCACATCCGATCTGGGATGGTCATATGCCCAACGACGGCGACCTGCTCGACCTCGTCTGCGAGTGGTGCGGCGATGCGGTGACGTTAAAACGCGTGCTGGTCGACAATCCGGCGCAGCTCTACGGCTTTAAATAGTTTGCGATGAGCACCGCTGCGCCGGCACCCTACCGCGCGCCGCGCTGGCTGCCCGGCGGCCATTTACAAACCCTCTACGCAGCACTCGCGGCACCGCGCCCGCGCGTCGATTTTCGCCGCGAGCGCTGGGACACGCCTGACGGCGATTTCATCGATCTCGATTGGCTCGCAGATCAGGATGCCGCAAAGTCAAAACCACTGCTCGTGCTGTTCCACGGCCTCGAAGGCAGTTCGCGCAGCCAGTATGCACTGGCCCTGATGGCGGCAACGCACGCGCGCGGCTGGCGCGGCGTGGTCGTGCACTTTCGCGGCTGCAGCGGCGAGATCAACCGCCTGCCGCGCGCCTACCATTCCGGCGACAGCCCCGAAATTGACTGGATATTGCGCCGCCTGCGCAGCGAACACGCTGACGCAGCGCTGTTCGCCGGCGGCGTCTCGCTCGGCGGTAACGCCTTGCTGAAATGGCTGGGCGAACAAAACGTCGGTGCGACGGCTATCGTCAATGCAGCAGCGGCGGTTTCCGCACCGCTCGATCTGATGGCTTCCGGCAACGCACTCGACGCCGGTTTCAATCTGGTTTATGTGCGTCATTTTCTGTACACCATGAAACACAAGGCGCTGCTGAAACTCGCGCAGTTTCCGGGCCTCTATGACCGCGAACGATTACTCGCCTCGCGTACGCTGCGCGAATTCGACAATCTGATCACCGCGCCGCTACACGGCTACCGCGACACCGACGACTACTGGACGCGCGCCAGCAGCAAACCCTGGCTGGCGCGCATTGCACTGCCGACGCTGGTGATCAATGCGCGCAACGATCCGTTTTTACCGGCAGCGGCGTTGCCACAGGCAACCGATGTCTCGCCTTATGTGCACCTTGAAACTCCCGCAGGCGGCGGCCACGTCGGCTTCGTCAGCGCCGGCTTTCCCGGCCGCCTTGACTGGTTGCCGCAGCGGCTGCTGGCTCATTTTGACGCGGCGCAATAAACGCATGCGATAATTTGTTTTTCCCGACTGCGCGCCCTCCATGACCTCCCTCCCGCCCGAAATCTTCAAGGCCTACGACATCCGCGGCATCGTCGGCAAAACACTGACGCCGCCGATTGTTGAAACCATCGGCCGCTCGATTGGTTCCGAACTACTCGAGCGCGGCGGCAAGACAATCTGTATTGGCCGCGACGGGCGTTTGTCCGGCCCCGAACTTTCCGCAGCGCTGGCCAAAGGCCTGCGTGCCTCGGGCGTCAATGTCATTGACGTCGGCCGCGTCGCCACGCCTATGCTCTACTTCGCCGCCAACCATTTCGAGACGATGTCGGGTGCGATGCTCACCGGCTCGCACAATCCGCCGCAGTACAACGGCATCAAGATCGTGCTCGCCGGCGAAACGCTGTCGGGCGAAGCGATTACGGCGCTGCACACACGTGCCGAAGCCGGCAAACTCGCCAGCGGCGCCGGCAGCTATCGCGAAGAAAACATTGCCGCGCAGTATCTCGATCGCATCGTCGGCGGCATCAAGCTCGCGCGACCGCTGAAAATCGCGGTCGATTGCGGCAACGGCGTCGCCGGCGCCACCGCGCCCGAGCTATTCCGCCGCCTCGGCTGCACGGTCGAGGAACTGTTTTGCGAAGTCGACGGTAATTTTCCGAACCATCATCCCGATCCATCGGTGCCGGAAAATCTCAAAGACCTGGTTGCTGCGCTCAAGAACGGCGACGCCGAAGTCGGCCTTGCCTTCGACGGCGACGGTGACCGCTTGGGCGTGGTCACGCGCCGCGGCGATATCATCTATCCCGACCGCCAGCTGATGCTCTATGCCGCCGACGTGCTCTCGCGCAATCCGGGTGCCACCATCATTTACGACGTCAAATCGACGCGCAATCTCAAACCGTGGATCGAAAAACACGGCGGCAAACCGCTGCTGTGGAAAACCGGCCACTCCTTCATCAAAGCCAAGCTGAAAGAAACCGGCGCGCTACTCGCCGGCGAAATGAGCGGCCACACCTTCTTCAAGGAACGCTGGTACGGTTTCGACGACGGCATGTACGCCGGCGCGCGCCTGCTCGAAATCGTCAGCCGGTCACAAGACCCGAGCGCCGTACTGCAGGCCCTGCCCGACGCCATCAACACGCCGGAACTGCAGATCAAACTGAATGAAGGCGAAAACTACGCCTTGATCGCCGAACTGCAAAAAACCGCGCGCTTCGACAATCCACGCGAAGTGAACACCATCGACGGCCTCAGGGTTGAATACACCGACGGCTTCGGTCTGGCGCGTTCATCCAACACCACGCCGGTGATCGTGCTGCGTTTCGAAGCCGACAACGAGGCAGCGCTCAAACGCATCCAGGCGGATTTCCGCCGCGTGATTCTTGCGGCCAAGCCGGATGCGAAGCTGCCATATTAGATTGCGCTAAGTGAAGATGGGTGGAGCGAAGTGAAACCCATCAATCGCCATGCATTTCAAAATAACGCGTGGGCAACAAGTTGCCCGCCCCACGGCCAGTTACTTCGCCGCCTTCACCTTCTCAGCAAATTCGCTATACGACGCCACACCGCCGTGGCCGCCGGCAAAACGCTCCGGCTTGATACCAATTTTATCGATAGCATCGGTCAGTGACCGCTGCCGCTCAGTGCCGAACACCGCATCCCGCCCCGGCGCCCACAGATCCGTCACATAACCCAGCTTCGCGTCCGGCACATAACCGATCAACATACCTTCGGCATGCGGATTGGCAATACGATAAAGCTCGATCGTACGCCTGCCATCGTTGAGCACCATCCTGTCCGCCACCTCAACCACCTCGACTACCCGCGGTTTACGCGACAACGCGTCTTTTCTAACGTTATGCGGCGCGTTCATCATTTGCCGCATGTAGGCGCCGCCGCCCTTGCCCACAATCACCTTTGCGCCTTGTGCCGCATAACCGCGCGCGCCGTTCGCATGATCCATGTGATGGTGCGTCAGCACCAGCACCTTCACCGGTTTGCCCGGATATTTTTCTGCGGCGACCGCCAGCGTCGCCGCAGTATGCGTCTCATTGGTTGGCGCATCGAACACAACCAGATAATCTTTCATTTCGATCAGCAGATTGTTCGGATTGCCACCGACCACGTGCTGCACGCCCGGCGCGATTTCAACCAGCCGTAACCCGCCGTCGCGCGGATCGAAACCAAGCTGCTCGGTATCGAGCAGGCCGCCGGCCAGCATGCGCCGGAATATCCATTGATACTCGACATCGTGGATGGCGGGCGGCTGCGCGCCGGCGCGCATTGCCGCGGGAATTTCAAACAGGTCTTTCGCCAGCGGCGGGCTCAATGCAATCTCGTCTATGGTCTGGTGTAGAACAACGCGCTCGTTGACCTCGTAAATCTGGTGGAACGAAAATTTGGCACCGCCGACCTCGCGCCAGTCCGACAAAATCAAATCGCAATTGACGTCACCCCACGCCTGATCGGTATCGAGCGTGCGTACGCGCGCCGGCAATCCGGTCCCGGGATCGAACAGCACGACAAACCGCTGCGTTTCCGTCTTGTACTCGACTGCTGTCAGGCGTTTGCCGCCGGCGATGACATCCGGCAGCGATTTCAGGCTGTGCGGATCGGCGCGCATCGCAATCAACAATTGCGGCGACGTGCGCTGCAGTTCGCGCAACATCACGGCAAGACGCTGGCCCGACACGGTGTGCTGCGGTGACTTGCTGTCGCGGCTCTGCTTCGTGCGTCCGCTTGAATCGATGCCGTTGACATAGCCCGCATCAGGCGTCACCACCTCGCTGTATCGATAGGTGCGCGCAACCGGCGTCAGCAGATTGCGCTCCCATTCGGTGCGCAACCGGCCGCCCGCAAAATCATGCGTGGCGACAAAAGTCGAAACGCCGCCGGGTATCGTGCCTTCGTCCGGCAGCACCGACTGTTGCGGCTCGAATTGACGGTTGGTGCCCTTGATGGTCAGCGCGCGGATATTGGCAAGCTTGTAGCCGCCGACCGCTTCGATCGCGCGATTGACCGCGACGAGCGCCTCGTCGCCGTGCGCGAACGCATTGCCCGCAACGAGACCCGTCGTCATCAAAATGACGGCGCAGTAATTCCTGTTCATGACACTCCCCCAGAATTTTGCAGCAGAGCGCCTAGTCTAAGACCAAGACGCCATCGTATCCAGCATCGCGTTTGCTGCGTTGCACAGTATAGGCATAATAGCCGCACACGACGGAGGTTCCCGCATGAAAACGCACCGTTCGAGATCAATTGCTATCGGCATTGTTGGCGCACTGTGCATGACCGCGGCATTGGCGCAGGACGTTTATCCATCAAAGCCGGTGCGCTTTGTTGCCCCCTATCCCCCCGGCGGATCAAGCGATGTCCTGGCGCGCGTGATTGCGCAAAAGCTCAGCGAGTCGCTGGGCAAACAGGTTATTGTCGAAAACCGCCCCGGCGCCGCCGGCAATATCGGCCACGAGCTGGTGGCGAAATCGCCGCCTGACGGTTACACAATTCTGCTGACCACCAAGTCGCAGATGGTGAATAACATCTATCTCTACAAAAAACTGCCGTTCGATCCGCTTGCCGACTTTTCGTACCTGAGCCTGATCGCCTATTCGGGCCATGTGCTGGTGGTGCATCCGGCAGTACCGGTGCGCAGCGTGCGCGAACTCATCAACCTCGCGCGCAAACAGCCCGGCAAACTGAGCTACGGCTCCTCCGGGCTCGGCAGCACCGTCAACATCGTCGCCGAGGTGTTCAAGTCGATCGAAAATCTCGACATCGTGCACGTGCCCTACAAGGGCACAGTATTGGCGGTTGCCGACGTGGTCGGCGGGCAAATTGAAATGGTGTTCTCCGATATGGTGCCGGCGGTGCCGCAAATTCGCGGCAATCGCCTGCGCGCGCTGGCCGTAACAACCGCCGAACGCTCACCTGCGCTGCCCGGTGTGCCGACCATGGCTGAATCCGGCGTCAGGGAGGAAATGCCGACGCAATGGTGGGGCATCATCGGCCCCAAAGGCATGGCGACAGGCATCGTGACGCGGCTGAACGGCGAAATCCATCGCATCATCAACCTGCCCGAAATCAAGGAACGCTACAACGATCTCGGCATCGTGCCGCTGCTGACGACACCCGAACGCATGCAGGAAACGGTGCGCATTGACGCGCCGAAGATGGCAAAAATACTGGCGGGGATCGGGCTCAAGCCGGAATAGGCGCTCGCAACAACCGCGGGCGATATTGATGCCGCAACTGGCGGCCCGCCACGGGCAAGCATAGAATCATCGGGGCGCACCGTCCCCCTGAAAAATAAAAAGCGCCGGCGATACGCACCTGCAGCGTCCAACAGTCAGAGGAGAATTTCGTGATCGAACGCCAATCCGCCAAGCTGCGTGCGCTGCTGCGCGCAAAAACGTTTTTGCACATGCCCTCGGTCTACAACGTGATCGGCGCGCGCCTCGTTGAATCGCTTGGTTTCGAGGCAGTCTACATCGGCGGTTACGTGACGGGCGGATCGACCGCGATCACCGAACCGCTGCTGACCATGAACGAACAGATCGATCCGGCGCGCCATATCGCGCAGAACGTCAATATTCCGCTGATCGCCGATGCCGGCTCCGGTTGGGGCGAGCCGATACATACGATGCGCACCATGCGCGAATTCATCCGCGCCGGTGTGGCCGGCATCCATATAGAGGACGCGCTCTATCCGAAGCGCGCGCACTATCACAAGTACGTGGTGCACGGCGTGCCGGTTGAGGAATTCGTCGAGAAAGTCGAATATTCATGCAAGGAACGCGACCGTAGCGATCCCGATTTCGTGGTGATTGCACGCACCGACACCTGCCGCGCCCTCGGTCTCGAAGAGGCAAGCATGCGTTTGAACCGCGCCGCCGATGTCGGCGCCGATCTCGGCCTGCTGTTTCCGCGCACGCCGCAGGAAGCCGAAGACGCGCCGAAAAAATGCCGACTGCCGCTGGTCTACGTGCAAAGCCGCGGCAACCGCGATGGCCGCCCCATCATTTCGCGCAAGGATCTGCAGCAGATGGGCTACATCGGCTGCATCGAGGCACAGGTCACGCTGTGCACGGAATTTCATTTCCTCAAGCAAGCCTTGACCGAGCTGCGCAAAACCGGCGACTACACCGGCATGACAAACGCCGAATACGTGGCCGCGCGCCAGGCAGTCGAAGACCTGATCGGGCTTGATGAGTACTACGAGATCGAAGCAAAAACGGTCGAAGCGCGCCAGGCGAAGGATCAGACATCTTGACTGCCGCGATACGCCAGCCGGATATACCGGCGCCGGTCGCCACTGCGCGCACGCCGAAAGTGCGTTTCCCGGCGAAATCCTGCGACTGCCACGCGCATATCTTCGGGCCGCAGGACCAATATCCGCTGCTGCCGAAAACGCACTTCGTGCCGCATGTGAATCCGCTCGCCGATTACGTAGGCATGCTCGGCATCCTCGGCTGCGAACGCGGAGTGCTGGTGCAGCCTTCGGTTTACGGCCCGGACAACTCGCTGATCATCGAAGCGCTTGAAGCAAAAACTTTCGATCTGCGCGCAATCGCTGTCGTCGCTGCCGATATCAGCGACCGCGAACTCGAAGACCTGCATGCGGTTGGTTTTCGCGGCATCCGCATCAACACCGCCTCTGGCACGCCCGGCCTCAAACTCGCCGACGCACCGCGTCTGGCCGAGCGCATCAAGCCGCTCGGCTGGCACCTGCAGTTCTACGTCGACCTGCGCGTGATGCCACAGATCGAGCAGGAACTGGCAAAGCTATCGATCAATATAGTCATCGACCATTTCGCGCGCATCTCCACTACCGAAGGTCTGGAGGCGCCGGCGTTCAAAGCGCTGCTGCGGCTGGTAAACCGCGACAACTGCTGGGCCAAGCTGATGGGGCCCTACTTCATTTCAGACGACGCGCCGCGTTTCGCCGACACCACGCCGTTTGCGCAGGCCATGATCAAGGCGGCGCCTGATCGCCTCGTCTGGGGTTCCGACTGGCCGCATCCGAGCGCGCGCGAAAAACTGCCCGACGACGGCGATCTCGCCGATCTGCTGTTCGCATGGGCGCCGGACGAAGCGCGGCGTAAAAAAATTTTGGTCGAGAACCCACGCCGGCTTTACGGTTTCGAATAAGCGCAGTCGCAGCACCGCAATTTACGCACGATGCACAGAGGAGAATGCCATGAAGCTCATCCGCCTGTTACTGCTGCTGGTCATCACGTTGTGCGCCGCCGGAATTCACGCGCAACAATATCCGACAAAAACTATCCGTTTTATCGTCGGCTTCCCGCCCGGCGGCGGCACCGACATTGTCACGCGCATCGCCGCCGCCAAGCTGACCGAAGCCTGGGGCCAGCAGGTGGTGGTGGACAACCGTCCCGGCGCCACCGGCATGATCGCCGCCAATCTGGTCGCCAAATCGCCGCCCGACGGCTACACGCTGCTCACCGCACACGTGAACTCGCAGGCAATCGCGCCGAATGCGACCTCGAAACCGCTCTATGATCCGACGCGCGATTTTGCCTACGTCGCCTATTTCGGCTACGCGCCCAACGTGCTGGTGATACGCCCGAGTACGCCGGCGAAGAACGTAAAGGAACTGATCGCGATGGCGAAAACGCATCCGGGCCAGCTCACCTTCGCCTCACCCGGCGTCGGCAGCACCAACCACCTCGCCGGCGAGATGTTTCGCCTCGCTACCGGCATCGACATCGTGCACATTCCCTACAAGGGCAGCGTGCCGGCGATCATCGACCTCTTGTCCGGTCAGGTCGGCATGAACTTCGACACCCTGTCGTCAGTCGCGGCCTACCTGCAAAGCGGGCGCATGCGCGCGCTCGCCGTCACCACGCCCAAGCGCGACATGCAACTGCCCGAAGTGCCGACGCTGATCGAACTCGGCATCAAGAATTTCGAAGTCACCAACTGGTACGGCGTCGCCGCCCCCGCCGGCACGCCACCGGAGATCGTTAACAAGCTCAATGCCGAAATCAACCGCATTCTCGACCTCAAGGATGTCATCGCGCGCTTCGACGAACTCGGCACGCGACGCAATCTGATGTCGCCCGAGCAATTCGCCGCGTTTCAGCGCGCCGAGCTGGCGAAGTACAAGGAAGTGGTGACGCGGGCCGGGGTACGGATGGAGTAAAGGTAGGCCGCCGTTGTTCTCTGCATTGAACTCGACCGCGCAGGGCACCGTAGGGCGGATAAGCGCAGCGCCATCCGCCGCATGGATATTCGCTTTGTAGAGCACTTCCGGCGGAAGGCGCTGCGCTTTTCCGCCCTACAAAAAATCAGAGCTTTTGCTCTACCCAGGCCGCAACCGACTTCAATGCCTCAGGCAGCTTCGACGCATCGGTGCCGCCGGCCTGCGCCATATCGGGACGCCCGCCGCCCTTGCCGCCGACCTGCTGGGCGACGAAGTTGACGAGTTCGCCGGCTTTCACTTTTGAAGTGAGATCGGCGCTGACGCCGGCAATCAATGCGACCTTGCCGCCGTCAACCGCCGACAGCAACAGCACACAGGATTTCAATTTGTCTTTGAGCTTGTCCATCGCTTCGCGCAACGCTTTTGAGTCCGCACCTTCCATCTGTGCGGCGAGCACCTTGACGCCCTTGATCTCGACTGCCTGCCCGGCGAGGTCATCGCCCTGGCTGGAAGCGAGTTTCGATTTGAGGCGTGCGAGTTCCTTCTCGAGGTTCTTCACGTTCTCAACGATCTGGCCGATTTTTTGCGTCACTTCGGACACCGGTGCTTTTAGCGCGGCGGCCGCCTGCTGCAGGCTGTCTTCCTGACGCTGCACGAGGGCCAATGCGCCTTCGCCCGTGGTTGCTTCAACGCGGCGTATCCCGGCGGCAACGCCGCCTTCGGAAATGATCTTGAACAGGCCGATGTCCCCGGTGCGCGCAACGTGGGTGCCGCCGCAGAGCTCGCGCGACGAGCCGATGTCGAGCACGCGCACTTCCTCGCCGTATTTCTCGCCAAACAGCGCCATCGCGCCGACCTTGGCCGCCTCGTCGAATTTCATGACGCGCGCGCTGGTCGCCGCGTTGGCGAGGATTTCCGCGTTAACGATGGTTTCGACCTTGCGGATTTCCACAGCCGTCATCGGCGCGTTATGCGAAAAATCGAAACGCGTTTTCTCGGCATCAACGAGAGAACCTTTTTGCGCCACATGTGAACCCAACACTTCGCGCAGCGCCTTGTGCATCAGATGCGTCGCCGAGTGATTACGCATGGTGCGCGCGCGCGACGCCGTATCAACCTGCCCTTTCAGCGTGTCGCCTACGGCCAGCCGCCCGGTGTGCAGCACACCGTGATGTCCGAACACTTCGGGCTGGATTTTCTGCGTGTCGGAGACGTGAAAGGTGCCGTGCGTGGCGATCAACTGCCCGCGATCGCCGACCTGGCCGCCGGATTCAGCGTAGAACGGCGTTTTGTCGAGCACGATGATCGCGGTGTCGCCGGCTTCGATCGCCTCAACTGCCGAGCCGCCTTTGTAGATGGCGACGATAGTGCCGTCGATTGCCAGCGTGTCGTAACCGTGGAATTCGGTTTTGTTGCCGCGGTATTCCACTGAAGTCTGGCCGCCGAACTTGGAAGCCGCGCGTGCGCGTTCGCGCTGTTGCCCCATCGCCGCTTCGAAACCGGCGAAATCGACCGTAATGCCACGCTCGCGTGCAATGTCGGCTGTCAGATCGAGCGGAAAGCCGAAAGTATCGTAGAGCCGGAACACGGTGTCGCCGTCGAGCATCTTGTCTTCGGACTGTAGCGCGCCTTCGAGCACCGCCATGCCGTTCTCCAGTGTTTCGGCAAAGCGCTCTTCTTCCTGCTTCAACACCTGCGCGACACGCTCGCCCGCTTTGACCAGCTCGGGATAGGCCGCGCCCATCTCCTTGACCAGATCCGGCACGATCTTGTGAAAGAAGGTTTTTTTCTGACCGAGTTTGTAGCCGTGGCGAATGGCGCGGCGCACGATGCGACGCAACACATAACCGCGGCCTTCGTTACCGGGAATCACGCCGTCGACGATCAGGAAGGAACAGGCACGGATGTGATCGGCGATCACCTTCAGCGAATTATTGTCGAGATCGCGGCAGGCGGTTTCGCGCGCCGCCGCCTTGATCAACTGCTGAAACAGATCGATTTCGTAATTCGAGTGCACGCCCTGCAGCACCGCCGCAATGCGCTCAAGGCCCATACCGGTGTCGACCGACGGTTTCGGCAGCGGATGCAGTTTGCCCGACTCGTCGCGGTTGAACTGCATGAAGACCAAGTTCCAGATTTCGATGTAGCGATCGCCGTCGGCTTCCGGCGTGCCGGGCGGGCCGCCCGGAATATCAGGGCCGTGATCGTAAAAAATTTCACTGCACGGGCCGCAGGGGCCGGTTTCGCCCATCTGCCAGAAGTTGTCAGAACCGCCGCCCGGTTTGTCGCCGATGCGCGTAATGCGCTCGCGCGGTACGCGAATTTCGTTGGCCCACAGATTGTAGGCTTCGTCGTCAGTCTCGTAGACAGTGACCCAGAGTTTTTCTTTTGGCAATTTATAAACGACTGTCAGCAATTCCCATGCGAAATGGATCGCATCCTTCTTGAAATAATCACCGAAGCTGAAATTGCCGAGCATTTCGAAAAAGGTATGGTGGCGCGCCGTGTAGCCGACGTTTTCCAGATCATTGTGTTTGCCGCCGGCACGCACGCAGCGCTGCGAAGTGGTGGCGCGTTTGTAATCGCGCTGCTCGTGGCCGAGAAACAGGTCCTTGAACTGCACCATGCCGGCGTTGGTGAAAAGCAGCGTCGGATCGTTGCCTGGCACGAGCGGGCTGGAGGCGACGATGGCGTGGCCCTTGCTCTTGAAGTAGTCGAGAAACTGCTGGCGGATTTCGCTGCTTTTCATGGGAGTGACACCGGAATTCGGGAAAGCGCGATTTTAAACCGGTCTTTGCGGAAATGGCGTGGAAAATCAAACCTCCACGGCCTGCGCACCCTCTATGTGCGCGTGCTTCGGCGCGGAGCAAAAATATCCACCAAGGTCACAAGATGTGACCTTGAACCGCGTCAATCGCCGTCTGCGCCCGCGATCACCTTGCGGATGATGTCCAGACTGAAGCCGCGCCCCTGCAGAAAACGCATCTGGCGCGCCTTGTCCTTCGCATTCGCCGGCGGATCGGGAAATTTCCGCCGCCAGATCTCGCGCGCCGACTCCAGTTCGCTCTCTTTCAGCGATTCGCGCGCGCCGGCGATGGCGTCGTCCGATAGCCCCTTCTGGCGCAGTTCCTGGGTGATTTTTTGTGTGCCGAAGCGGCGGCGCCGCGACGCCATGACCTGCTCGACCACGCGCTTCTCCGACAACCAGCCGCGCTGCTCGAAGTCTTCAATCAGCGGCGGAATTTCGTCCGGGTCTTCGGTGTATTGCAGGAGCCGGCGCGCCAGCTCCTGCTTCGAGTACTCGCGCCGCGCGAGCAGGCTCAAGGCCTGCGCGCGCAGGCTCGCGCCGGTCTTACTCTTCTTCGGCGGCGGCGGCTGGTTTGGATCCACCGGCAGCTCCAACCGCCGTAACGCCCAGCGCGGCACGGATCTTGGCGTCGATCTCGTTTGCCATTTCCGGATGATCTTTCAGATAGTCGCGCGTGTTGTCCTTGCCTTGGCCGATGCGTTCCTTGCCGTAGCTGTACCAGGCGCCGGATTTATCGACGATCTTCTGTTCGACGCCAAGCTCGATGATTTCGCCCTCGCGCGAAATGCCCTCGCCATAGAGAATGTCGAAATTGGCCTGCTTGAACGGCGGCGCCACCTTGTTCTTGACGACCTTGGCGCGCGTTTCCGAGCCGATGACTTCTTCGCCCTTCTTGATCGCGCCGGTGCGACGGATATCGATACGCACCGAAGCGTAGAACTTCAGCGCGTTGCCGCCGGTAGTGGTTTCCGGGTTGCCGAACATCACGCCGATCTTCATACGGATCTGGTTGATGAAGATCACCATCGTGTTCGAACGGCTGATGTTGCCGGTGAGCTTGCGCAGCGCCTGCGACATCAAACGCGCATGCAGTCCCATCTGCGGCTGGCCCATTTCGCCTTCGATTTCGGATTTCGGCGTCAGTGCCGCCACCGAGTCGACGACAACGATATCGACCGAGCCGGAACGCACCAGCATGTCGGCGATTTCGAGTCCTTGCTCGCCGTTGTCCGGTTGCGAGATCAGCAGTTCCTGCACATTAACGCCGAGTTTCTGCGCGTATTGCGGATCGAGCGCGTGTTCGGCATCAATAAAGGCCGCAGTGCCGCCCAACTTCTGCATCTGCGCGATCACTGATAGCGTCAGCGTGGTTTTACCCGACGATTCCGGACCGTAAATTTCGATGATGCGGCCGCGCGGCAGGCCGCCGACACCCAGCGCGATATCGAGCCCGAGCGAACCGGTCGAGCAAACCTGAATGTCCCTCGCCACATCGGCTTCGCCGAGCCGCATGATAGAGCCCTTGCCGAACTGCTTTTCGATTTGCGACAGCGCCGCTGCCAGTGCCTTGTTTCTGTTTTCGTCCATGATATGTCCCATGTAAGCCTCCAAAGATTATCGCACACTCGCTACCGACAACGCGGCGTGTAGGTGCGCAGATGACGTCTAGTCCTTCAGTAGTAAATATGCACACTGGGTCGCATGATGAGCTACCACTGGCTCACCAAATGAGCCAGTCAACGGAAGCCGTTACCCGCCCGCGGCGAGTTCGAGCACGCCGGCGAGCGCCCGGATCACGCTTTGCCGCCGCACCGCCTCACGATCGCCGGCAAAAAGCTGCGTTTCTGCATACGGTTCGGCGCCCTTCCGCGCCCAACCTATACAGACGGTGCCGACCGGCTTCTCTTTGGTGCCGCCGGTGGGCCCTGCCACGCCGCTGACCGACACCGCAATCTGCGCGCCGCTGGCCACCAGCGCGCCGGCGGCCATTTCACGCACCGTCGCCTCGGACACCGCACCGTGCTCGCGCAACGTCGCCGCCTTGACCCCCAGCATCTGCTGCTTGGCGGTATTGGTATAAGTAATGAAGCCGCGGTCGTACCAGGTCGAACTGCCCGAAATCATGGTCACCACTTCGCCGATCCAGCCGCCGGTGCACGATTCCGCGGTCGCCAGCACCAGTGATTTCTCTTTCAGTGCGTGACCAACCCGTTCCGACAATTCGTACAGTTCGCGATCCATCGCCTTCACTCCGCAATCACGCTGCGCGCAATCGCCAGCACGATGAGCGTATAAAACGCCGCCAGCAGATCGTCGAACATCACGCCAAAACCGCTCTTCCACTTGCGGTCGAAATAACGGATCGGTGGCGGCTTCACGATATCGAAAAAACGAAACAGCAGAAAAGCGAACACCTGCCAGACAAAGCCCATCGGCGTAAAAAACAAAACCAGCATAAACGCGGCGATCTCGTCCCAAACGATAGCGCCGGGATCGGCCACACCGAGATCATTGGCAGTGCGCGCGCAGACCCAGATGCCAAAGACAAATGCGAAGGCGATCAGCGCCAGTTGTTGCGGCATCGTGCAATAGCTGACCAGCAAGGCATAGAGCGGGAATGCCAGCAGAGTACCGGCGGTGCCGGGTGCGCCGCGTACCAGCCCGGTGCCGGCGCCGAGCGCAAAAAAATGCGCCGGATGGCCGAGCATGAATGCCATCGTCAGATTGTTGGGGCGCTCAGACAAAATGGTCAAAGCCTCCGCTGCCGGCAAGCCGTAGCGGTGTGCCGTCGGGCGCACGCACCAGCAAAGGCGGCACGCCGCGCGCGCGCGCCTTGATATGACCGACCGGCGTTACGCGCACGCCGGCACGTCGTGCTGCTGCGAGCACGCGCGCGCGATTGCGCACCGGCGCGGTGAAACACAATTCGTAATCGTCGCCACCGGCCAGCAACGCGCGGCACGCTACGACACTGTCGAGATGGCGGCACAACAAGGGCGAAGCGGGCAATGCAGCGAATTCGATTTCGGCAGCGCGTTTGGAGCGTTCGAGAATGTGACCGAGATCGGCGAGCAGGCCATCCGAAATATCGATCGCGCTGCTGGCAATACCGCGCAGCGCGAGGCCCAGCGCAATACGCGGCTGCGGTTTGTGCAAGCGTGTTGCGCAGGCGGCGAGTTCGGTACGCGTGAGTTTTATTTTTTTCTGCAATGCGGCCAGCGCGAGTGCCGCGTCGCCGATGCGGCCTGACACCCAGATGTCGTCGTCAACGCGTGCGCCGTCGCGCCGCAATGCCTTGCCCTGCGGCACTTCACCCATGATCTGCACGCAGATGTTGAGCGGACCGCGCGTGGTATCGCCGCCAATCAGATCAACCTTGTAACGCCGTGCGAGAGCCATGAAGCCGGCGGAAAATTCGCGCAGCCAGCGCGCATCGACGTGCGGCAAGGCCAGCGCCAGCGTCGCCCAGCGCGGTGTTGCGCTCATTGCCGCCATGTCCGAGAGATTCACCGCCAGCGCCTTGTGACCGAGCGCGCGCGCATCGGCACCGCGAAAAAAATGCCGACCTTCGACCAGCATGTCCGCAGAGATTGCCAGCTCGCAGCCGCGCCGCACCCGCGTCAGCGCGCAATCGTCACCGACACCGAGCACCGCACCGGGCGCCGGATGCGTGAAGTAGCGCGTTATCAGTTCGAATTCGGCGCTCATGGTTACGCCTCACCCCCACCCTGGCTCTCCCCCGTCAAGGGGGAGGGAATTAAATTGGTTTTGTTCGGCAACAAAATCAGGCGGTCGGAGACCTGTCGTCATTGGCCGCCTGTCCTGCGGCCATGCTTGCCCGCACTTTTTTCTTCATTACCGAAGCCATGTAGAAATTCACCACGGTGAAACCGAGAAACACCAGTGACAGCATTTTTACCTGGTCGGCCGGCAGAAACGACGGCCCTTCGAACACCACGTAGAGCCCGAGCATGGCGTTGAATATGCCGCCGATATAAAAAAGAATGATGCGTGTCTTGATCTTGTTGTCCATCGATCTCTCCGTCACCGCGTGCGCGCTTCGTGCGGCCGGGCAACTGCAGCCAGTTTATCCAGCACGCCGTTTACGTATTTATGGCCGTCAGTACCGCCGTAACTCTTCGCCAGCTCTACCGCTTCGTTGATCACAACGCGATACGGCACTTCCGGCAGATTCGACAATTCGAACGCCGCGATCAGCAGGATGGAACGTTCGATCGGGCTCAATTCCTTGAACTTGCGGTCGAGATGCGGCTGCAGCACCTCTTCCAGCCCGGCCGCGTGCGTGATCACGCCGGACAACAAGGCGGAAAAATATTCGCCGTCGGCGCGATCGAAGCCTTTGACCGTCGCCAGATGCTGTTTGATATCGTAAATTTCCGCCGCCGCAAGCTGCCACTGATAAAGCCCCTGTACAGCGAATTCGCGCGAACGGCGACGCGCATTTTTGGGGGCACCGGTGCGCGGTTCCGCTTTGCGCGCCGGCACTTCGTTCTCTGTCATCACGCTTGACCAAGTATCTTGAGGAGATTCGCCATCTCGACGGCAGCCGCAGCGCAATCGGCGCCCTTCTGCATCATGCGCACCTCGGCCTGATCGTCGTCCTCGGTCGTCAATACGCCGTTGGCAATCGGCACACCGGTCTCGAGCTGCACTTCCATAATACCGCGCGCCGATTCGTTGGAGACGATTTCAAAATGATAAGTCTCGCCGCGTATCACCGCGCCGAGTGCGACCAGCGCATCGTACTGGCCACTCTCGGCCATCGTTTGCAGCGCAAGCGGCAGTTCGAGTGCGCCGGGCACGGTGACAATGCGTATGTCGGCGCTGCGCACACCGAGTTTTTTCAGTTCGGCAGTGCAGCCGGCAAGCAGACCATCGGCGACGTCGGCGTTGAAGCGCGCCGCAACGATACCGATGCGCAAACCGGCGCCGTCCTTGTTGATGTCTATTTCTTCGATGGAATCGTAATCTGCCATTTGAAACCTACTATTTGTCCGCCAATGCGCATCAGCGAATTGGCGCTGTTTTCACCCTCTCCCACTGGGAGAGGGCCGGGGTGAGGGATTGATCAGTGCTCAGTTCGTTTCATCTTCCGGCTGCACATAACCGGTAACCTGCAGATCGAAACCCGCCATGCTCGGCATTCTACGCGGCTTCGCCAGCAGCCGCATTTTTGTCACCTTCAAATCGCGCAGTATCTGCGCGCCGATACCATAGGTGCGCAAGGCATTTTTCGGATTCACCGGAATCGCGCCCGGCAGCGCGCGCTCGGCGAGATCGCTGGCGGATTCGGGGCGGTGCAGCAAAACGATCACGCCGCATTCGGTGCGCGCCACTGCGGCCAGCGCACGATTGAAGTTCCACGAATGGCTGGCGCTTTTTACATCCAGCAGATCAATCACCGACAAAGGTTCGTGCACGCGCACCAGCGCTTCGCGGCCGGGCTTCAGTTCGCCTTTCACCAACGCCAGATGTGTGGCGTTGCCGATGCGATCGCTGTAAACAAAAAGTTTGAATTTACCCTGCACGGTTTCGATTTCGCGCTCGGAGACGCGCTGCACCAGCGATTCGGTGCGGCTGCGATACTGAATCAGATCGGCGATGGTGCCTATCCGGATGTTGTGCTGTTTGCCGAACTCGATGAGGTCCGGCAGGCGCGCCATCTCGCCGTCTTCTTTCAGAATTTCGCAAATCACCGCTGCCGGAGCGACGCCGGCGAGTTGCGCGAGATCGCAGCCGGCTTCGGTATGCCCGGCGCGCACCAGCACGCCGCCGTTCTGCGCTTTCAACGGAAAGATATGGCCGGGCTGCACGATATCTGCGGGTCCCGCATCGGCGCGCGTCGCCGCCTGCACCGTGCGCGCGCGGTCGGCCGCCGAAATGCCGGTGGTCACGCCCTCGGCCGCTTCAATCGACACCGTGAAGTTGGTGCCGAGCGGCGAATTGTTGTTCGAGGTCATCAGTGGCAGATTCAGCTGACGGCATTTCTCCTCGGTCAATGTGAGGCAGATCAGGCCGCGGCCGTAGCGCGCCATGAAATTGATCGCTTCGGGCGTGACGAAATCCGCTGCCAGCACGAGGTCGCCCTCGTTTTCGCGGTCTTCTTCGTCAACGAGAATCACCATCTTGCCGGCATGCATGTCGGCGATGATTTCGGGGATGGAACTGATAGCCATGCTATTCCTTGAACTGCGACAAACGCTCGGCATAACGTGCCAGCGTATCAACTTCGATATTCACTTTCATTCCGGCCGTCAGCGCGCCGAGGTTGGTTTGCGCCAGCGTGTGCGGGATCAGATTGACTTCAAATACACCGCCATCAACCGCGTTGACAGTGAGGCTCACGCCGTTTACCGCGAGCGAGCCTTTGCGCGCGACGTATTTTGCCAGTTCGCGCGGCACTTCGAAGGCAATTCTGCGGTTATCGCCCTCGGCGGTGATGCGCACGGCAGTGCCAACGCCATCGACGTGTCCGCTCACCATGTGGCCGTCAAGACCGTCGCCGACGCGCAGCGATTTTTCCAGATTGACTGCGGCGTCAGCGGCGAAACCCGCAGTGCAGGCCAGTGTTTCGCGCGAGATGTCAAATTCAAGCCGTGGCGCAGCGATGACCACTGCCGTCAGGCAAGCCCCGTTTACTGCAATGCTGTCACCGATTTTTATGCCCTTGAAATCGAGCGTGCCGCAGGCCACGCTTATGCGCACACCACCCGCGGTCGGCGTCACCACATCAATTTTTCCAACCGCTTGAATAATGCCGGTAAACATCAGGCAAACCTCGCGAGTATGCGCAGATCATCCTCGATTTCGCGCGTTTCATTGATAACCAGCCGGTGCGCCGCCTCCAGCGTTGTCAGTTCCGGCAGATCGGCCATGCCCTGCGCGCGGTCGCCGAGCAGACAGGGCGCGAGATAAACCAGCAGTTCATCGACGCAGCCTTCGCGGATCAGCGAGCCGTTGAGTTTGTGCCCGGCCTCGACGTGCAATTCGTTGATACTGCGACGCCCCAGCTCCTGCAGCAGCGCCGGCAGTTCAACCTTGCCGGCGGCATTCGGCAATACAATGATTTCGGCGCCGCGTTCGCGCAAAGCCTTACTTTTTGCAGCATCGTCACGCGCGCAGAAAATCAGCGCGCCGCCACCGGCAAGAATTTTTGCCGCCGGCGGCGTCTCGAGGCGGCTATCGATAACAACGCGCAAGGGCTGCCGTGTGGTTGCGACGTCGCGCACGTTGAGCTGCGGATCGTCATCCTTTACCGTGCCGATGCCAGTCAGCACTGCGCAGGCGCGTGCGCGCCAGTGATGGCCGTCGCGGCGCGCCGCGGCGCCGGTGATCCATTGACTGGCGCCATTGCTGAGTGCGGTTCGCCCGTCAATACTGGCCGCAATTTTCATGCGCAGCCACGGCCGCCCGCGCGTTGCCCGCGAAACAAAACCGATATTGAGTTCGCGCGCTGCGTTTTCGCAAACGCCGCCCAGCGTGTCGATATTCGCCGCGCGCAAACGCGCCATGCCGGCGCCTGAAGTACGCGGGTCCGGATCCTGCATCGCCGCAACCACGCGCGTGACCCCCGCCGCAATCAACGCCAGGTCGCAGGGCGGTGTGCGGCCCTGGTGATGACAGGGTTCGAGCGTGACATAAGCGGTGGCGCCGCGCGCGCGCTCACCGGCCTCTTTCAGCGCATTCACTTCGGCATGCGACTCGCCCGCGCGCGCGTGCCAGCCCTCACCGACGATTACGCCGTCACGCACAAGCACGCAACCGACGCGCGGGTTCGGCGTCGTGGTGTAGAGGCCGTGCGCCGCAAGCTCCAGCGCGCGCGACATGAATTTTTCATCACTCATTGATTTTCGTAACGCGTAAGCAGCAAAACCAGTCGATCCGGGGCGCGCATCGCAACTCCTCGCTACTTCTTGACCGGCTTGCGCACTTCCTTGATCGCATCCTGGAAATCGTCGATGTCCTGAAAGCTCTTGTAAACCGACGCAAAGCGGATGTAAGCGACGTCGTCGAGCTTGTGCAATTCCTTCATCACCATTTCACCAAGCCGCCGCGAGGCAATCTCGCGCTCGCCAAGCGCCAGCACCAGTTGCGTGATCGCTGAAATCGCGTCGTCCACCAGCGGCGTCGGCACCGGGCGTTTGTGCAGAGCACGCATGAAGCCGGTGCGCAGTTTTTCGGGGTCAAATTCGGTGCGGCTGCCATCCTGCTTGACCACCTGCGGCATGCGAAGCTCAACCGTTTCATAAGTCGTAAAACGTTTATTGCAGGCCGGGCAGCGGCGGCGCCGGCGTATGCTCTCACCCGCTTCGCTGACGCGCGAATCGATAACCTGGGTGTTTTCGTCTTTGCAGAAAGGACAGTGCATATCTCAGGATTCAGGAACCCCGCTACGCATACACCGGCAATTTTGCGCACATTGCCTTCACATCGCCGGCAACGCGCGCAATGACTTTTTCATCCGCCGGCGCTTCGAGTACGTCGGCGATCAGATCGGCGAGCTGGCGCGTTTCGGCCGCGCCGAAACCACGCGTGGTGATGGCCGGCGAACCAAGACGGATGCCGCTGGTAATCATGGGTTTCTGCGGATCGTTCGGAATGGCATTCTTGTTGACCGTGATGTGCGCGCTGCCGAGCACCGTTTCGGCTTCCTTGCCGGTAATCTTCTTCGCCTGCAGATCGAGCAGAAACAGATGGCAGTCGGTGCGCCCCGAGACAATGCGCAGGCCGCGCTTTTGCAAACCTTCGGCCAGCGTCTTCGCGTTATCGAGCACTTTCTGCTGATACTGCTTGAACGACGGTTGCAACGCTTCCTGCAAGGCCACCGCCTTGGCGGCAATCACATGCATCAGCGGCCCGCCCTGCGTCGATGGGAAAATCGCCGAGTTGAGCACTTTCTCGTGCTGCGCGCCCGCGAGTATCAAACCGCCGCGCGGACCACGCAGGGTTTTGTGCGTGGTGCTGGTAACAAAATCGGCGACGCCGACCGGCGACGGATACAAACCAACCGCCACCAGACCGGCATAGTGCGCAATATCCGACATCAGCAGCGCGCCGACGCTGTCGGCAATCGCGCGGAAACGTTTCCAGTCGATCGCCAGCGCGTAGGCCGATGCACCGGTAACAATCATTTTCGGTTTGTGTTCTTTTGCCAGACGCTCAACCGCTTCGTAATCAATCGCTTCGGTTTTCGGATCGAGGCCGTAGGTGACGACGTTGTAGAGTTTGCCGCTCAAATTAACCGAAGCGCCGTGGGTCAGATGCCCGCCGTGCGCCAGCGACATGCCGAGGATGGTGTCGCCGGGCTTGAGCATCGCCGTGTAAACCGCGAAGTTGGCCTGTGAACCTGAATGCGGCTGCACGTTGGCGTATTCGGCGCCGAACAGCTTTTTCGCGCGCGCGATGGCGAGTTCCTCGGCAATATCGACGAATTCGCAACCGCCGTAATAGCGTTTTCCCGGATAACCCTCGGCGTACTTGTTGGTCAGCACCGAGCCCTGCGCCTCGAGTACGCGCGGGCTTGCGTAGTTTTCGGAGGCGATCAGTTCAATGTGGTCTTCCTGGCGCTGAACTTCGCGCGCCATCGCCGACCACAATTCGGGATCAAAAGTTGAAATTTTTTCGTCGCGTGAAAACATGGTGGCAATAACCGTGGTTAAGTTCGTAAACGATTGATTTTAGCACTATTAATTCACCACCTGCGGGTGCGGGCGGGGCGATTTTTTTGCCCTCGCACACGCAAGTTGCGTATCATGACAGGCGTGCGCGACCGGTTGTCGCCGCAACGCCGTTCAGGGAGAAACAGAAAGTGGAAGTGCTGCTCGCCATCTCGCGCGCGATCGACCGGTTGAATCAAAAGGTAGCGGTGTTTGCGGACTGGCTGGTACTGCTGTCCTGCCTGATCAGTGCCGGCAACGCGTTTTCGCGTTATTCATTCAGCCTGAGCTCGAACGCGTGGCTGGAAATCCAGTGGTACATGTTCGGCGCGATGATCCTGCTCGGCGCCTCGTATACGCTGAAGAAAAACGAACATGTGCGCGTCGACATCGTCTACGGACATCTGTCGACACGCACACAGATCTGGATCGACCTGCTCGGCGGCATACTGTTCCTGCTGCCGGCGACCATCATCATCGGCTGGATGGCGTGGCCGATGTTCCACAATTCGTTTTTGCAAAATGAAATCTCCGGCAACGCCGGCGGCCTCTTGCGCTGGCCGATCAAGCTGATGGTCCCGCTCGGCTTCTGGCTGCTGACCCTGCAGGGCCTCTCCGAAATCATCAAACGCATCGCCATGCTGACCGGCCACCTGACCGCCGACGTGCACTACGAAAGGCCGCTGCAATGACGCGCGAAATCATGGCGCCATTGATGTTCGGCGGGCTGATCGTCTTCATGCTGATCGGCTACCCGGTGGCGTTCTCACTCGCCGCGGTTGGCCTGTTCTTCGGTTTCATCGGTATCGAACTCGGTTTTTTTCAGGTCGCGCTGTTGCAGGCGCTGCCCGAGCGCGTGTTCGGCATCATCTCCAACGATCTCTTGCTGGCGATTCCCTTCTTCACCTTCATGGGCGCGATCCTCGAACGCTGTGGACTCGCCGAAGATCTGCTCGACAGCATGGGCCAGCTGTTCGGCCCGGTGCGCGGCGGCCTCGCCTATGCAGTGATTATCGTCGGCGCGATACTCGGTGCGATTACCGGCACCGTCGCCGCGTCAGTCATCGCAATGGGCATCATCTCGCTGCCGATCATGATGCGTTACGGCTACAACATGCGACTCGCCACCGGTGTCATCGCCGCCTCCGGCACCATCACACAATTGATTCCGCCCTCGCTGGTACTGGTCGTGCTGGCCGATCAACTCGGTCGTTCGGTCGGCGACATGTATGCCGGCGCCATCGGCCCCAGCATCGTGCAGGTGCTGTTGTTCTGCGCCTATATCCTGATTCTGAGTTTCGTGCGCCCGCAGGACATGCCGGCGCTGCCGCCCGAAGCGCGCACCCTGAACGGCTGGCCGCTGATCCGCAAATGCCTGTGGGGCATGGTGCCGTCTATCGTGCTGATCTTCCTCGTCCTCGGCACCATTCTGATGGGGCTGGCGACGCCGACCGAGGGCGGCGCAATGGGCGCGGTCGGCGCCATCGTGCTGGCGGTGCTGCACAGCGAAAGCTTTTCACAGCGCGGTAAATATGCCGCTTTTGTCGCACTGGTGGCGATGGTACTGATCACCGCGCTTTCGCTGCTGGCTACTACGGCGTGGATGCCTGCGGCGCTCGCCGGCGCGGCAAGCGCCGCCCTCGCGGTCATCGAAAAGCCGCTGTTCGTTGTGTTTTATATCGCGCTCGTGCTGGTGCTGCTTGAAGCAGTGTTTATTGCAAAGCTGCGCGGGCTGATCACCGAAGCCGCGCAATCAACCATGCGCATCAGCTCGATGGTGATTTTCATTCTGGTCGGTTCGACGGTGTTCGGGCTGGTATTCCGCGGCGTTGATGGCGACCTCTGGATCGAACACATGCTGACCTCGCTGCCGGGCGGCGTGGTCGGCTTCCTGATTTTCGTCAACCTCTTCGTCTTCTTTCTGGCCTTTTTCCTCGATTACTTCGAGATCGCCTTCATCATCATCCCGCTCCTGGCGCCGGTTGCCAGCAAACTCGGCATCGATCTGATCTGGTTCGGCGTGCTGCTCGGCGCCAATCTGCAGACCTCGTTCATGCATCCGCCGTTCGGTTTTGCGCTGTTCTATCTGCGCGGCATTGCGCCGAAGGAAGTCAAGAGTTCGGACATCTACTGGGGTGCAATTCCCTGGGTAGTATTGCAGCTGATACTGGTCAGCATTGTCATCGCCTTCCCGCAACTGGTGACGAGCTTCATCGACAAAGGCCAGACCGCGCCGGCGACCACCATTGAAATTCAAATGGAAGCACCATTGACCGACACTGCGACCGAAGCGGAAAAATCCGCTACTGAAAATGCCGAACAGGATCGCGCCGCCGCCGATCTGGAGAAGGCGATACGTAACAGCAAATAATTGTCAGTCGCCGAACCAATAAAAAACCCCGCCGTAGCGGGGTTTTTTATTGCCTGCAAAAAATTATTTGGCCGCAGGCGCTTTGCGCGGCGTATAGGCGAATGAGTCGAAGCCGTACTCAGCAACCCTGAACCACATGTACTGGTCGTCGCGGAATTTCTTCCACGCCGGGTAGATGCGCTTCCAGTGCGGGCTCTTTTCCGACAATTCGTCGTAAAGTTCAAACGCCGCCTGCTCGCAGGACTCAAGTACCGGCCGCGGAAACGGGCGCAACTGCGTGCCGCCACCGACCAGCCGTTTCAGCGCATCGGGATTCTTCGCGTCGTAACGCGCCAGTGTATGCATATTGGCTTCCGCGCAGGCTGCTTCGACCGCCGCCTGATAATGCTTCGGCAGTTCGGCCCATTTTTTCTCGTTGATGAACAACGCGAGCTCGGGACCACCCTCCCACCAGCCGGGGTAGTAGTAAAACCTGGCGACCTTGTTGAAACCGAGTTTTTCGTCGTCGTAGGGACCGACCCATTCGGCCGCGTCTATGGTGCCGCGTTCGAGCGCCGGATAAATTTCACCGCCGGCAATCTGTTGCGCGATCACGCCGCGCTTGGCCAGCACCTGTCCAGCCAGACCGCCGATGCGCATTTTCAAACCTTTGAGATCAGCGACGGTTTTGATTTCCTTGCGAAACCAGCCGCCCATCTGCACGCCGGTATTGCCGCAGGCGAAATGCTGTATGCCGTAATCCTTGTAGAGCAATCCCATCGCTTCATTGCCGCCGCCGTAGAGCTTCCATGCAATATGTTGACGCGCATTGAGACCGAACGGCAAACAGGTGCCGAAGGCAAATGCCGGGTCTTTGCCGACGTAGTAGTAAGGCGCGGTATGCCCCATCTCGACTGTGCCGTTCTGCACCGCATCGAGCACCTGCAGACCGGGCACGATTTCACCGGCGGCGAAGACGCGCACCTGGAACTTGTTTTCGGTAATTTCGGCGAGGCGCTTGGAAAATACTTCCGCTGCACCGTAGATAGTGTCGAGACTCTTCGGAAAGCTCGATGCCAGCCTCCATTGGATGACCGGCGACGATTGCGCAATGGCGGGGGCCGCAACCGCACCCGCTGCAACGCCGGCGGCGGCCTGTTTCAGGAATGCACGTCTTTTCATATTCTCCTCCGGTGATTTACATTTTTTTGAAGTTTAAATTGCGCGCCACCGCTGCGCCAGCCCGCTATTCGCCGGCGATGGTCATACGATCGATCAATATCGAGCCGCAGTGTTTGGAGCCGCGTCTCAGCACATCGGTGCCGGACGCTGCAATGCCGCGGAAAATATCCTTGAGATTGCCGGCGATGGTGATTTCCTGCACTGCGTAGGCGATTTCGCCGTTCTCGACCCAGAAACCGGCTGCGCCACGCGAGTAGTCACCGGTCACCATGTTGATGCCCTGCCCCATCAGTTCGGTCACCAGCAGACCACGACCCATTTTGCGCAGCAGCGCGGCAAAATCCTCACCGGTATCGGCGAGCAGCAGATTGTGGCAACCGCCGGCATTGCCCGTGGTTTGCATGCCGAGCTTGCGCGCCGAATAACTGCCAAGAAAATATCCCTTCAGCACGCCGGCCTCGACCACGCTGCGCTTTTTTGTCGCCACGCCCTCTTCGTCAAAGGGCCCGCTGGCGAGGCCGCCGCGTATATGCGGGTCTTCGGTGATGGTTACCAGCGGCGCAAAAATTTCCTGGCCCATGCTGTCAACCAGAAACGACGACTTGCGATACAGGCTGCCACCGCTCACCGCCGAGACAAAATGCCCGAGCAGTGACGCCGCCACCGGCGCTTCGAACAACACCGGCACCTGCATGGTTGCGATCTTTTTGGCGCCGAGCCGGCGCACCGCGCGTTCGCCGGCGGTACGGCCGACTGTTTCCGGCCGGTCGAGTTCGGCGGCATTGCGCGCCGAAGTGTACCAATCGTCGCGCTGCATGGCTTCACCCTTGCCGGCGATCACCGCGCAGCTCAACCAGTGGCGCGAACTCGGATAACCACCAAGAAATCCGTTTGAATTGCCGTAGGCAAAATGCGAATGCTGCAATGAAACCGTAGCGCCTTCCGAATTGTCGATGCGCTTGTCTACTGCAAACGCCGCGCTTTCACAGGCCTGGGCCATTTCAATCGCGTCCTCAACCGGCAGGTCCCAGGGGTGAAACAGATCAAGGTCGGGAATATCGCGCGCCAGCAGCTCTTTGTCAGCGAGCCCGGCGTAATCGTCGCTGGCGGTAAAACGCGCAATCGACACCGCAGCGTCTACCGTCGCACGCACCGCCTGCGGCGAAAAGTCCGAAGTGCTGGCATGGCCGCGGCGTTTGCCGAAATAGACCGAGACGCCGATGCCCTTGTCGCGGTTGTACTCAATGGTTTCGACTTCGCCGCAACGCACGGTGACGGTCTGGCCGACGCCTTCAGAGACTTCGCTCTCCGCGGCGCTGGCACCCTGTGCGCCGGCGTATTTGAGTATGTCGGCGGCGATTTCACGCAACTGCGCCGCATCGTGCGCAAGCGCTGCGCCGGCCGGTCGCGCCTTCAATTCAGTCGTCATCAACGGTGCCCGCAAAAAAGCCGTTATGATACCAGCCTTGAACTGGATTCCCGCAGAATGAATGACGAAGAAAATACCGGCGAACGCCCGAGCAAATCGCAGCGCAAACGTGACGTTCACGCCTTGCAGGACCTCGGCACTGAACTGGTTGAACTGAACGCCGATCAACTCGCCAAATTCGACCTGCCGGAACGCCTCGTTGAGGCAATCACTGAAGCGCAGCGCATCAGCAATTTCGAAGGCCGCCGCCGCCAGATGCAATTCATCGGCAAACTCATGCGCGAAATCGAACCGGCGCCAATCCGCGCCCGCCTCGACATTATTCAGGGTGTCGCGCACGAATCAACGGTGACGCAGCACCTGATCGAACGCTGGCGCAACCGCCTGCTCGCCGAAGAAGACGCCCTGACCCTGTTCGCCGCCGAATATCCGCAGAGCGACCTGCAACGTTTGCGCTCACTGATCGCCAGCGTGAAAAAAGATCAGGCGAATGCGCGGCCACCGAAACGATACCGCGATTTGTTCCGCGCCCTGCGCGACATCATCGACGCGCCCGTAACGCCCGATCCTGAATCCTGAAGTCGCTCCCGCTATAATTCACCCATGAACGACGAACTCTTGATCGGCCTTGTTTCCATCAGCGACCGCGCCTCCAGCGGCGTCTATGAAGACAAGGGCCTGCCCGCCTTGCAGGAATGGTTCGGCGCTGCGCTGGCGTCACCGTGGAAAATGGTCACGCGACTGATTCCCGACGAACAGGCGGTGATCGAACAGACGCTGAAGGAACTCATCGACCAGACGCGCTGCCATCTGGTGCTGACCACCGGCGGCACCGGCCCGGCGCTGCGTGATGTCACACCGGAAGCGACGCTGGCGGTCGCCGACAAAATCATGCCGGGTTTCGGCGAGCAGATGCGCCAAGTCAGCCTGAAATATGTACCGACGGCGATCCTGTCGCGCCAGGTCGGTGTCGTGCGCAAGCAGGCGCTGATACTCAATCTGCCGGGCCAACCCAAAGCCATCAAGGAAACGCTCGACGGCGTGTTCGCCGCCGTGCCGTACTGCATCGACCTGATCGGCGGGCCGTACATCGAAACCAACGAAAGCGTCGTCAAGGCCTTTCGCCCCAAATCAGCCATCCGTCCGAAATCATGAGCACGCAGTTATGAGCGAATTCCTCGAAACCATAGAGATTGAAACCGCGCCGAACCCTTCCGCAGCGGTGATCTGGATGCATGGCCTCGGCGCCGACGGCAATGACTTCGCGCCCATCGTACCCGAACTCAAACTCGCCGGAGCACCGGCAGTGCGCTTCATTTTTCCGCACGCGCCGATGATGCCGGTGACCATCAACAACGGCCATGTGATGCGCGCCTGGTACGACATCAGCTACGGCGACCTCGAAGGCAAGACGCGCCAGGCCGACGAAAAAGGCGTGCGCGCGTCGCAAGTCGAAATCGAAAAGCTGATCGCGCGTGAAACCGGGCGCGGCATTGCTGCGAACAAAATTGTGGTTGCCGGCTTCTCGCAGGGTGGCGCTATCGCGTTGCACACCGGCTTGCGCCACGCTGACAAACTCGCCGGCATCATGGCGCTGTCGACCTATCTGCCGATTGCGCATACGCTGGCGGCTGAAGCTGCGGCAGCCAACCGCGCGATTCCGGTTTTTTACGCGCACGGCACGCATGATCAGGTGATACCGATCGCGATGGCCGAAGCCTCACGCCAGGCATTGAATGCAGCCGGTTACAGCGTGGGATGGCACAGCTATGCGATGCAGCACTCGGTATGCGCCGAAGAAATCGGCGATATCAGCGCCTGGCTGGTAAGCGTGCTGCGCTGACGGCGCCGCGTGCCGGGGCTTACTGCCGCTGCATCACCTTGAAGCGCGCAAGATCGAAGTCGCCTCCGCCCTCGACCAGTTTCGACGGCATCAGGTAATAGGTTTTGCCGCGCACATTCATATCAAGCGCCTGCCGCGGCGAATAACTGCCGTCCCTCAACAAAAGGGTAATTTCGCCGTTCTTGTCGGGTGCGGTTGACAACAACACGCCCGGCTCACCGCCGCGCGCGGCATTGAACGACGACACATTGCCGGACGGTGTCAACGCCACCGGGATCACCGATTTCGACAGCATCTGAATGCCGACGCGGCGTTGCTGGAACTCGTCGCGCGAGATGCGCCTGACCACACCGGTGCCCCAGAACTTCGATGTCTCTGTCTGAAACCCCAGCAGGCAACCGACCTGCAACCAATCGCTCTTGACCTGCGGAATGATCGCACCGAATCCGCCGTCGCTGATATTTTCTACGATCCAGCTTTCGCTGCCGTCGGCCTGATGAAAATCGAGCGAATTCTCTTCCTTGGCCGGATCCACGCTGGCAAACGTTTCCTTGAAACCGTGCACCACTGTCATGCGCGTCGCCGTCTTGCGGCGTTCCGAGCTGCGTGCCGGAGGTTTGTCCGACCAGTACAAGGTCAAATGTTTCATCACCGACAATACGAGTTCCGGCTCGTAGATGCTGCCAAGATTGATATTGGACGGCACTGCATTCTGTTGTTGAATGGTCAACGCCATCTGCACCAGGCCGGCCATCGCTTTGCCGGCGCCGAAGTAGCGCGTGGTCGCCGATGACTCCATATTCTTCATCACGCGCGCCGCGGGCTTGCGCATGGAAAGATCGAAGTAATAGTTACAAACGCTATCCGGCATCTTTTGCAGCGTAAAGTCAGCGCCGAAATGCGCCACGATGCGTTCGGCGATTTCCTGATTGAGCGGCGCCAGACCGTCGGTCGACGAAATGCTCAACATCAGCGCCTTGAGGAATTCCTGCGTAATGGTGCCGCTGCCATGCTGCCCGGGATATATGGCGACCGGCTGCGCCGCCAGTTTTTGCGTTTCCGCAAACAGGAACATACGGCCAAGATCGCTCCACACCCTGTCATCGAGCGGCCCGTAACGCAGCAATCCCCATTTAAGCTGCAGCGTCAGCGTGCGCAAGGCGCGCGCGATGATGACCGGCAGATCTTTTTTCAGCGCACCTGAGCCGCCGGCGCCGGCCTGAAACTGTTCGACGCACTGCACATAGGCGCCGCCCAGCGTGCGCCAGAATTCGAACGAGGTGTTCCACAATTTGCTTTCGCGGTATTTTTCCTGGCGGTCGGTGGCGAGGTAATCCTGGGCAATTTTGCGCGGATGGTTCTTCGCCGCCTGGTCGAGTGCATCGAACAACTGAAAACGATAATCGACCTTGAAGCCGTCTTCGCGCATGATCGAGTCGAGCCAGTAGATGACTTCCTCGAGCGCCTTGATTGAATCATTGGCCGGCAAATCCGCGATCAGCGTCTTCGCGTTTTTGATATCCGCCATCGGATGGTCGGGCTTGCCGCCCCCGAACAATGCCATCTTCTACCCCGCTCCCTGTACTCGATTAAGCAGTCAACGACAGCACTGCCCCCTGCCATCAACGTGCAATTCCCGTACCATCCAGCAGGCTAATCGTGGATTCAACCCGCGGACAGGTAATTTTTCACACTGTACTACCACCCGTCTGTCGGCATACACCGCCGGTACTCGCTGCCCGGCAGACCGGGCCGGCAGGCCAGACGGTTCGCTACCGCCGAACGCCTGAAATATCGTCGCGGCTGTCGCGGCGTCGACGCCGGCCTACTTGGCCGGTTCTTCCGCTTCCGGCCAGTTTTTGATGTAGCGCTTGAGCAGACGATTCTCGAAACTGGTTTCCTTGATCACCGATTTTGCGACGTCGTGAAATGAAATCACGCCGAGCAGTTTCTCGCCGTCCTTGACCGGCAGATAACGTACGTGATTCTGCGTCATGACTTCGCGCAGATGATCGATCGAATCGTCCGGGCTACCGCAAACCGGTTCGGCCACCATCAGGCTTTTCACTCGCAAATCAGCGAGATTACCGCCCTGTCCGTCCAGCCCCTGAAGCACTTCGCGAAACGTCAGCATGCCGGTCATGCGCTCGCCGTCGAGCACCACCAGCGAGCCGATATCGTGCTTGACCATCAGCTTGACCGCGTCGGCCACCTTGCCGTCTGGTGCAATGCTGAAAATCGTGCCGCCTTTCATGTTCAGGATATCGCGAATAATCATGGCTGGCTCCTCCAAACGTATCTTTATGCGGCTATGATAGCCGATGTTTCGTGCAACGTGAGCCGCGGAATACAGGGCGTCAAAGGCCCGCTGCCCGGCGCACCGTACCGGCATAAGTTCATGCTCGCAGGTTATTAAACCGTACCGCGCGTACCTCAGAGCAGATCGGTTTCGCTCTGCCCCGGCCGCCACACCAGCAGCCGGTTTTCAGCAAAACTCACCAGCGCGTCGAGCGCCAGCGCAAATGCCGTCAGCACCAGTATGCCGGCAAACACGGTATTGATATCGAAAGCGCCCTCGGCCTGCAGGATCAGATAGCCCACACCGCGCGCGGAGCCCAGATATTCGCCGACCACCGCGCCGACAAAGGCCATGCCGACCGAGGTGTGCAAGCTTGAAAACACCCATGACATTGCGGAGGGCACATACACAGTACGCAGCAACTGACCGGCACCGGCGCCAAGCATGCGCGCGTTGTTCAACACCACCGGGCTCACTTCGCGCACACCCTGATAAACATTGAAGAAGACGATAAAAAATACCAGCGTGATGCCGAGTGCCACTTTCGACAGAATGCCGAGCCCGAACCACACCGCGAAAATCGGCGCCAGAATCACGCGCGGCATTGCGTTCATCGCCTTGATGTACGGGTCGGCCAGCGCCGAAGCCAGCGGCGACAATGCGAGCCACAGCCCGGCGCCGAGGCCCAGCGCAGTGCCGATGCCGAACGCAAGCAGCGTTTCGATCAGCGTCACCAGCAGATGTTCGTAGATTTTTCCGCCGGCGAACCAGTCCCATGTTTTTTCGAGCACCAGCAGCGGTTTGCCAAAAAAGAAAGCGGTATTGCGCGCGAATTCCTCCGACACGAGTAGCGGGTTCGTCATCAGGTGCCAGAACACGAACACCACACCGAGCAGCAGCGCGTGATACAGCGCCAGCCGGCCGCGTGTGATGCGCACTTCGCGCTTGCGTCCGTCAGTCATTTGTCGCCCGATACAGTTGCATGACCGTCATACGCGTTGACTCCGCGCGTAACCCTTAAGAACCTCATCCTTCATTGCATGCCAGATCTGCCGGTGCAGTTCGACAAAACGCGGCGTCAAGCGTATTTCGTTGACGTCGCGCGGGCGCGGCAGATCAATCGCGAATTCACCGAGTGGCCGCGTCGCCGGCCCTGCCGACAACACAACCACGCGATCGGACAGCGCAATCGCCTCTTCCAGATCATGCGTGATGAAGACCACCGATTTTCGATCGGCCGACCACAGATCAAGCAGTTCGTTTTCCATCAGTTGCCGCGTCTGGATATCGAGCGCCGAAAACGGTTCGTCCATCAGGAGAATTTTCGGATCGAGTATCAACATCTGCGCCAGCGCGACGCGCTTTTTCATGCCGCCCGACAGTTGATGCGGGTAACGATGCCCGTGGCCGGCAAGCCCGACCCGCGCCAGCCACTCTTCAGCACGCAGCCTTCTGACTTCCGGCGCCACGCCGCGGTATTTCAAGCCGAGTTCGACGTTGTCTTGCGCCGACAGCCACGGCAGCAGTGCATCGGCCTGAAACATATAACCGGCATGCCGGTTGATCGTGGACAGCGACTCACCGAGCACACGCACATTGCCGGCCGACGGCTCGAGCAATCCGGCGGCGATATTCAGTAATGTTGATTTACCGCAGCCGGTCGGCCCGACCACTGAGACGAATTCGCCGGCGGCAATCGTCAGCGTAGTATCGCTTACCGCGGTGTAGGTTTGAGTGCCTGCGCCGCGCGCAGAAAAGGTAACCGTTATGTTTTCCAGCGCCAGTGCGGCGCCGCTGCCGGCCTGCATCGGGCTACTTTATTTTCTTCAGCGCTTTTTGCACAAAGCTGTTGTCCCAGGTTTTGGCGAGATCAATCTTCGCCGCCTGCACTGTCGGTTCGAAGGAATTGAGCACGTTGAAAACGTTTTTCGCGCCCTCCGCCGTAAACAGACCGTCAGGCGAAAACCCTTCGGTGTTTTTCAGCAGTGAAACTTTGTAGAGGGTCGGATCGTCGCCATAGTACTCGGGCGGCACCGTCGCCACCACTTCGTCCGGCCGCGCCGTCTGCAGCCAGCGCACCGCGCGCACCATCGCATTGACCACCGCCTGCGCGGTGTTCGGATTTTTTTTCACCCAATCGACCGGGGCGTAAATGCAGCCGGCGTGATAAGCACCGCCGTAAACTTCTTTCATGCCTTTGGCGGTACGCGTATCGACTACCGTCACCATGTCGCCCGATGCTTCGAGGCGCGAAATCACCGGATCGAGGTTGGACATGCCATCGAGTTCGCCCTTGCGCATCGCCGCCACCGCACCGGCAGTAGTGCCGACGCCGATGATGGACACTGCATCGGGTTTGAGGCCGTCTTTCGCCAGCAGACTGCTCACCATCATATTGGTGCTCGAGCCAGGCGCGCTGACGCCGATCTTCCAGCCTTTCAGGTCTTTCGGCGATTTGTATTGCGCCAGGCGGTTTTTGTAAACGCCAAGCACAATGCCCGAGTAACGGCCCTGCAATGCGATGCCGACGATGTTGATGCCTTTCGCCTGCATATTGATTGTATGTTCGTAGGCGCCGGAGACAATATCGGCGCTGCCGCCGACCATTGCCTGCAAGGCGCGCGCGCCGCCCGGAAAATCGACGATCTCGACGTTCAGGCCTTCGTCCTTGAAAAACCCGCGCCGCTCGGCGATCGTCAACGGCAAATAATAGAACAGGCTTTTGCCGCCGACCGCGATGGTGATTTTTGTTTTTTCCAGC
>JANYDY010000043.1 GCA_025363435.1 Betaproteobacteria bacterium
CGGCGCCACCAACAGTTATTTCGGCAACGATGCGTGGGCGACTTATGCGCCCAGCCTGAAGACGCTCGACGATGCCTATGAAATTCGCCGCCGTGTGCTGCTTGCTTTTGAGCGCGCCGAACGCGAAACCGATGCGACCAGACGCGCCGCCTGGCTGACCTTCGTCGTCATCGGTGCCGGTCCCACCGGCGTTGAACTGGCGGGCGCGTTTGCCGAGATCGCGCGCCATACGCTGCGCGGTGAATTCCGCCGTTTTGATCCGCGCAATGCGCGCATTGTGCTGGTTGAAGGCGGCGAGCGCGTGCTGGCGGCTTATCCGCCGCGGCTGTCCGAGCGCGCGCGTCTGCAACTCGAACGCCTGGGCGTTACCGTCTGGCTGGGCCGGCAGGTCACCGGCATCGACGCCGGTGGCGTGCACATGGGCGACGACCATATTGCCGCGCGCACGATGGTGTGGGCGGCGGGAGTCGCGGCCTCGCCAATCGGTGCAAGCCTCGACGTGCCGCGCGATCGCGCCGGCCGTGTGATCGTTGGCGAAGATCTGTCGATTCCCGGCCATCCTGAAGTTACAGTGATCGGCGATCTTGCCGCACTGCCGTGGCACCAGCCACCGGTACCGGGCATCGCACCCGCCGCCAAGCAGATGGGCAGCTATACGGCGCATAAAATTATCCAACAATTGAAAGATCGTGCGGTCGCGCCATTTCGTTATCGCGACTACGGCACACTGGCGACGATCGGCCGCAATGCCGCGGTGGCGGTGTTCGGCAGGCTGCAGATGAGCGGTTATCCGGCGTGGCTGCTGTGGCTGCTCGCGCACATCTGGTTCCTGATCGGTTTTCGCAACCGCCTGATCGTCATGATCGACTGGGCGTGGGCATACTGGACGTTTGAGCGCAATTCGCGCATCGTGATCGGGCGCAGCGCCGGCGACAACAAATCCGGCTGATTTTTCCCCGCATAAAACACATCGCGTGTTCAACGCAAGGAGGATTTGATGAAACGCACCGCCATTCAACCCGCTGACGTATTCGTGCCCGCCGGCAAAACCTATTCGCACGGCGTTATCGTCGAAGCCGGCAGAACGCTTTATGTGGCGGGGCAGACTTCGCGCGATGCGCAGGGCAAGGTGGTCTGTCAGGGCGACGCCGCCGGGCAGACCCGGCAGGTGCTCGAGAACATGAAAAAAGTCATCGAAGCCGCCGGCGGGCGCATGGAAGACGTCGCCAAAACCACCGTCTACATCACCGACATCAAACACCGCGAAGCCGTCGGCAAAGTCCGGCAGGAATTTTTCAAAGGCGACGTACCGGCCAACACGCTGCTCGTCATCACCGCGCTCGCCGATCCCGCTTTTCTTGTTGAAATCGAAGCGATCGTTCCATTGCCGTAACATGCTGGATTACTTTTTGGGGAACCAAAGTCAACACACTGTGAGTCGACCGGTGTGATGCGTGCGTGTGTGACGAGTTGTCCGTTTCGTGATGATTAAGCCAGCTTCCGATCGCATTTCTGGATCGGATTAATGTCCCACGCCGCCCCGTTTCCATCCTCGGGGAGCCGCTTCATTGAAATCCTGCGACGGCAATGAGAGCATTTCATGAATTCGCCGTTTTTGTCGTGATCGATGGATGGATTGGTGGCGCTGCCCAGATTCATCGCCTTACCGTTGGCGCCGCGGACCGAAGTCGTGCGATACAACTGCTCGTCGCAGCAGGGGCAAGACACCGCTACAACACCGCGCGGGCTCATGAGTCAGTCTCCTTAAGCGCTCTTCGCCGATTTCAAGAACAAAACCTTCATCATCACCGCTCCCACAAACACCGTCACTGACGCAATGCCCAGTATCGGCCCCACGACTGATTCTTCGGCGAGCCGGCCGTAGAGCAGGAACAGGCCGGCGAACATGCCCAGCGATCCGATGTGGTGGATGTAGAACTGGGCGACTGCCAGGCTTGAGGTGGTGTTGTTCAGCCACAGCTTGTGGCAAGTGCCGTAAATGAACGACATCACAAAACCGATCAGCATGATGTGTGCGTGGGTGATGAGCTGCGCGTGGTTTTTCGAGGCGCCCATATATACACCCAGCGCCAGGCCGACGACGGCGTAGCCCAGAGCCGTCATTACGTAATTCCTGTCCACGATTGCCCCTCGTTAACTTGGTAAGCAGCGATTTTATTTTTTGCCGACGCCGGCGACTATTTCATCGAAGCGTTCGTAGATGCGCGAGAAGTCAGTGTCGGTCATGCCCTGATCCATTGCCACGTTGAGAAAATCGCGCGTGACGGTGCCCAGAGGCACTTTGGCTTTCAGCGCGTCAGCCATGCTCACCGCCATGGTCAGATCCTTGCGCAGGTTGTAGACGCGTGAGCGCGCGTCCCATTTGCCGGAGATGATGTGTTTGGGGAAGCGCACTTCGGTGGCGTAACTGCGCGCGTTCGAGAGATTAAAGACCTTGATCATGTCTTCGACCTTGATGCCGGCGGCTTCGGCCATGCGACCGCCTTCGCAGGTTGAGAGAAACACGGTGTGGCAGACCATATTGTGGATGAGCTTTAACGTATGGCCGGCGCCGCTGGGGCCGATATGGAAAATCTGTTTGGCGATGGCGTCGAGCTGCGTTTTGGTGCGCTCGAAGGCGGCCTTGTCGCCGCCGATCATCAACGTCAGCGTACCCGCATCGGCGCCGGTGGCGCCGCCGCTCATGCCGGCATCCATATAAGCAATGCCTTTTTCGGCGGCGCGCGCGGCGATTTTTTTGGTTTCGACGGGGTCTGAGGTGGTGAAGTCATAAATGACGAGGTTTTTGCCGCCTTTGGCCAGCACACCGTCCTCGCCGTCAAAGCAGGAGGCGATCTCCGGCGTGGCCGGCACGACGAAGAACATGGTGCCGCAGCTCGCCGCCATTTCGCCGGGCGGCGCGATTTCGACACCCGAGGTTTCCATGAATGCGTTGCGCGCGGCGGGGGCAACGTCCCACACCATCAGCGGCACGCCCACTTTTTTGAAATTGCGGGCGATGCCGCCGCCCATATTGCCGAGACCGACTACGCCGACTTTGTTTTCAGGCACGTTTACACCCCTATAAATGAATCGTTGATGCCAGTTAAATTCGTCCGGCGACATTTTGCCCCGCGCCTACACGATGGGCAATGCCGCTTGTTCTCTATTTGCTGGCCATGCCCGCGTAAACAGGGAACAATAGGTAAAACAGGAGACGCCGATGAGTTCTTACGTAGACAAGGTTCTGATCAAAGACGAGGCGGTAATTTATCTGGCCAAACTCTCGTTATGGTCGTTCTTCTGGTATTTCTTTTTCGGCTTGCTGCTGCTGCCGCTGTTCGGTGCAGGCTTGATACTCTGGATCGCGGCGTGGATTATTTACATTTCCACCGAACTGGCGATTACCAATAAACGGATTATTTCAAAAAAAGGCCTGATCCAGCGACAGACGGTCGAAATGTTTCTCGAGAAGATCGAAAGCATACAGGTTGATCAGGGTGTGCTTGGTCGCGTTTTCAACTTCGGCTCGATCACGATTGCAGGCACCGGCGGCGACAAATCGCCGATCAACAATATTTCCGATCCGATCGAATTCCGCAAGGCGTTCATGACTGCGGTCGACGCCAACAAAAAATAACGGGCGCTATTCCGGTTTTATCCCCGCGAGCTTGATCACCTTGCCGACACGTTCGAAGTCGGCTTTGAAAAAACGCGCGAATTCCTCGGGGTTGGTGTTGCCGCGCGGGACGAGGCTTTGCGCGGCGTAGAGTTCCTTGATATCCGGTTCGGTGAGGCTTTTCTGGATCGCCGCGTGGATCGCCATGATGTAGGGGCGCGGCATGCCTTTGGGTGCGAAGAAGGCGTTCCAGGTGGTGAAATCATAGCCGGGCACGCCGGCTTCTTCGACGGTGGGCAGGTCGGGCATCAGCGGTGAGCGTTGTCTGGTGCTGACGGCAAGCGCGCGCAGCCGCCCTGATTTGTAGTGCGCGGCGGTGGAGGCGGCGAGCGCGAACAGCCACTGCGATTCGTTCGCCGCGACCGCCACCAGCATGGCGCCGCCGCCTTTATAGGCGATATGCACGGTGTCGATGCCGGCGAGACTGTTGAACATGACGCCAGCGAGATGCGCCGACGAGCCGATGCCCGCAGAGGCCATATTGAGCGAGTTGGGTTTGGCTTTGGCGAGCGCGACAAAATCTTTCACGCTTTTGACCGGTAGCGACGGATGCACGGTGAGGATGGCTTCCTGCGCGACGACCATCGAGATCGGCTCGAAATCCCTGAGCGGATCGAAGCCGACGTTTTTGTAGGTGAAGCTCGTATTGATCATCGAACTCGCGCCGCCGAATACCAGCGTATAGCCGTCGGTCGGCGCGCGTGCGGCGATTTGCGCGCCGATCAGGCCGCCGGCGCCGCCGCGGTTGTCGATCACGAATTGTTGGCCGAGCAGCTCGCTCATTTTCGGCGCGAGCAGGCGCGCCATCACGTCCATGTTTGAGCCGGCGGTCTGCGTGACGATGACGCGGATCGGTTTGTTCGGGTAGCTCTGTGCCTGGGCTGCAGCGTGCAGCAACACGCACAGGCCGGCACCGATAACGCGGTAAATCATTTTTTGTTCTCCCCCGGTGCCCTGACGGGCATCTGCAGCGATTATTGCATGTGTTGCGGTTGAGGCGGCGCCGCAGCAGTAGTTCGCAGGGTGGGCAACTTTGTTGCCCACGCGGTCAGGAATCGCCCGGTGTATTTGACGTGGGCAACGAGTTGCCCACCCTACGCTCTGTTGGCATTAATTGGATGTGTGGCGGTGTTGCTGTAGCAGCGGCGCGAACCGGCGTATAGTCAAAGCTTGTATCCGCGAAAATTCGACCATAAAAATATCGGCGCATGGCTAATTTCTTGAAAAAATTGCAGTCTCTGGTGCAGCGCACGGGTGTCCCCACGCCGGCGCCGGAACCCGAACCCGCGCCCGCCAAAAAAGAAAGCGGCAGCGGAAAAAAAGCGGCTGCTCCGCGCGCCAAGGCGCCGGTTGAACGCAGCAAGGAAAACCCCCGCGCCGAAAAAGCGGCGGTTCATGCGGGAAAAGAAACCGGCAGCGGCGATGCGCCCGCAGTTGCGCCGCCCGCGCAGGAAACGGCCGCACCGCCGGCGCCCGCAAAGAAACCACAGACCTTCGATCCTGAACATATCAATCTTGCCGACCCGCGCGAACTGCAATACCGGCGCAAGCAATTCGGCTGTACTGAAATACAACTAAAGCAGGCGGTCGCCACCGTCGGTGATTCGGTGACGAGAGTAGGCCAGTATTTCCGCAACAAATCGACGCCGCCGAAGGGCGGCAAACAACGCTACGAGTGATTGCGTCGCGTTGCGCGCGCAGTGCCGGGGCTTACGTCAGGCTTTTAGTTTGACGCCTTGATTTGAAGTCCCGTGATGTATTTAACGCTTGCGCCTTGTTTGGCAGGCGCAAAGCGGACATAAGTCATTGACTGTCTTTCAGTGCGGGACTACTTTGACGGTGTAGCTATAGGCAAACCCGACCGAAAGGCGGGGGCGCAAAGTCACCGGTCTAAAGAGCGGAGTGCTCCATGACGGCGGGATTGCAGGCGCGGCGGCTCATGTTTTGATTCGCGCGTTTTCCTTCCCGCTTCATGCAGTTCTTCCGCGCAAAAAGGAGGAGCACATGGAAACCTTCGCATTCTGGTACTACTGCCTGGTGGTATTCCCGCTTGCGCTCGAAGCGCTGGCCGGCCCGATTGTGCTCGGGCGCTACGGCTTGCGCATCATGGTGCCGGCACTGCTGGTGTTGTGGCTGGCGCCGATGGTTATTCTGTATTTCGTTCTTGCCGCGCCGGAGATTTTGATCTGGATGTTGCCGATAGGCGGCAGTCAGCTCACGCCGCCGATGGAGGCGCTGATCTGTTACACGCTGCCGGTCTGGCTAGCCTTGCTCGGCATCTGGCTGGCGGCACGCCATAAGCAAAGCCTGCTTGTGCAGAGCGTAGTCAGCGCGGTGGTCAGTACCGCGATGCTGCTGCTGGTGTCGCCGCAACTTCAAACCTGGGTGTTGCAAAACATGCTGCACGGCAGTTGAGCGCCGTCGCTAATCCGCCGGCGTGCCGTCTTTCCACTCGGCATCGCTGCGAAAAACACGCACGACGCGCGTGTGTTTGCCGCCGGTATACGATTCCATTTTCACCATGACCGGGTAAAGCTCTGCGAGCTTGGCGTGCCCGGCATCCTCGGTTTCGAAATTCATGACGGCGCCGCCGGGGCTGCACACATCGGTCCATACGCCGTAGTCATCTTCTATTTCTATTTTGAACATCGTTATTTGCCTGGCGGTGTGTCAATTTATGATTGATATTAGTCCGCCGCGATGGCGCGATCTGTTCGTTGTCGCACATTGCGCGGCCCGCCGATTTGCCAAAATCACTTATCCTGTCAACAGGTCACGCCGGATTCCCCGGTATCGGAGGGTTATGGACGACAAAATACGCAGCTTGCTGGCGCAGATCACGACTCTCGAAGACGAACTGCGTGGCGCATTGCATGAGGGCGAAGAGCGCCTTTACTACCATATCAACGGCAAAAAGGTTGAATTTGAACGAACGATCAGGCAAACGCATCGCAAATTGAAACGCGGCATCCTGCGCTGGATTGTCACCGACCGACCACAAAATCTGCTGACGGGGCCGATTATCTACGGTATGGCGATCCCGATGGTTTTGCTGGACCTGTGCGTCAGTTTTTATCAGGCGACCTGTTTTCCGGTCTATGGCATTGCCAAAGTGCGGCGCGGCGAATACATGATCTTCGACCGCAATAAACTGGGCTATCTGAACTGGTTCGAGCGTCTGCATTGCGAGTATTGCGCCTACGGCAACGGGTTACTTGCCTATGCAACGGAGATACTCGCGCGCACCGAGCAGTATTTCTGTCCGATCAAGCACGCGCGGAAAATTCTTGGTACGCACCGGCGATACGATGGTTTTCTGCGTTACGGTGAAGCGACCGGCTACCACGCGCGGCTGGAAGAGTTCCGCCGGGCGCTCGGTAAGGAGGGCGTGGAAAAGGCCGCGGCGAAGTCGTAGGGGTTATTTCCTGCCGCAGGCGAATTTCCACAACGCCTCGCCGAGGCTGCCGGGCGTCACCGCGCTCCATTCGCCGGCATCGGATTGGCTGCGCACCAGCGCGCCGCCGAACATTGCATCGGCGCGCAGCGAAAACCGCGTCAGGCGATGCCGTTCGTTGACGCAATCGTACTCGCGCTGGTCTTTTTCCGATTGGTAGGGTTTGCCGCCGATTGAGCCTGCGGTCTGTGCGCGGGTGAAATCGAGCAGGTTGGTCATCGTTGCGATGGGGCCCTTTTTTGTGATGCTGGCGGGGTCGGCATAACAGACCGCAGTGCTGTTGCCTCCGACGCGTACCCATGCGGCTGCCGCGCCGGTGTTGAGCGCTGCGAGGATTAGTGCTGCTGCCAGGTGTTTCATGTTGTTTAAAACTCTGTTGCGGGTTGCACGAACAGCATGGGTAGACAAGTGCGGTCATTCTACTATCGCCGCAAATTGTTTCGGTTTGGCGACGTTCGCGACTCTTAAGGGGCGTATAGTGGCCGCCCGTTCTCAGGAAAGTACTGCCATGTCAGAAGTTGCGAAAAAGCGCCAGCCGATAGACCGCGAAAGCGTCAATCTGACCGAGCCGTGGGAAGTGGAATACCGGCGCAAGCAGTATGGCTGCACCGAACTGCAACTGAAACAGGCCGTCGCCGCAGTTGGCGTTTCGGCCGAAAGAGTGACGCAGTATTTCCGCAATAAATCGACGCCACCGAAGGGCGGCAAGCAACGCTACGAGTAATTGCGCCACCTGACTTCACTTCGTAGCATGAAGGTTCGGCGGCCGGCAAAAACGCCCTGTGTGCACGGTGGCGTTGCCGGCATCACAGTGCTGCCAGAAACGCCAGGATTGCAGCCTGCGGAAAAATAGTCATGCCAACCAAGAAAAAAATTCCAGTCGGTTTGTTCGTCCTCGCGGCGTTTGTGCTGTGCGTGCCGGCGGCGATCGCGCAAACATATCCGGACAAACCGGTGCGCATGATCGTGCCGTTTACGGCGGGCGGCTCGAACGATATCATCGCGCGCCTGTTCGCGCAGAAACTCGGCGAATATCTCGGCCAGCAGTTCATCATCGACAACCGCGGCGGTGCCGGTGGTGCGATCGGCGCGCAACTGGTCGCCGGCGCGGCGCCCGACGGTTACACGTTGCTGATGAACAACCCCGGCCCGTCCATACACAACGTGCTGTTGCGGCGCAAACCGCTTTACGTGATCGACGATTTTGCGCCTATCATGCATATCGGCTCGGCATCGAGCATCGTGGTGGCAAACGCCAGACTGCCGGTGGCGAGCATGAAAGAGCTGGTGGCTTACGCCAAAGCCAACCCCGGCAAGGTCAACTGGGCGTCAGGCGGCAATAATTCGAACACGCATATTTCCATTGAGGTGCTGAAGGCGGCGACCGGCATAGACGTCTTGCACGTGCCGTACAAAGGCACCGCACCTGCACTCACTGATGTGTTGTCGGGGCAGGCCGATTGCATGTTTACGTCGGTGATCGCCTCTGAGGCGCATATCGCGACCGGGCGGCTGAAGGTGATGGGGGTGGCCGGGGCGAAACGGCATACGGCGATTGCCGAGACGGCGACTTTCGAAGAGCAGGGCATACGCGGCGCCAATGTCTATACCTGGTTCGGCATGGTGACGACGGCGAAGACGCCGCGCGCCGTCATTGACAAGCTGAATGCGGCGCTCAACCGCGCGCTCGAGCAACCGGAGATACGCCAGCGGCTCGAACGCCTGGGTCTTGAAGTCGCCGGCGGCGCGCCTGCGCGCTTCGGCAGTTTTATGCGGGAGGAAGCGGACAATCTGACGCGTTTAATCAAACGTGGTGCGCTGAAGGTGGAGAGTTAGCGCTTTGTTCCCCGCCGCGTTACTGCTTGACGCCGTCATAAGGTAAGCGGAAGCTTCGCTTCAATTCAAATAAACGCTCAGGGGACAACAACATGCAAAAATTTTTCGCGGTCATTGCGTTCGCACTGTTTACGCTCGGGGTATTCGCCGCCGAACCGCCGCACTGGGCTTATCCGATCGTGGTTGATAAACCGGTCGCGCCCGGCGCCGATGCAACGGGCGCGGTGCAGATTCCCGGTTCGGCGCGCAGCTATACCTACGCACAGATCGACGATCTGATGAATCCGCCGGACTGGTTTCCCGACAGCCATGCGCCTGCGCCGAACGTGGTGAAAAGCGGTGCCGGCAAAACGGTGCTCGCCTGCGGCGCCTGCCATTTGATGTCGGGCATGGGGCACCCGGAGTCGTCGCATCTGGCCGGCCTGACGGCTGATTACATATTGCGCCAGCTCGCTGATTTCAAAAGTGGCGCGCGCAAGGATCCGACCCGCATGAACGGCATTGCGAAGGACCTTAGCGATGAAGACGCGAAACAGGCGGCAGAATGGTTTGCGACCTTGAAGCCGTTGCCGTGGACCAAAGTGGTTGAGGCCGACAGCGTGTCGAAGTCATTCATCGGCAAGGGGCGCATGCGTTTTGTTTTGCCCGATGGCGGCAACGAAGCGCTCGGCAGTCGCATCATCGAGCTGCCGCAGGATGCGTTGAACGCGGCACGGCGCGATCCGCGTTCGGGTTTCATCGCCTACGTGCCGGCCGGCAGCCTTGCCCGAGGCGAAGCGCTGGTGAAAAACGGCGGCGGCAAAACCTTGGCCTGCGGCGCCTGCCACGGCCCGCAGTTGAAGGGGCTTGCCGACGCGCCATCCATCGCCGGTATGTCGCCGCTGTATACGTACCGCCAGTTGCACAGCCTGCAGACCGGCGCGCGCGGTGGCGCATCGGCGGCAATGATGCTGCCGGTGGTGGCAAAATTAAGCGAAGACGACATGATTGCGATCTCCGCCTATCTGGGTTCGCTGGCGCCGTAACGCCGTGGCCTCTCTGCACGGCAATTTTGGCAACTTGACGGCGGCATAACGCTGGTGGAAGTTTGTCGCCTGCAGGTCATATGATGCATTGCGGGTTATCGGGGGAGGTTGCCATGAGGATGGTCAGCGCGCTAGTACGTACAATGCTTGCCGTTTGTTTTTTTGCGGCGGGCGGCGTTGCCTATGCGCAGGGCGCTGCAACGGACCCTGCGAATGAAATCAAGGCGGCGTTTGCCGAAGCCGAAAAAGCCGCGATGCGCGGGCCGCAATCGGTGGCGTTGGGCAATCAGGCCACCCTCGCACTGCCTGCCCAATACGTATTCGTGCCGGCGGCGCAGGCAGAACGCCTGTTGAAGGCGATGGGCAATCAGGGCGGCAGTACCCTGATCGGCATGGTATTTCCCCAGGCCGACGATGCAAACTGGATGGCGGTGGTGCGTTACATCGACGCCGGTTACATCAAGGATGACGACGCCAAAACCTGGAACGCCGACGAGTTGCTGAAAAATCTGAAAGACGGCACCGAACAGCAGAACGAAGAACGGCGCAGCCGCGGCATTCCCGAAATGGAAGTGGTCGGCTGGGTGCAGCCGCCGACCTACGACGGCACGATGCGCCGCCTCGTCTGGTCGGCATCGACGCGCGGTCGCGCCGGCAGCAGTGACGGGCAGGGCGTCAACTACAACACCTATATGCTGGGCCGCGAAGGTTATGTCAGCCTCAATCTGGTCACCGATTTGAGCAAAATCGAAAACAGCAAGCCGGCGGCGCAACAACTGCTGGCCGCGCTGAATTTCAACGACGGCAAGCGTTACGCCGATTTCAACTCCTCAACCGACAAGGTCGCTGAATACGGACTCGCCGCCTTGATCGGCGGCATCGCTGCGAAAAAACTCGGCTTGTTCGCCATGCTTGGCGTGTTTCTGCTGAAATTCTGGAAAGTCGCCGCGATAGCCATCGCTGCCGGCGGCGCTGCGTTTTTCCGCAGGAAAAAACCCGCCGACGAAACGCCATCGCCGCCGGCGTGAATGGCGGCGTGCGCCGGCGTGCGTGCGCAGGGTTCGTGCAATAATCCGTCGTCTTTATAATTCCGGAACGATCATGACGCTCAAGTATCCGTTGGTGCATATCGATGACGTACGCCCCGAGAACATGAAAGAGGGCGAGGGCTGGGCGATTTCCGAATTCCGTCTGCCGATCTCCGGCAAGAACGGCAGTTCGACGACGGTGTTTCACGCGATTTTCCGGCCCGGCTCGACGCACGCCAAACATCTGCACAGCCGCTGCCCCGAGATTGCCGTGTACCTCAAGGGCCACGGCATCGTCGGGCAGAGCAACGAACGCACGGAAATCCGCGGCGGGCATTGCCGTTTGATGCCGGCCGGTTCGGAACATTTTTTTTACAACAAGACGCAGGACGAAGAGGCGATGGTGGTCGGTTTTTATGTCGGCGCCAGGGATGTGGCGGACACCGGTTACGAATTCCGCGGTCATGTCACCGATGACGATCTGAATATGCCGCGCACGAAAACGCTCAACGAAGGCATCCTCGTGCACATCGATGATGTGAAGCCGTCAACGATGAATGTCAAAGACGGCTGGAGCATCACCGATTTTCGTATGCCGTTGGGTAAACACAATGGCAGCTCGACTACCCTGTTTTGGGCAAAGTTCATGCCGGGCGCGGTGCACAAGAAACACCGCCACGACAACTGCGACGAAATCTATTACGTGATCCGCGGTCGCGGGCTCGCGGGTGCCGGGACCGATCGCGCCGAAGTGCGCGGCGGGCACTTTCATTACATCCCGAAGGGCACCGAACACTTTCTGCACAACCTGAGCGAAACGGAACCGCTCGAAGTGATCGGCATCTACATTGATGCCGGCAGCGTTGAGGAAACCGGCTACGTTTATATGGGTGACGTTACCGCGGCCGATCTCAAGCTCTGAGCCGCGCTATTCCGGTTGAATGCCGGCAGCCTTGACGATCTCGCGCATCTGCACGGTGCCTTGCCGTATCGTTTCCGTCATCTGCTCGGGTGTGCCGTAGCGCGTGAAAACACCCATGGCAGTAAACTTTTCCTGCAGGTCGGGCAGTTTCATGAACTGCACGATATCCGCGTTGATGCGATTGATGATGGCGACCGGTGTGCCGCGCGGCACCAGCACGCCCCACCACTGCGCCGGAAACGGGTGATTGAGCCCGGCCTCGGGCATGGTCGGCACATTCGGCAGCACGGCCGAGCGCTGTTCGCTGGTGACGGCGAGCGCGCGCAGGCGGCCGCTTTGTATTTGCGGCACTGACGGCACCATGTCCGAGAACACAGCGTCGATCTGGCCACCGACCAGATCGGTGACCGCCAGCACGCCGCCCTTGTAAGGCACATGTGTCATTTTCACGCCGGTCGCTGCTTTGAACACTTCGCCGGTGACGTGCGAGGTGGTGCCGACCCCGCCCGAGCCGAAGGTCAGTTTGTCGGGGCGTGCTTTGGCCAGCGCGATCAGTTGCGCGACATTTTGAGCCGGCACCGACGGATGCACCACCAGCACCATGCCCGCGGCTGACACCAGCGAGACCGGCGCGAAATCATTCTGCGGATCCCAGTTGAGTTTTTTATAGAGAAACTGGTTGGTGACCATGGCGGCGCCACTGGTCAGCAGCAGCGTGTAGCCGTCGGGCGCGGCTTTGGCGGCGAGTTCGTGGCCGATGTTGGCGGCGGCCCCCGGGCGGTTATCAACAATGACCTGGCGACCGAAGGCGTCGGCGAGTTTCTGCGCGACGATGCGCGCCATCACATCGCTGGTGCCGCCGGGTGGATAGGGCGCAATCATGCGCACCGGTTTGTTCGGGTAGGGTTGCGCGACGGCAAGTGTTGCAGCAACGCACAGCACCGCCACCGTGATTAGTTTCGTTTTCAGAAAAACGCGAGTGATCATGGTAGTTCTCCTGCTGATAAATGCCTGAAATCCGGATTCAATCCGCACGCGCGCCGGATTCCCTGACGATGACGGCGAAACGCGCCTGTTCGCTTTTGATGAAAGCAGCGAATTCCTCGGCTGTGCTGGTGGTCGGTGAAGTGGCTTGCGTGCCCATCGCGCGGATCAATTCCTGCGATTGCGCGGCCTTGCGGATTTCGACATTCAGTTTCTGAATGATGGCGGGCGGTGTGCCGGCCGGCGCGAGTATGCCATTCCACAACGCGAAATCAACGTTCTTCAAACCGGCTTCCTGAAAGGTCGGTGTCTCGGCAAAAAATTCCATGCGCCTGGGGCCGGTCACCGCAAGCGCGACCAGCCGTGCCGATTTTACGTGGGCGGCGACCGTGCCAACACCGCTGAAGGCAATCTGCACCTGCCCGGCGAGCAGATCGACGGTGACGGGGGCCGCACCTTTATACGGAATATGCAGCAGCTGTACGCCGGCTTCGCGGCCGAGCACATGGCCGGCGAGATGCTGAATGCTGCCGCTGCCGAGCGAACCGTAGGCGATCTGCCCCGGCTTCGCACGCGCGAGTGCGACGAGTTCCTTCGCCGTGCGCGCCGGCACGCCGGGGTTGGCAACGAGGATCAGCGGATTCAAGGTCGTGATCGACACCGGTGCGAAATCGCGCTGCGGGTTGTACGGCAGTTTGTCGTAGATGTACTGGTTGATCGAAATCGTCGAGATATTGGTTTGCACCAGCGTATAGCCGTCGGCCGGCGCTTTCGCCAGTGCGTCCATCGCGATGATGCCGGCCGCACCGCCGCGATTGTCGATTACCACCTGCTGATCGAAGGCTTTGGTGAGTTGCAAAGCATAAGTGCGCGCCACAAAATCCGCACCGCCGCCGGGTGGTACCGGCACGATCAAGCGAATCGGTTTGTTCGGAAATTGCTGCGCGCCGGCATGACTGAACGCACAGGCGCAGACGAACACTGCAAAAAAACCGCGTGACCGCATCAACACTATTGTTCTCCTCGCGCGCCGGGTTTGCTGAAATTTTTATCCGCAGCGCTGTGCTAGTATAACTTCGATATTCCCGTTCATCCTGCAAAGAAAAACACCATGAGCCAGGCCGCCGGTGACATCGTCACCACCGATCGTTTTGTCACTCACGTTTCCACCGTGCCTGCGATCAAAGGGCAGACCACCGGGCTTTTTCTGCGTGAACGCGCGTTGGCGGCAACACTCACCAAGCCGTCGCCGCGCGTGGTGCTGATGGTCCACGGCGGCTTCGCGCCGGCGACGGTGGCCTACGATCTCAAATACAAGGACTACAGCCTGATGGCGGCGCTGGCGCGCGCAGGCTACGACGTGTTTGCGCTGTCGCATACCGGTTATGCGCCGTCGCCGCGGCCGCTGATGGATGATCCGTGCAACGTCGATAAAGAATTCCAGCACGAACTGGTGCCGCATATATTGCCTTCGCCGGCGGCACCGCGTTATCCGTACAAACTGGTATCGAGTCGCACCGAGTGGGATGAGCTCGAAACCGTGGTTGATTACATCTGCAAGCTGCGTCGCGTCGAGCGTATTTCATTTCTCGGCTGGTCGACCGGCACGCCGCGCGCCGGTGGTTATGCGGCGCTGCATCCCGAGCGCGTCGACCGGCTCGTGATGTTCGGCCCGGCGCCGTATTTCGAAGCCGAAGCGCCGCCTGCGCAAATGCCAGAGCCGGGGGCGCCGATGATATTGCAGAGCCGCGATTTTCTGCTGCACAACCGCTGGCAGGACCACGTGAAATGCGACGGTCAGCTTGAAGACAGGGCGGTGTGCGATGCAGTGTGGAACGAGTTGATGGAAGTGGACAGCGTAGGCGCGACCTGGGCCAGGGACGGCAAGGGCATCATGCGCGCGCCCAATCGCATGAACTTCGGCTGGAAAGGGAATCTGGCGAAGATCAAGGCGCCGACGCTGATGCTGATCGGCGAATTCGATAACTACGCTAAACGTGTTGAAGCGTGGCACGGGCTGGGTGCCGCGCAGCGCATGTTCATCAAGGTCGCCTGCGCGTCGCATTTCATGCAGTTCGAACGCGGGCGGCATTTGCTGATACGCGCGGCTGTATCGTGGTTCGCCGATGGCGCGTTTGAGGGAAATAGCGGCGGAGAGTTTTTTGCCGACGCGTCCGGCAAGCTGAGCCCGCAGAAGGCGTGATTTTATTTGCCGGGGGGCGGCGACTCCCGGAAAGAAACGACAGCAGTTTCCAATGATGCGTTTGTTTCCCGGGGAACGTTGTTGTTCTCTAGAGCGTGCAATCAACAACGACGGTACCGCGCTTCGTCCCTGCTTGCACGGCATCGTGCGCGTCGGCGGTTTTTGCGAGCGGATACACTGACGAAATCGTGTGCTGCATGCCGCCTTCATGCAGCCACGCCACGATATCCGCTTGCGCGCGGCGGCGTTGTTCGAGCGGCACGCCGTTCAAGACGAGACCCGAGAGGGTGAGGTTGCGGCGCATGAATTCGTCGGCGGGGAATACCGGTGTGAGATTTCCTTTGGTGGCGAAGTAGGCAATCGAGCCGCCGGCGGCCATCAAGGGCGCGAGCAAACCGATATTGGCGCCGAAGTCGAGATCGACGACGTGAGCGAGCCCCTTGCCGTCAGTGAATTCTTTGATGCGTGCAGCGACGTCGTCGCTGCGGTAGTTGATGGTCATGTCGGCGCCGGCGGTTATTGCGTGCGCGGATTTTTCGTCAGAGCTCACCGTGGTGACGACACGCGCGCCGAAACGTTTGGCCCATTGAATCGCGTAGTGGCCGACGGCGCCCGCGCCGCCGCTGATGAAAACGGCGCGGTCTTTGAGATCGCCGCCGCGGCTGACGGCGACGTGCGCGGTCATCGCGGGGATGCCGAGGCAGGCGCCTTCAACGAAGCTGGCGCGCCTCGGCAGTTCGCGCACGAGATCGTCGCTGATGGTGATGTATTCCGCGGCGGTGCCGGAAACACGGCCGTTGCGCTGGCCGTTATAGAGCCAGACGCGTTTGTTTATCAGCGAGCGGGCGGCGCCCGGCCCCGCTTCATCGACGATGCCGGCGCCGTCGCTGTTCGGAATGACGAGCGGACCGTCCATCGCGAAGTTCGGTCCGGCGCGGCGGTAGATGTCGGCCGGGTTGACGCCCGAGGCGTGCAGTTTGACGCGCACTTCACCGGCGGCGGCGTGCGGTTCGGGTTGCTCGCCGAATTGCAAAACATCATGTGCCGCGCCCTGACGCGTGTACCAGACGGCTTTCATTGCAACATTCCTAATCGGTTTTCAGATTTGCTTCGCGCACGAGTTTGCCCCAGCGCGCGGTTTCCGCCGAGATGAAAGTCTGCGCGGTTTCGGGCGGATCGGCGACCACTTCAAAACCCTGGTCGCGCAGTTTCTGCGTCATCTCGGTCTGCTTCAATGCGCCGGTGACGACGCTGTTGATACGATGCAGTACGGCTTTCGGCGTGGCGGCCGGAACCATCAATGCGGTCCAGCTCGTGATGGTCTGCGCCGGCAGACCGGCTTCGGCGGTGGTCGGTACATCGGCAATCAGCGGATGGCGCGTCTGGCTGGCGATGGCGAGCGGGCGCAGGCGGCCGGAGCGGAAATGCGCAATTGAATCGGGCACGCCGGTAATCAGGAAATCGATTTCGCCGCTAAGCAGGCTGATCATCGACGGGCCGCCGCCCTTGAACGGCACGTGTTGCACTTTGATATTGGCGAGCTGGCGATAGAGTTCAAGCGCCAGGTGCTGCGGTGTGCCGTTGCCGCTCGATCCACCGTTGAGCGTGCGCGCTTTGCCAAGCGCAGTCAGATCAGCGAGTGTTTTTGCCGGCAGGTTGGAATTGATCACCACCACCAGCGGCAGCGAGGCAAGCACGGACACAGCATGAAAGTCCTTCAGCAGGTTGTACGGCGCGCCCGGAAACAGCGTGACGTTGATGGCGTGCGTGATGGTGATCGACAGCCAGGTATAGCCGTCGGGCGGCGACTTTGCGGCCAGCGCGCCGCCTATCATTGCGTTGCCGCCGGGGCGGTTATCAACGACGACCGATTGTTTGAACGCGGTGCCGGCCGACTGCGCGACGATGCGCGCCATGGTGTCGCTGATGCCGCCGGGCGGGAACGGTACGATATAGCGGATTGGCTTCGACGGAAACGTTTCGACCGCCAACGCGATTGCGCCGGACAGCGTGTTGAGCAGCAATGCGGCAAGCACAAAGAGCAAACGCTTCATTCAGGCCCCCTCCGTAGCGATGGTGCCTGCGCTCTGCGGCAGCAATGCACGTTATCATTATGCCACTGCAGGCGGTGCGGAGCGCCTGAATCAACGGCGCATCGACGCGGCGGCGAAACGCTATTCGCATCAGTTGTTCAACCAGGGAGAAAATCCGATGAAACCGGGCAAAAAAATTGCGCTGTCAATTCTGGCGACGGCGTTGTTCGCGGGAAATGTGATGGCGCAGCGCACAAAGGTTGCGCCGGCGCAGGTATTTTTCGACGATGCGTACGAGGTTGTGCTGCCCGGCGACAATGCCGCGGCGATCAAACTCGACGGATTGAAATCGGTGCGCGCGGTATGGCTGACATTCAACAGCTACACCGGCGGCAAGCCGGCGCGCGATCCTCAGGTCATGGTGTTGATGGAAGGCACTGCGACAAAGTGGGGCGCGCCGGACGGCGGTTGTACCTACGAATTCAAAATTGCCAATGGCGCTGCGCCATCGATCAGCATGACCAAGGTCGGGTTTTGCACGCTGCGTGACGGCGAGAAGGTTCTGTTCAGGGTTCTCGCAATGTAAACCGGGCGCGGCCCGGGCTACTCGGGCTTGATGTTGGCGGCGCGCACGACTTTGCCCCACTTGGCGACTTCGTCGCGCATGAAGGCGGAGAACCCGGCCGGCGTCATCGGCTGCGTTTCGGCACCCAGTGCGGCGAATTGTTTTTTCATTTCGTCACTGCCGAGTGCTGCAACCATTTCGCGGTTGAGGCGTTGCACCACTGCAACCGGTGTTTGTGCCGGTGCCACGGTGCCGTACCAATTGGCGGCTTCTATGCCTTTGACGCCGGCTTCAGCGGTGGTCGGTACTTCGGGCAGCGACGGAATGCGGCGATGGTAGGCGATGGCGAGCGCGCGCAGGCGCCCGGTGCGCACATGCTGCTCGGCGGCCGGCGGGCCGATCAGCATCAGATGTGTTTGTCCGGACATTACGTCGCTCATCGCCTGCACCGAACCCTTGTACGGGATGTGCACGAGCTTGACGCCGGCGACGAGGTTGAAGAGTTCGACAGCAACGTGATTGGTCGCGCCGATGCCGCCCGAGGCATAGTTATAGCCGCCGGGTTTTTGTTTTACCAGCGCGACGAATTCTTTCAGATTGGTTGATGGCAAGGTCGGCGGCGTGACGTAGAGGTTGGGCACCACCGCGGCGAGTGTGAGATGCGCGAAGTCGCGCAGCGGATCGAACGGCAGATTGGGCAGCAGTGTTGCACTGATCGCCACGCCCGATGAGGCCAGCGAAATCGTGTAACCGTCGGGCGGCGCTTTCGCCAGCATGTCGAGGCCGATATTGCCGGTCGCACCCGGACGATTATCCATGACCACGGTTTGCCCGGTTTGCGTGCCGAGGCGTTCGCCGATCAGGCGGCTGATGATGTCGGTGGCGCCGCCGGCGGGGAAGGGCACGATAAAACGGATCGGGCGGTTCGGATAGACATCGGCTTTTTGCGCGAAAAC
>JANYDY010000045.1 GCA_025363435.1 Betaproteobacteria bacterium
CTTGAGGTAGGCGGTGACAACCTTGGAGCCAGGCGCCATCGAAGTCTTCACGCGCGGATGCGGTTTCATGCCGCGCTCGACCGCTTTCTTGGCGAGGAGACCCGCAGCGAGCAGTACCCACGGGTTCGAGGTGTTGGTGCAAGAGGTGATGGCGGCAATGCCGATGTCGCCGTGGCCAACGTCGCCGATCGCTGCATTGGCTACAGGGAAACGCTTCGACAGATCGGCGGCCGGCTTGTTGTAGCCGCTTTCCGCGACCGGCTTCGAGAACAGTTCGGTGAAGCGATCCTTGATGCCTTCGAGGTTGATGCGTTCCTCGGGCTGCTTCGGACCGGACACGCTGGGGCGCACGCTCGAGAGGTCGAGCTCGACGACCTGCGTGTAGTCGATTTCGCCTTTTTTCGGAATACCGTACATACCCTGCACCTTGAGATAGGACTCGATGGCGTCGACGTGTTCTTCACGGCCCGACATGCGGTAGTACTCGAGCGTCTTGTCGTCGATCGCGAAAAAGCCGCAGGTCGCACCGTAGTCGGGTGCCATGTTGGCGACTGTCGCGCGGTCGGTCGGTGTCAGCGAGGCGGCGCCTTCGCCGAAGTATTCGACGAACTTGTTGACCACGTTCGTTTTACGCAGCAATTCGGTGACCGTCAGCACGAGGTCGGTGGCGGTGACGCCGGGATTCAACTTGCCGCTCATATGCACGCCGACGCAATCGGGTTCGAGGAAGTAGTAGGGCTGGCCGAGCATGCCGGCTTCAGCCTCGATGCCACCGACCCCCCAGGCCAGCACGCCGATGGCGTTCACCATTGTGGTGTGCGAGTCGGTGCCGACCGTGGAGTCGGGATAATAGATACCGTCTTTTTCCCACACGCCGCGCGACAGGTATTCGAGATTGACCTGATGGCAGATGCCGTTGCCCGGCGGCACCACGCGGATGCCGGAGAAGGCGGCCTTTGCCCATTTCAGGAAGGTGTAGCGCTCGCCGTTGCGCTCGAATTCGATTTCCATGTTCTTGCGCAGCGCGCCGGCCGAGTCGCTGACGTCGACGACGACCGAGTGATCAACGACAAGATCGACCGGCACCAGCGGCTCGATCTTGGTCGGATCAAAATTCTGGCGCTTTGCTTCCGAGCGCATGGCGGCGAAATCGTTGAGTGCGGGAAAGCCCGCCATGTCCTGCAGCATGATACGGGCGAGCACGAAAGGCAGTTCCTGAGTGCGCTCTCCGTTCGGCTTCCAACCCGCGAGCGCTTTCACCGCGTCTTCGGTGACCCGCTTGCCGTCGCAATTGCGCAGCACCGATTCGAGCACCACGCGCAGGCATATCGGCAGGCGCGAGGTCTTGCCGAAGCCGGCTTTTTCGAGCGCGGCAAGCGAATAATATTTGCCGGTTTTACCCGACTTGAGTTTGAATTCCTGCAGCGAGTTGAAGAGATTGTGCGGCATTGCGGTTCTCCGTTTGGTTTTACAGTGTTTACAGTAATTATTTCGAATCAATCGTTATCAGGCGGCTTCAGCGAGGATCTGGCGCAGCACGTAGGGCAGGATGCCGCCGTGCTTGAAGTAATCGACCTCGATGCCGGTATCGATGCGCAGCGTCAGCGGCACCTTCTGCGTGCTGCCGTCGGCGCGCTTGATGATCATGGCGACGTCCTGCAGCGGCTTGACGTTGCCGCCGTTGATGCCCTCAAGGTCGAATGTTTCGGTGCCGTCGATTTTCAGCGACTGCGCGCTGTCGCCGGATTTGAACTGCAACGGCAGCACGCCCATGCCGACCAGATTGGCGCGGTGGATGCGTTCGAAGCTTTTCACGATGACGGCTTTGACGCCCAGCAATTGCACGCCCTTGGCCGCCCAGTCGCGTGAAGAACCCATGCCGTAATCTTCGCCGCCGAAGATGACGCAAGGGGTGCCGGCCTTTTGATAAAGTTCGGAGGCTTCAAAAATCGTCATCTGTGCGCCGTCGGGCATGTGTTTGGTGATCGGGCCCTCGCTACCCGGAGCGACGGCATTGCGCAGGCGCACGTTGGCGAAGGTGCCGCGCACCATCAGTTCATGGTTACAACGGCGCACGCCGAAGTGGCCCCACTCGGACGGCGGGGTACCGTAGGGCTCGAGCCACTTGCCGGCCGGCGTACCCGGCTTGATCTTGGTCGACGGGCTGATGTGATCGGTTGTAATCGAGTCACCGAGGATCGCCAGTGCGCGCGCGCCTTTGACGTCGGCGATCTTGTCAAGCTGCCGCGTCACGCCCTGCATGAAAGGCGGTTCCTTGATGAAGGTCGACTTTGGATCCCACTTGTAGACGGCACCCTTGATGGTCGGAATGGCCTCCCACAGTTTTTTGTTGCCCGACAGGTCGCCATATTCTTTGCGGAAGTGGTCGGCGTTGGCTGCGAATTTCAAGAGCGATGCGACTTCGGCGTCGGTCGGCCAGATGTCCTTCAGATAGACGGGCTTGCCATCGCTGCCGGTGCCGAGCGGGTCCTTGGTCAGGTCGGTGCGCACGGTGCCGGCGATGCCGTAGGCGACGACGAGCGCCGGGCTGGCGAGGTAATTCGCGCGCAGGTTGGCATGCACGCGCGCTTCGAAATTGCGGTTACCCGATAACACCGCTGCGGTGACGAGATCTTTCGATACCACGGCTTCTTCGATTTTTGCATCGAGCGGGCCGGCGGCACCCATGCAGGTGGTGCAGCCGTAGGCGACCACGCCGTAGCCGAGTTTCTCGAGGTACGGTAGCAGGCCCGCATCGCGCAGGTAGTCGGTGACGACCTTGGAGCCGGGCGCCAGCGAGGTTTTGACACGCGGGCTGACCTTGAGGCCCAGTTCTACTGCGCGCTTGGCGAGCAGGCCGGCGGCAATCAAGAGTGCGGGGTTCGATGTATTGGTGCACGAGGTGATCGATGAGATCAGCACGTCACCATGACCGACGTCGAACTCCGCATGGCCGCTGGCTTCGCGGCGATTGAGGTCGGCAGCGGCGCGGGCGTAGCCGTTCTTGTCGGTGGGGGCAGAGAACAAGGCGTCGAAGCCGCGGCCGAGATCGGGCAGGTTAACGCGATCCTGCGGGCGCTTTGGCCCCGACAGACTGGGCACGATGCTGTCGAGATCGAGTTCGACGAGCTGCGAGTAATCGATATCACCGGGCTTCGGCATGCCGAACAGGCCCTGCACCTTGTAATACGCTTCGATGGCTTCGACCTGTTCCGGCTCGCGGCCGGTGGTACGGAAGTAATCAACCGTCTTGGCATCGACGGGAAAGTAGCCCATGGTCGCGCCGTATTCCGGCGCCATGTTGGCGACCGTGCAGCGGTCCGCAGCCGTCAGCGCAGCAGCGCCTTCGCCGTAGAACTCGACGAACTTGCCGACGACTTTGGTTTTGCGCATGAGTTCAGTGACAGTGAGTGCCAAGTCGGTGGCGGTCACGCCTTCGCGCAGCTTGCCGGTCATGTGGCAGCCAACGACATCCGGGGTGAGGAAGGCGTTGGGCTGGCCAAGCATGCCGGCTTCGGCTTCGATGCCGCCGACCCCCCAGGCAACGATGCCGATACCGTTCACCATCGTCGTGTGCGAGTCGGTGCCGAACACGGTGTCGGGGAACCACACGCCGTCTTTTTCCCAGACGCCGCGCGACAGGTATTCCATGTTGATCTGGTGAATGATGCCGTTGCCGGGCGGCACGACGCGCACGGTTTCGAATGCGCCCTGCGCCCATTTGACGAAGCTGTAGCGCTCCGCGTTGCGCTTGAACTCGATTTCCTGGTTACGCTGCACGGCGTCCGGCGTGTTGTAGACGTCGATTTCGACCGAGTGGTCGACGACGACATCGACCGGCACCAGCGGTTCGATCTTGCTGGCCGCCAAGCCCTGGCGCTCGGCCGCCGCGCGCATCGCGGAGAGGTCGTTGAGCGCGCCGAATCCGATCAGGTCCTGCAGCACGATGCGCACGACGATGAAGGGGATCTCGGCGGTGCGTTTGCCGTTGGGTTGCCACGCTGCGAGGTCGCGCACGTGTTCTTCAGTGACGCGTTTGCCGTCGCAGAAACGCACCAGCGATTCGAGCACGATACGTATGCTGACCGGCAGGCGCGAAATCTTGCCGAGGCCGGCCTTTTCCAGTGCCGCCAGCGAATAGTATTTGCCGGTCTTGCCGGCGGCGAGTTTGAATTCGGCGAGCGAGTTGAAAAGATTGTGCGGCATATTTGCTCCTGATGAAATCGTTTCGTAGGAAATTATGAAGCTATTTGCAGTCGCCAAGGCGGCGCGCGGAAATGTTTTGCATCATCGGCCCCGGTGCTTCCGGAATACGCATGACCATCTCCATGTTTAGCGTGGTCGCGCTTACCGTGCCTTTGACCTCGCCATCAAGTTTCTGCGGTGTGGTGCAGGCAACCTTGTAGGAAAACTGCTTGCCGTCGAAAACCTGATTCGCCACTTTGCAATCGCTGTTCGGCATCGCCGGCATATCGATCGCCTTCACGCCTTCGACATCGCTGGCGGTAAGGCAGCGCTGTATGGTCGTCGGCGGAATGCTGGCAGGTGCGCCGGGAATATTCATTTTCATGCTGTATTCGTAGAGTCCGGGGTTCAACGCGGCAGCAGTGCCGGCGTAAAACACCGTGGATAACGATAAAACAACGTAGTAGCGATTCATAAAATCTCCATCAGCGCATCAGATCACGAACAAATCAACGAACTCGTGCACCGGCGTCGCCTCAAGGCGGCGCTGGTCACGGCAGAGGTCAAGTATAGCTGCCTGCTGTTTGGCGGCGAACCGGCGGGCAAGGTTGGTGCGGAACTTGGCTTCAAGCAATGGCACGCCGTCCTTGCGGCGGCGGCGGTGCCCGATCGGATACTCGACTTCGATATCGGCGGTTTTGCTACCGTCCTTGAAGAAAACCTGCACGGCATTGGCAATTGAACGTTTGGACGGGTCGAGATAATCGCGGCTCCATTGTTTCTTTTCGATGCAGACCATTTTGTTGCGCAAGGCATCAACGCGCGGATCATTGGCGACACTGTCTTCGTAATCCGCCGCGGTCAGATTGCCCTTAAGCATGCCGATTGCCGTCATGTACTGTATGCAATGATCGCGGTCGGCCGGATTGGCCAGCGGGCCTTGCTTGTCGATAATGCGGATCGCCGATTCATGCGTGGTGATGACAATCTTTTTGATCTGATCGAGGCGATTCTTGACGTCATCATGCAGGCGCACTGCGCACTCGACCGCGGTCTGCGCATGAAACTCGGCCGGGAAGGAGATTTTGAACAGCACGTTCTCCATGACATAGGAGCCGTACTTGCGCTGGAACTTGAACGGCTTGCCCTTGAACAGCACGTCGTAGAAACCCCAGGTCTTCGCCGTCAGCGCCGAGGGATAACCCATTTCGCCTTTCAAGGCCATCAGCGCGAGCCGCACCGCGCGGCTGGTGGCGTCGCCGGCCGCCCATGATTTGCGCGAACCGGTGTTCGGCGCGTGACGATAGGTACGCAGCGACTGACCGTCTATCCATGCGTTCGACACTGCGTTGATGACTTCATCGCGCGTGCCGCCGAGCATGGCGGTCACGACCGCGGTGCTCGCCACCTTGACCAGCAGCACGTGGTCGAGGCCGACGCGATTGAAACTGTTTTCGAGTGCGATCACGCCCTGGATTTCGTGCGCCTTGATCATGCCGCTCAGCACGTCGCGCATGACGAGCGGTTTTTTGCCGGCGGCAACGTTATTGCGCGAAATCCAGTCGGCGGTGGCGAGGATGCCGCCGAGGTTGTCCGACGGATGTCCCCATTCGGCGGCGAGCCAGGTGTCGTTGAAATCGAGCCAGCGAATCATGCAGCCGATGTTGAAGGCGGCGGTGACCGGATCAAGCACGAATGAAGTGCCCGGCACTTTGGCACCGTTGGGTACGATGGTGCCCGCCACCACCGGCCCCAGCAGCTTGGTGCAGGCCGGGTAGGACAGTGCTTCGAAACCGCAGCCCAGCGTATCCATCAGGCAAAGCCGCGCGGTGGTGTAGGCCTCGCGGCTCTTGATCGCGTGTGTCAATGCGTAGTCGGCGATGTCGGTGATGACTTTGTCGGGTTGCGGACGGTTGCTGGAAATCGCGGAGGACATGATTTTTCCGTAATAGTGAGCGGTCAGAGTTTGAGACCGAAGGCGGCGCCGAGTTTGACCATGCCGACATAGAGCAGCGCGGTCAACGCGCAGTTGACGGCGAGCGCCAGATAAAAGCCCACACCGTGGCGCAGCATCGCGGGCAGCAGCAGAAACATCGGCAGCGACGGCAACACCAGCCAGAAGGTGGCATCGGCATAGTCGGCAATGCGCGGGATATCACTGGTTTCCTCATAGATCCACACCATGCCGAGTACCGACACCAGGGGCAATGAAGCAACCAGTGCGGCGAACGGCGGGCTGCGTTTGGCAATCTCGGATATCGCGGTGATGATCGCGGCGGATATCAGAACCTTGATAACGGTAAACAACATGGCGATCAGGCCGCGTCGCGCTGTTCGATCGGCACGAAGGCGCAGCCTTCCGGGCCGGTGTAGTTGGCGGTCGGCCGGATGATCTTGCCATCGATGCGCTGCTCGATCACATGCGCCGACCAGCCGCTGGTGCGCGAAATGACAAACAGCGGCGTGAACATCGCGGTTGGCACGCCCATCTTGAAATAGGAGACCGCCGAGAACCAGTCGAGATTGGCGAACATTTTTTTCTCGCGCATCATCACCGCTTCGATGCGGTCGGCGATTTCGAACATCGCCATATCGTGTGATTCGGCGGACAGGGTGCGGGCCACTTCCTTGATCACTTTGTTGCGGGGATCGGCAATCGTATAGACCGGATGGCCGAAGCCGATGACGGTTTCCTTTTTGGCGATGCGCGCGATGATGTCGCTCTCCGCCTCGTCGGGGCCGTTGTAGCGGTTCATGACTTCAAACGCGACTTCATTTGCGCCGCCGTGTTTGGGGCCGCGCAGCGCGCCGATACCGCCGGTGATTGCCGAATATATATCCGAGCCGGTACCGGTGACGACGCGGCAGGCGAAGGTCGACGCGTTGAACTCATGCTCGGCGTAGAGATTAAGCGAGGTGTGCATCGCGCGCACCCAGGATTTCGGCGCCGGTTTGCCATGCAGCAGATGCAGGAAGTGGCCGCCGATGGAATCGTCGTCGGTTTCTACTTCTATCCGGCGCCCGTTCTGGCTGTAGTGATACCAGTAGAGCAGCATCGAGCCGAACGATGCCATCAAACGATCGGCGATGTCGCGCGCGCCCGGCTGGTTGTGATCGTCTTTCTCCGGCAATGCAGTGCCAAGCACGGAACAACCGGTGCGCATCACATCCATCGGATGCGCAGCGGCGGGTATGCATTCGAGCGCGCCCTTGACCGCCTGTGGCAATCCGCGCAGCGATTTGAGTTTCAGTTTGTAATTGACGAGTTGCGCGGCATTCGGCAGCTTGCCGTGCACCAGCAGGTAGGCGATTTCCTCGAATTCGCAACGGTCGGCGATTTCCAGGATGTCGTAGCCGCGGTAGTGCAGATCGTTGCCGCTGCGCCCGACGCTGCACAAGGCGGTGTTGCCTGCCGGCACGCCCGACAAGGCCACGGATTTTTTGGGCTTGAAGCCCGCTGTGGTTTCGTTTCCACTCATGTGCATGCCCTCGTTAACGCGGCAAAAGAAAAAAGGGCGGCGCCGTTTCCGGTCATCCGCCCTGGTTCGCCATGCCGCGATTTCAGCCCAGTAGATGCTTGATGCTGTCGCGCTCTTCGTGCAGTTCTTTCAGTGTCGCCTTGATACGCGTGCTGCTGAATTCGCTCAAATCGATGCCTTTGACGATTTGATACTTGCCGTCTTTGCAGGTGCAGGGGTAGCCGAACATGATGCCTTCGGCCACGCCGTA
>JANYDY010000067.1 GCA_025363435.1 Betaproteobacteria bacterium
TTGCGCATCTACACGCAAGGCAGCGCCTGGTTCAGCTTCGAGGAAAATGAACGCGGCGCGCTGGCAGTGGGCCGGCTTGCCGATCTCGCGGTTCTGAGTCGCGACTACCTCAGCGTGCCACTCGACGAAATCAGCGACACCGTCTCGCTACTGACCATGGTCGGCGGGCGTATCGTTTACACCGACGCACCTTTCGCGGCGCATGAGGACAGAAAATGATATTAAACGGGCGCAGGTTGCGCACCGGCCGGGCACCGCTATTCCGTGCGTAAACCGGCGTCCTTGATCAATTTCGACGTACGCGCAATGTCGTTTTTCATCGACGCCAGATATTCGTCCGGTGTATTGGCGACGACTTCGATGCCGAGATCCCCGAGTCGCTGTTTGACTTCAGCGCGATTGAGCGCCTTCACCAACTCCTGATTGAGGCGCGCGACGACGGCAGCCGGCGTTTTCGCCGGCGCAACCACACCTTGCGGCGACACCGATTCGTAGCCGGGCAGTCCGGATTCTGACACCGCCGGCATGCCGGGAAATAACGCGGACGGTTTCAGCGAGCAAACGCCGAGTCCGCGCAAGCGCCCCTGCTTGACGTAATTCCACGCCGATGCGGCGCCCGGAAACATGAATTCAATTTCACCGCCCATCAGTCCGATCAGTCCCGGCCCGGTACCCTTGTAAGGAACCCGCACAACATTCACGCCGGCCATCACCTTGAACTGTTCGCCTGCCAGATGCGGCGTCGCGCCTATGGTGCCGGCTGCAAAGTTGATCTGCCCGGGCCGCGCCTTCGCCAGCGCAATCAATTCGCGCACCGACTTCACCGGTACCGAGGGATGCACGACCAGCATGCTCGGTGAACTCACCGCCAGCGTCAGCGGCACAAAATCCTTCAGCGGGTCCCACGCCACGCTGCGGAAAAGCGGCGTCAGCCACAACGGGCTGCCGTCAATCAATATCGTGTAGCCATCGGGCGGCGACCTGGCGACGATTTCATTCGCAATCGAGCCGCGGTTATCGACAATCACCTGCTGGCCAAGGCTTTCAGTCAGCGCCGGCGCAATCATGCGCGCCAGCACGTCGGAGCCGCCGCCAGTCGCCGGCGTGACGATACGAATCACGCGATTGGGAAAAACCTCCTGTGCAAACACAGCAGCGCAGGCGATTGACGACGCGCAGATAGCTGCAACAGACGCTGCATGCAATACGCGCATCACCTCTCCTCAAAATTCCTGCGGCGGATATTCTTCTTCGGGCTGGCGCACGATAGGCGGCGCGCCGCCGGTGACGAACATTTCCTGCCCGGTCGTGTACGTCGCCAGATCGCTGGCGAGGAACAAACAGGCATTGGCGACCTCCTGCGATAGTCCCTGCCGCCCCATTGCTACACGCGTCATGCGCGCTGCAAAACCGTTTTCCACGCCCGGATACCATTCGGGATGCGGGCGTTTGGTATCGATCGTACCGGGCACTACGATATTCACGGTAATACCGAACTGCGCGACTTCATTGGCGAGCGCGCGCGTCAATCCGACCAGTCCCATCTTGCTGCTGACGCCATGCGCGCGCCGCGGTTTGCCGTTGTAACCGTCGCTGCCGCCCATATTGATGATGCGGCCCCATTTTTTGCGCACCATCGCCGGCAGCACCGCCTGACTCAGAAAAAACGGCGCGCGCAAATTCACCGACAGCACACGATCCCATTCTTCAAGCGTAATCTGCGAAATCTTCGAATGCGGGCGCACCGCCGCATTGTTGATCAGGATGTCGATGTCACCGAATTCGGCGGCGACTTTTTTCACCGCCGCCTGACATTGCACGACCTCGGCGATATTCGCCTGACAGATGCCGGAGCGCCCGCCGGCGGCGACAATTTCATCTGCAACGCCGCGCGCGGTGGCTTCGTCTTCGTTGTAGAGTATAACCGGCACCGCGCCGACGCCTGCCAGCGACAAGGCAACCGCGCGCCCGATATTGCGACCGCCGCCGGTAATCATCGCAACCCTGCCGCTCAAACCGAATGCCGGCGCATCAAATGCTGGAAGTTTTTGACTCATGCTTATTCCCGCCGCGCTATCGGCAGCGCCGGCGCAAAACTACGGGCGAATAGATCAGGAAGAACGGCGCACGCGCGCCAACGCCGCCGCACAGCCTTTGCCGGCCGGCATTGCACGCATCATGTATTGATAAATTTCGCCGGCTTGCACGCTGAACGAGTGCGTGGATATATTTTCACCGCATTTCATTTTCATCGTATGCGTGCCGGGCTGCAGTTCCAGCGGGTCGGAATGTGCTGCAACCGCCTTGCCGTCGAGCTCGACAACGGCGATGTCCTGGCCGAAGCGCGTCGCACCGTAGAAATAGGTATCGCCTGAAGTGACCAAAGCGACCTTGCTTACCGGTCTGCCGCCTTGCGGCGGACTCGCACAGCCGGCGAGCATCAACGCTGCCGCCAGACCAAGAAAAAAACGATTCATGCACATCATCTGCTCACCTCCGGATACGTCGCTGTGGAGCTTTTGCAACAAACAGCTCCTTTGCTGTAGTTCGACAGTATATTCCTTCACGGCGGAAAAAGTGTACAACTCCCCACACCTGCTATCCCCCGGCCTGCATTGAGGCAGGCAATTCTTGTAAACTATGCGTTCTCGAACAGAAAAATATCGAGCATCAATGGACGGGCAATACATCACCTATTCGGTCGTCGCACTCGACGGCGAACGCTGGTTTGTGGAAAGCGACAAAGGCACCTCGGGCTATTCTTTTCACAGTCTGGCCGAGGCGGAACGCTTCGCCATCACGCTGGCGCAACGCAACACGCCGAGCAAAGTGTGCATCATGGACCGCAGCGGCGAAGTCGTCACCGAAACGGTTTTTGAGCAACCGCCCGCCAGCGGCGCCTGAGAAGACGCTGCAGGCGAATTCTGCTGCGTCCGGCTAGGCTGCGGCAATCGCCTCCAGCGCGGCAGTGCGCTCCGCCCAGTCCGGCACCGCAATTTCACGCATCACCACTTCCGGCCGACGCAGATAATCGACCAGCCGCCGTGGTCCCGGCGCATTTTCGGCAGGACCGATACCAAGCCCGAGCATACGCGCGTGCGCAACAATAGCCGCACCGAAGGCAAGGCGCGCGGCTTCAAACTGCCGCAGCGCGGCGTCAATGTCATCGCCGTGCGCAGCCAGCGCATCGATCAGCGCCACTGCATCGCCGGCTGCCTTGGTTACGCCAAGGCCGACATGCGGACGCGCGACAAACGCCGCGTCACCAAGGATGACCGCGCGCCCGAACACCAGCCGCGTCGATTCGAGGTCGTAGATCGGCTGAAAGAACGGCTCGACGGAAGACTTCACCGCCTCGACAAAAGGCGCCGCCAGCAGGCGTTCGGCATCGGCATGCATGGCCGCAATAACGTCGGCGCGGATGCGATCCGGTGGAATATTATTTTCGTACAAGCGCCCGCCGGCATCGGTAAACAGATCCGGCAACACCTGCTGCTCGTCGGCCGGGCGGTACCAGACGAAGTTGTAACGCCGCTGGCCGGGTTGCGTATTGTAATCCCGCCCCGCCACCAGATAGGTCAGCAGCATTTCGCCCGGCGGCAGACCAAAGGCCATGCGGTCGACCAGTGCGCCTTGCGTGGCATCACTCAACGCCACCTCATCAACAAGGCCGCGCCACGCCACATAGCCGACATAAACAGGTTTTGTTTGCGGCGCGACGCACGCGCGTACTGACGAGCGTATGCCGTCAGCGCCGATCAGCAGATCGCCGCTGGCGCAGGAGCCGTCGGCAAAATAAGCGGTAACGCCGCCGGCATGCTGCTCGACGCGTTCGAACGAGCGGTTATAGTGATAGCATGCCTCTGGAAATACATCTTTCAGCAGGCGGTAGAGCCGGCCCCACGCGGTCAGAGTCTGCTTGAGCGGCATTTCGGCCAGCACACGGCCCTGTGGATCGAAGGTCGCGCGCGTTGTTGTATCGCAACCGATGGTTTCATCGACCACCGCACCGGCCCGGCGAACCGCTGCAAACAATTCATCGTGCGTAACAATGCCGGCGCCGCGGTCGGCCAGCGCCGCGCCGACGCGCTCGAACACTTCAACATCCCAGCCGGCACGCGCCAGCAGATTGGCTGCAAACAAACCGCCGAAGGAGCCGCCGATGACGAGGGCCTTGCGCCGCGCGCTCATTGCAGCGCTGGCGTCAGGCCGCCTTCTTTTCGTCCGCCGGATAATTCAGTTCGATGACGACGCCGCTCGGGTCGTCGAGAAAAATCTGGTGCAGATTGAGACTGGGCACCGCACGTTCGCGGAACGGCACTTTTTTGCCGGCAAAATGTTTCGCCATACCTGCCGCATCGGTGCCGACAAAAGCAATGTGATCGAAAGTGCCGGTGCCGTTTTTCAGATCCTCGATACTGCGATCACCCAGATACTCTTTCAGTCCTTCAGGATTTTTCGGATCGATGCCGATGATGTGCACGATTGCGTTGTCATAGGAATCGTGGCTGCCGTTATACAGCCAGAGACCGGGGAAATTAAACGGCGGACGCGGCCCGACCGTGAAATCGAGCACCTCGGTATAGAACTTGCGCGTCGCCTCAAGATCGAGCGTGCGGATCGAATAATGGCTGATTTTGCTGAGCGGCATGACAATCTCCGGAAACGATTCATGGATGTATGCCCGATTATAAATCAGGTCGCCGGCCCGGCTTGCGCAGTTGGTAGCGCCGCGCTATCTCTTCTGCACGACAACACGGCCCTCGGCGCTGACAAAAACACGATAACGGTTGCCGTCCTGACAAGTCGCCAGATAGTCATTCTCACCCTGCTTGACGGCGTTGCCGACCTGTCCGCAGGGCAGGCCCTGCAGCGCGATCACCGCGGTCAGGTCTTTCGCCGTCGAGATGCTTTCCGCGGCAAACACCACAGCAGCGGCACAGGCCATGACAACAACCGGAATTTTCAGATATTTATGCATTACGCCTCTACAGATTGGCAAATTTTACCGGATCCGCAAGAATGCCCCAGATCGCTTCGCGCGAGGTCGATATCTCGCGTGCCAGTGCAGGATCATCGTTCTGCAGCAGCGACAACAGCTTCATCAGCAGCAGATCATAGGGTTGGCGCAGTTCCGCCAGCGTTATTTTGCGCTGCCCCTGATACAGCGCACGGAACTGGTCGAGCAGGTCGTCGACCTGATTCTTCAGCGATAGCTTGGTGAAAACGCCGATCGCTTTGGTGTCCTTGAGTTTGCTTTCCAGCGTTTTGAGATCGAGCGGCGCCTTCGCTGCCGGCACGGCCGCTTCCTGTTTAGGCGGCAAGGCCACTGCCGCTGCCGGCGCCCTGGCTACGGCCTTCGCTGCGGGCGCTTCAACCTCGGCAACGCGCGGCGCAATGACTGCGGGCGTGGCGACATTCGCTGGCGGGAACATCACCGCATCGGCCACCACCGATTCGCCGGTTCGCGGCGCCGCCTGCGGCTCTGCCGCGACACTTGCCGCCGGCGCTACCGCCACGGTCGCAGCCGGCACGGCAACAGGTTCACGCCCGACGTGGCTGCAGCCGGCGGTGAGCAGGACCATCATGACAATCAAGATTTGCATAAAAATCAGGCAGCCCGGGTTGTTGCAACATTCGGCGGCCCGCGCCAACAAAGCCGCCTCAGCCATTGTGACCCTGATGCCGGCACCGCGTTCAACTCATTCTGTAACAATGTTTTGCAAAGCGGCATTCATTCGGCCCCGCCTGCGCCGCGCACTAGGGTGAACAGTTATCAGGCGGCAGTTTCTCGAAGCGCAGAAAATTTGTTTTCGAACCGTTCATTTCAGTCAGCGTGAACGACTCCGGACTGGTGATTTCCATCCGGTTCACATCCGGCGGCCACACCACGCCTTCCTTGTACAACCACACCAGCTTGTTCTCATACACAGCCCATGAACCGGCGATGACCTCGGTGAACTCCCGTTCGCTCCACGGCCGCGCACTGAATTCGCCATTGCCATGCAGATTGATCTCGAAGCCAGACGCCGTCTTCGAAGATTTCCAGCGGCCGACATACTTGCACGGCGCATTGGGCAGCGCGCGCAGCATCTTCAGGGTCGCGCCCGTCATCATGTTTTCGAGAAAACCGTTCTTGCGTTCCAGACAGGCGCCAAACGCTTTTGCATTGGCAAGCGCCGACTGTTCTGCGACGGCGGGTTTGCGAACCTCCTCAATGCATTGCACGCTATTGCCGGCAACCCGGCCCCGGCCGGCGGATACCAGTATGGCCAGAATGATGATCAAAGCGATCGTGTAACCGATGCTGCGCGTGATCCAGCTGACTGCCGATGGCAGGTTGCTCATACCGCCTCCGCTGCCGGCGCAATCGCCGCTTCAGCGCTTGATCTTCAACAGACGCGCCGATGTGCCGCCCATGATGCGGTCTTTGTCGGCACGCGTGAGTTTCGGCACGGACTCGATCAGCTTGACCGGGTTATCTTCACCCATGTCATACGGGTAATCGGTGCCGAGCAGCACATGATCGACGCTCCATTTGTCGATCGAGTGGCGCAGCATCTGCGTGTCGAAGGTGATGGTGTCAAAGTAGAATTTTTTGAGATAACTGGTCGGCGCCTTTTTGATGACGGTGTGGCAATCGCGGCGGGCGCGCCAGGCGTGGTCCATGCGCGCCCAATAGTGCGCAAGATAGCCGCCGGAGTGTGGCAGCACGATTTTTAGCTTTGGATAGCGCGCCATGACGCCGTCGAAAATCAGATGACTGACCGCTACCGTGGTTTCCAGCGGGTTACCGATCACGTTGTTGAAATAGTGATCGAGAAAACGGTTGCCCTGCGTGTAACCAAGCGGATGCATGAAGATGACAATGTCGAGCTCCTGCGCCTTGGCGAAAAATTTGTCGAGACCAAGGCCAGGGTCGGTCAACTCCTTACCGACGACATTAGGCAAGATCTCGACGCCGCGCATGCCCAGCGTTTTCACACAACGCTCAAGCTCCTTCACCGCCATATCAGCATTCTGCAAAGGTGCGGTACCCATGGCGACGAAGCGGTCGGGCCAGGTCGCGGCGATTTCGGCAAGGCGGTCGTTGGCCTCGCGTGCGAGTTCAAGGCCGTAGTCCGGTTCGGCCCAGTAATAACACTGGTTGGGCGCCGGGCAGATTGCCTGTATGTCCACGCCCATGCGATCCATGTCTTTCAGACGCACTTCGATCGACGACAGCTTGGGGCCGCGATCCTGCACCTGCTTGATATTGACCTCTTTGGTCAATGCGTTTGCAAACTGGCTGGCCGGTTCGTACTGAGCGGGATTCATGGGTGCAACTTTCGCCGCCAGCACGGGATTCTGATAGTGGCAGTGAATATCGACACGCAGGCTGCGGCCCTTGCGGTCGCGCACGATTCTGGTCGAGGCGCGACTTGCCGCCAGTGCACTGCCGTGACGGTGTGCGGGATCGTTGCAGTCCTGCGGATTACACGTGAACATCATGATGCAGTTTCCTTTTCTTTTAAGTATTGCAAATCGAATTCCAACGGTACAAATAACGTCTTTTCCCTCACCCCGGCCTTCTCCTGGAGGGAGAGGGTGAGAACTGCCCTCATTCACTTATGTGAACGAGGGTATATTTAAAATATGCCGAGATGCTGCGTCAGCAGCGCCTCGTTATTGCGAACCTCGTCGACAGCACCGGCAAACACCACGCGGCCGGTATTGAGCATAACCACATCGTCGGCGAGATCAAGTGCCAGCTTCAGATTCTGCTCGACCAGCACAATCGACTGCCCCGCCTCTTTTAACCGCGCGATGGTGCGCCCAACTTCCGCGACGATCAGCGGCGCCAACCCTTCCGACGGCTCGTCCATCAACAGCACACGCGGATTTCCCATCAGCGCGCGCGCAATCGCCAGCATCTGCTGTTCGCCGCCCGACAACGAACCGGCGTGCTGATACAGGCGCTCTCGCAAACGCGGGAACAGGTCGCAGACGCGATCAAGCGTCCACGGCGTGACTGCATCGTGACGCGATTGCCGCGCCACGTCGAGATTCTCGCGCACCGTCAGGCTGGCAAACACGCGCCGCCCCTGCGGCACAAAGCCGATGCCCTTGCGCGAAATGGTTTCCGGTGCCAACCGCGCAATCGGTTCGTCGAACAAACGGATTTCACCGTCGCGCGGCGGCAGGAAACCGACGATAGCACTCATGCAGGTCGTTTTGCCGGCGCCGTTGCGGCCCAGCAGCGCCAGCACACGACCGCTATTCAGCGCAAACGAGACATCATGCAGCACGTGGCTGTCGCCGTACAGCGCGTTGATGCCGCTGATCGAGAGGGCTTCAGTCACCGAGATAAACCTCGCGCGTTTTCGGATGCGCGACAACTTCCGCGCGCGTACCTTCAACAATCACGCTGCCGTAATGCAGCACGGTGATACGTTCGGCAAGGTCGAGCGCGGTATCCATATCGTGCTCTATCATCACGAGTGTGGTTTCACGCGGTATGCCGGCAATCAGCTGTCCGACCGCCGCGCGCTCTTCGCGCGAAAGACCGGCGAAGGGTTCGTCGAGCAGCAGTACTTTCGGTTTCTGCGCCAGCGCCATGGCAATTTCAACGCGGCGTTTTTCGCCGTACGAGACTTCGCTCAGGCGTCGCGCCGCCAGGTGCTCAAGACCGACCCGCGCCAGCACGCTGCGAGCCTCGTCATACAAATGCCCGTAACCGGTCAGCGCTGAAAACATATTCCAGCGCGCAGCACTCATGCCGAGCAGCGACAGCGCCACATTGTGTTCAAGCGTAGCGCCGGCAAACAGAGTAATGATCTGGTAGGTGCGCGCGAGCCCGCGATGTGCGCGCTGGTGCGGGCGCAGACGCTGCACTTCTACGCCGAACATTTTGATCGTGCCGGCATCGCGCTTCAGGTCACCGGTGATCAAATTGAACAATGTGGTCTTGCCGGCGCCGTTGGGCCCGATGATCAGACGGCGTTCGCCGGCCATCACTTCAAGCGACACGTCATTGGTTGCCGGCAAACCGCCGAAGGATTTTTTCAAACCCTGTATTTGCAATGCGATAGTCACGGCTTGCTCCAGCGCGCCCACAAGCGCTTGAGTCCGGGCACCAGACCGTCGGGCATGAACACCACGATGGCGACAAAAACAAAACCGAGCAGCATGTTCCAGCGCTCGACATAGGCCGAAACATAATTCTTCAACAGGACGATGATGGCGGCGCCTATCACCGGTCCGGCCAGCGTGCCCGATCCGCCGGCGATCACCGACAGCATGGCTTCAGCCGAACTCGTCAGCGATAGCGACGCCGGGTGTATGTACTTATGGTAATAAACGAACAACAGCCCCGATACGCCGCCCCAGAACCCGGCATAGACAAACGTCAGCCAGCGGATCAGCCAGACGTTATGCCCGAGCGCACTCATGCGCCGCGCCTGATCGCGCGTACCCTGCAAGGCCGCACCGAACGGCGAGGCCACCAGACGCGAAATCATCCACAGTGAAAACGCGGTGACCAGCAGCGCGAAAAAATAAAACGCTGTTGAATCGTCGAGATTGATGCCGAAAATCTGCGGCCTTGTCAGGCCGCGCAGCCCGTTGTCGCCCTCGGTCACCGCGACCCAGCGGTAGGCGGTGCCCCACAGCACCTGCGACAGCGCCAGCGTCAGCATCAGAAAACCCAGCCCCGTCGCGCGCAGCGCAATCAGGCCGAATAATCCGGCCATCAAGGTGGTGCCGGCCAGCGCCAGCGGTGCGGAAAGTGAATGATCCAGCCCCCAGCGCAGACTCAACAGCGCCGAGAAATACGCTGCAATGCCGAGAAAGGAGGCGTGGCCCAACGACGGCAGACCGCCGTAACCGACCAGCAGATTGAGGCCGGCAGCGAAAATCGCCGCAATGAATATCTGACTGGCGAGATTGACGTAGAACTCGCCGGCGACAAACGGCCATGCCAGCAGCACGGCAAGCAGAAAAATCCATGCCGCTTTTTTCATGCACCGGCCCTGCCGAACAGACCGCGCGGCCGGAACGCGATGACCACGATCATCGGCAAAAACAGAATCACATAGGCAAGCTGCGGAAACAAGGCGATGCCGAAGGTGTAGACAAAGCCAATGATGAAACTGCCAACGAAGGCGCCGACCAGACTGCCAACGCCACCCAGGATCACCACGATCAGCGCCAGCGGCAGCATATCGGCGTCGAGCCCCGGATAGGCCGACATGATAGGCCCGCCGAGTATGCCGCCGGCGCCGGCGAGTGCAGAACCAAGGCAGAACACAATGGTGAACAAGCGCGACACCGGGATGCCGACAGCGCGCGCCATCTGCATGTCATCAACGCCGGCACGTATCATCGCGCCGAGCCGCGTGCGCTCCATCAGCAGATACAGTGCCACGCCGGTCGCCAGAGCAATGGCGACGACGGCCAGCCGGTAGGCAGGAAACATGAATCCGGCGATTTCAACCGGCGACTCCAACCCCTCCGGAGTCGGCAGCGGAATCGGGTCGCCGCCCCATACCACCAGACAAAAGTCCGCGATGATGTAGGCGAAACCCAGGGTAACCAGCACCTGACCGAGTTCGTTGCCGGCCAGTTTGCGCAAAATGAAACGTTCGACCAAACCGCCGAACAGCGCCACCACCAGCCCGCCGAGCAGGGCGGCTATCCACAGATTCGAAATAAATTGGAGGATGCTGACGCCGATATAGGCGCCCAGCATATAGAACGCACCGTGCGTCAGATTGGCGATGCGCATCAAACCGAAGATCAGCGAAAAACCGGCAGCCAGCAAAAACAGCAGGCCGCCCAGCGCCAGACTGTTGAGCGTTTGAATGACCCAGAATTGCATCGTCATCGTGTAACGATCATCAACATGCAAACGCCCCGCGCGGCGTTAAACCGCGCGGGGCGTACGTATGCTGATTACGGCTCCAGATTCCTGGCCGGCGGCCAGTCGCGTGAGTAAACCGGGTTCTTCAGAAACTCTTCGGGTTTATAGGTCCAGAACTGGCTGACGTTCGGATAGGTCTGAATCACCGTGTTGACCAGCCGCCCCTCTTCGCGCTCGACCTTGCGGATATAGACATTGCCGACGACGTTGCCGTAGCTGTCGAACGAGACCTGGCCGCGCACAGTGTCGGTTTTGCTGGCACGCAACGCCTTCATCAACGCCGGCTTGTCGGCAATGTTGCCCTTGACCGTGCGCAGCGCGTTCTCGAGCACCGCCGCCTCGACATAGGTTGCCGCCGCGTAGAAACCCGGGTCGTATTTCGCTTCGGCGCGAAACGCCGCGGCGAATTTTTTGTTCAGCGGATTTTCCAGCATCGCCGAATACCAGCAGGTGGTGATGATGCCCAGCGCCTCGATCTTCATGTTGCGCAACACCGCCTCGTCGAGTGCCGTCATGCCGCCGACGATGTTGACCTTGCCGCGCAGGCCGTATTCATTGAACTGGCGCACGTATCGAAAACCGTTGGAACCGGCAAAGCCGAGGAACACGCCGTCGATATTGGTTTTCAACTGCGCAAGAAAGGTGCCGTAGTCGGGCACCGTCAGCGGCGGAAACATTTTCTGCACGATCTTGCCGCCGAGCTCTTCGAACACGCGCTGAAAACCCGCGCACATTTCATGACCGTAGGGAATGTCATCGGCGATCACCGCCATGCGCTTGTATTTGAGCGTCTTGATGCAGTAATCGGCCAGCGCGTGCGCGCATTGCGACGAGGTCGAAGTGCCGCGCACGAACCACGGGTTCGGATTGCGCTGCGTCATGTCTTCAGCGGCGGCAACCGACAAAGTCGGCAGCTGCTGCTGGCGGATGTAATCGTCGGTGGCCAGCGCCTCGCCTGCTGCCAGCGGCCCGATCATGATATTGATTTTGTCGCGCTCGACCAGTTCCTGCGTCTTGCTGCGCGCCTGCGCCGGCACGCCGCCGCTGTCGGCAACGAACAATTCGACCTTGCGGCCGGCCAGCATATTATTGCGTTCGCGCAAGTACATGATCAGCGCGCGCTCCATGTCGAGACCGCCGGAAGCCAGCGGTCCGGACTTGACCGTCATCAAGCCCAGCCGGATAGCCTGCTCCTGCGCACGGACAATAGCGGGAAAACCAAGCACCGACGCGCCCGCGCCGGCAGCCTGCATGAATTTTCTGCGATTGATTGTCATTCCGGCCTCCTGTGATGGTGAATTATTCTGTCATTCCATCTGCTGCGAAATGCACTATACACCGCACGCGGCAATCTCAATGCGCCGTCTGCGCGCCGGGCTGTTTTAACGGATGGGCGCGCGCAAACGCGTCGATCTTCAGGCACTCGTCGGCGACCCGCGTCACGGTCGGAAACGCGGCAAGATCGAACTTGAATATCCGCGCGCCGACCACCTGCGAAACGAGGCAGATATCGGCAACCGTCGGCGTATCCCCGTGGCATAAACGCCCCGGCACCGCGTAATCGGTCAACTGGATTTCAATCGCTTTGAGCGCGGCATTGCTCCAGTGCTGTATCCATTTCGCGCGCGTCGGCTCGTCGAGCCGGTATTCATTCTCAAGGTAGTTGCGCACCCGCGGCACCATCAGCGGGTGCGCGTCGGCAGCAACGATCTGCGCCAGCATGCGCACGCGCGCGCGTTCGCGCGGCGATGCCGGCAGCAAGGCAGGTTCAGGATGCGTCTCCTCCAGGTAATCGATGATCGCCAGCGACTGCCCGAGCACCGGCCCGTCGCCATCGATCAGCGCCGGGACCACCATCTGCGGATTGACCGCGCGATAACTGTCGGCGAATTGTTCGCCCTTCAGCAGATCAACGGAAAATTCTTCGTATGCAATGCCCTTCAAATTCAGCGCAATGCGCACGCGCAACGTCGCCAGTGAACGCCAGAACCCGAACAGTTTGATCGCCATCACAACCTCCGTTGTAGTCCGCTGCAACGCTGCAGCTGCAGTGCCTGCTAATCCGCGCTGACGCCATACTGATTGATCAGACGGCCCCAGCGTTCGATCTCACTGCGCAGAAACGCCTGCTGCTGGTTCGCAGGTATAGCCATGATACGGCCGCTGTCGCGTTCGACGCGCGCAACGTAGTCGGCATCGCGCACGACATTGAGCAGCAACGCGCGCAACGACTCAATCACCGGCACCGGCGTCGCCGCCGGTGCAAACACGCCCATCCACGACTCGCCATCGAATTTCGCCACACCTGTTTCGTTGACCGTCGGCACATTTTGCAGTTGCGGCGCGCGCTTCGGCGACGAAACAGTAAGCGCCTTGAGACGTCCGGCCTCGATGTATTTAAGCGAAGCAGAAAGGTTGTCGAACATCGCGTCGATGCGCCCGGCGATCATGTCGGGATGCGCCGATGCGGCGCCTTTATACGGCACGTGCAAGAGGTCGAGCCCCATACTGCGAAACAGTATCGTGCCCCACACGTGCTGCACCGAGCCGACACCCGGCGACGAGTAGGTCAATTTGCCCGGCCGCTCCTTCGCATACTTCGAAAATTCGGCGAGATTCGCCGCCGGCAGATCGGCGCGCGTGATCAGCACGAACGGATAGGCAGCGACAAAACCGACCGCGACAAAATCGCGCAGCGAATCGTACGGCAGGTTTTTGTAGAGAAAACCGTTCATCACGATCGAACTGCCGCTGCTGAACAGCAGCGTATGGCCGTCGGGATTCGATTTGGCGACGAACTCGCTGCCGGTGGCCGATCCTGCGCCCGGCCGGTTTTCGATGAATGCCGGCACCCGCAACTGGTCCGACAGAGTCTTGGCGACATTACGGCCGGCCAGATCGGTGCCGCCGCCTGCGCCCGAGGCAACTATCATGCGCAATGGCCGCGCCGGAAAATCCTGCGCCGCCGCAGCGGCTGCAAAGACGCCAACAGAAAACGCGAGGCAGGCGCAGCGCTCAAACAATTTTAAACTCAAATTATTTCTCCTCAATGCGCGGGTTCTTGTTGTCGTGTTGTTATGTAAATCGTCGCGCCTGTTCTAACGCCGGCACCTGCCGCTATAATACATGCACGACCAGCGGCCGCGCACCGGCGCCGCGCCGTCAACCCCGCAGGAGGCAGCATGAGTCTCAAAGGCAAGCTGTGGCTGAGCCACGTTGGCTTTTACGTCACCGACATCAACAAGATGGTCGATTTTTATACGCGTTTCCTCGGTTTTACCGTGAGCGACCGCGGACCGCGTCCGGACGGCGAAATCGTCTTCATGACGCGCGACGCCAGCGAGCACCATCAACTGGTGTTCGCCACCGGACGCCCGGCCGACATCTCGTTCAACATCATCAACCAGATTTCATTCCGTCTCGACGGTTTGCAAACGCTGCGTGAAATGCACGCTGCCTTGAAAGACAACCCGGTGAAAATCCTCGGCCCCGTCACCCACGGCAACGCCTTGTCGAGTTATTTCCTCGACCCCGAAGGCAATCGTGTCGAACTGCTGATCGGCACGCCCTGGTATGTGCCGCAACCCTGCCGCCTGCCGGTCGATCTGTCGCTGCCCGACGAGCAGATGTGGGCATCAATTGAAAAGCAGGTCAACAAGATGCCCGGCTTCAAGACGCATGCCGAATGGCAGCGCGAGATGGAGCAAAAACTCACCACCGCCTAGCGGATTTCGCAGGACGGGCAACAAGTTACCCACTCCAGGGGGCTTGGTATTTGTGGCGCAGGCGCCTCGCCTGCGTTCAAAACACGGTGCTTCGCGCAGGCGGGGCGCCTGCGCCACAAAAAAAACGCCACCCGCAGGTGGCGTTTTTTTCGAGCGCTTGAACTTACGCAGCTTTGCGCGCAGTCTTGACGCGGTCGAGGATGCCGGTGGCTTTCAGTTCGGCATACATTTCTGCTTTCTTGTCGTCCGGCAGTTCGAGGCAGGGCGAACGCACCGGGCCGCCCGGCATGCCGATGCACTCCATCCAGTATTTCATTTCCGCCGACGGCATGCGGCCGTGCGGCTTGCCGTAACCGCCCACCCACTTGGCGTGGATTTCGCGCAATGGCGTCAGCGAAGCGCAGATTTCGATCGCCTTCTTGTAATCGCCGGCAATCGCAGCCTTGGTGTAATCGTGGATCGGCAGATAACCCGGCACTTGATACAGATGTGGGCAGTAGTTGAGCAGCCACTGGTCTTTCATCACCGTCAGGTTATAGAGCCACGGCGTCTCATCCGCAACGCTGACCGTAAGCTGCTTGCCGATCATCTGGCGCAGCGAAATGCTCGCCGCCGGCGACGGGCCGCCCTGTTTGAAGCCCGCGATGTTCGGCAACTTGGCCAGACGTGCAGCCAGATGCTCGCTGATCGGATAGTAGACCGACGGAATGTTGAACAGTACGATGCCGATGTTCACGCGCTCGGAAATGAAGCGGTAGAAATCGAACACGGCGTCGTCGTTTTTCGCGCCCTGGTACGGTGTCAGGATAATGACGAAATCGATGCCGATGGCTTCGGCATGTTTCGCGAGTTTGACTACGTCGTACGGATTCTGGTGATGGCAGCCGGCGATCAGCGGCACGCGGCCTTTGGTGGCCTCAACGTTGATCTCGTGGGCGCGCATGCGCTCTTCATCGGTCAGCGACCAGAACTCGGCGACGTTGCCCGAGCAGTAGTGGCCGTCGATCTTCAGTTCGGCAATCGAGTAATCAAGCGCGTGGGCAATCGACTTTTCGTCGAGCTTGTCATCCGCGGTGAAATGGTACGGCAGCGCAGTCCACACGCCTTTCAGCGCTGTTCTTGCGTACTCTTTTGCTTCATTTTTGCGGTATTTCATCGTCTTCCTCCGGTGGATAGTGACCGCCCGTTAATTTCGGCTGCGCACTTTGAATGCAGAATCCTAGCAGAAGGCGCTTACCCTGACCAGTCACCGCGCCATTCACGGACGCTGCTTTGCGCAGCACCGCAATTTGGTGAATACTCCGGTCTCGTACTGCGTGCCGCTCTGCGGCGCCGTTCGTACTCAAAAAATCAGAAGTCAGCAAGCCGCCGGCCGCAATGCAATGCCGGCGTGGAGGAATCGATGGTTAATTTCTATCAGCGCGGCGCAATCTGCGCCGTTGCAACTGCTTTCGCTGTCGCGGCGTCCGGCGCAGACGCGCAAACCTATCCCGCCAAACCGGTCAGCCTCTACGTCGGCTTCCCTGCCGGCTCGACCAACGACAGCACCGCGCGCACCATGGCACACCAGTTGTCAGAACAGATGAGCCAGCAATTCGTCGTTATCAATCGCGACGGCGCCGCCGGCGTGATTGCCGCCGGCATGGTGGCCAAGATGAAACCCGACGGCTACGCATTGATGTGGGCAAGCGCCAGTCCGGTGGTCATGAGCCCCGCCTATAACCGCAACACGCCGTACGATCCGCTCAAGGATTTCGCACCGGTCAGCATTTATTTCTACCTGCCTTATGTCGTCACCGTGCATCCGTCGGTGCCGGCGCGCGATCTGCGCGAATTGCTTGCATTGGCGAAAGCGCAACCCGGCAAACTTTCATACGGCTCCAGCGGCGTCGGCGGCGCCCTGCATCTGGCGGTGGAACTGATGCTCAACATGTCCGGCACGAAGATGCTGCACGTGCCCTACCGCGGCACGCCGGCGATGACACTCGACATTCTGTCCGGTCAAATCGACCTGATGACCAACAGCACTTCAATGAGCGCGCCGCATATCGCCAGCGGCCGTATACGCGCCATCGGCGTTACCAGCAGCAAACGCAGCACGCAGTTGCCCGGGGTGCCGACCTTCAGCGAAGCCGGCCTGCCCGGTTATGAACTGGTCGGCTGGTACAGCTTGCTCGCCCCCGGCGGCACGCCGCGCGATGTCGTCATGACGCTGCACCGCAACTTTGTCAAAGCGCTCGAGCAGCCGGCGGTCAAAGCCAATATCGCCGCCGAAGGCGCGCTGCCCGGCGGCAATACGCCGGAAGAATTCGGCGCCTACATCCGCAGCGAACTCGACAAATACAACAAGCTGGTCAAAGCAGCGCGCCTGACGCCGGAACAATAGCCGCTAATCACAGTAGAGGGGAGACTGCCATGAGCACCAACCGCCGCGAATTTCTCAGTGCCATTGCCGCCGGCAGCGCCATGCTCGCCGGTTGCGCCGGCAACGTGCCGGCCGGCCGCCGTTACGCCAAAGTGATCGATGCCCACGCGCACTGGTATCCGCGCGAATTCGTGACGATGTTGGAAAAAGAAGGCCCGGCCTACGGCGCGAAAATGGGCAAAACGCCGCAGGGCTATTCGCTGGTGCAGTCGGTGCCCGGCGGCACCCAGGCGTCAGTGATGCCGCCGAACATGATCGAGCTCGATCTCATTCTGAAGGAAATGGAAGAACGCGAAATCGACATGTACGCATTGTCGATGACCAACCCGATGGTCTACTGGTGCCCGGCGCAATTCGGCTTGAAGCTGTCGATCGCGCACAACGATGCCTGCGCCGCGGCCTGCGTCAAATATCCGAACCGCTTCGTCGGCACGATTTCACTGCCGATGCAGGACTCGAAACTTGCCATTCAGGAACTGGAACGCGCCGCCAAACTGCCGGGCATGCGCGCGATCTATCTCGCCGAAAACATTAACGGAAAAAATCTGCACGAAAAGGAATTCTGGCCGGTCTATGAACGCGCTGAAGCACTGAACCTGCCGCTGTTCCTGCACAACCTCTATCCGACCGGCGGCGAGCGCATGAAGGATTTTTTCATGATCAACACGCTCGGCAATCCGTATGAAGCAGGTTTCGCCGCGACCAGCCTGGTCAACGGCGGCGTGCTCGACGCCTTTCCCAAACTTGACGTCTATCTGCCGCACGCCGGCGGCACCTTTCCGTGGCTGATCGGCCGTCTCGACTACGGCATCGGCGTCAGCCCCGCGTTAAAGCACATGAAGCAGCCGGCGAGCGCTTATCTGCGCCGCTTTCACTACGACATCATCACGCACAGCGCGACCATATTGAAATCGCTGATCGACATGGTCGGCGTCGACCGCATCGTCATGGGCACCGATTTCCCGCAAGGCATGGCGGTGCGCAAACCGGTCGATTTCGTCGAAACCATTCCGGGGCTGACGCGCCGTGAACGCGAAATGATTCTGAGCGACAATCCGGCTCGACTTTTGAAAATTTCCTGAATCAACTTGCAAGCATTGAAGAACCATTAACAAGGAGCACGCTTTGTCCGACCACACCATCGCTTATCCGAAACTCGCCGACAAACCCGCCGGCGCCAAACATCGCTACAGCAAACGTACCATCGACGCGCATATGCACTGGTATCCACAGGAATTCGTTGACCTGATGATCAAAAAAGGCCCCGCCAACGGCGCGGTGATGGGCGAGGATGCCAACGGCCCGGTGGTCGTCTCGGTACCGGGCTGCACGCAGAAATCATCGATGCGCCGGTCCATGACCAGCGTCGACGAAATCATCCGCGACATGGACAACCGCCGCATCGACACCTACGCACTGTCGATGACCAACCCGTTGATGTACTGGGCGCCGCCGGCGTTCGGCCTTGAACTGGCCGCCGCGCACAACGACGCCTGCGTCGAGATGAACCGCAAATATCCCGACCGCTTCTTCGGCTGCATCATCCTGCCGATGCAGGATGTCAAACTGGCCTGCGCCGAACTCGAACGCATGGCGAAATTCCCCTGCATGCGCTCGGTGTTCATCGCCGAGCACATCAACGGCAAGAACCTGCATGAAAAGGAATTCTGGCCGCTCTATGAACGCGTCGAAGCGCTCAACCTGCCGCTGTTCCTGACCAATCTCTATCCGACCGACACGGTGCGCCAGAAAGACTACTTCATGATCAACACGATCGGCAATCCGCTTGAAGCAGGTTACGCGGCGACCAGCCTCGTTTGCGGCGGCGTGCTCGACGCATTCCCCAAACTCGACGTTTTCCTGCCGCACGCCGGCGGCTATTTTCCGTGGACCATCGGGCGCCTTGATGTCGCGATTG
>JANYDY010000037.1 GCA_025363435.1 Betaproteobacteria bacterium
TTCGCCGTTGAACATGAGCCCGGCGCCGGCAAATGCCAGCATGCGCGCGCCGATGCTCAAGACCGCCATCGCCGCGATTGTTGAGCGCAGCTCGGCTTTTTCGTGCACGCGGCGCGTCAGGTACATCACATACGGCGGCGCGCCGGCGCCGAACAGCGTGCCCATCACGCCGCCGACAAATCCGGCCGGCGCGCCCCAGCCGCGCGCCACCGGTTTGGTATAAACAGGATCGTAGAGCTGGTAGGCGGCGTAGACCAGTGTGAAGATGCCGATCGCCATCATCAGCGCTTCGCGCGGCAGGCTCACCAGCAGCGTCACGCCGAGCGCGGAACCGAGCAGCGTAAACGGAATCAGCCAGGTTACTTCGCCGCGCGCCATGTCGGCGCGGAAACGCGCGCCGAGTATCAGCGCGGCGCTGATGTCGAGCACCACCAGCATCGGCAACAGATCGGTGGGGGCCGCGACGTGCGACAAAATCGGCACCGTGATGAGTGAGGCGCCGAAACCCGAAATGCCGAACATGAAGTAGCCGATGAAGATCACCGGCAATGCGACGTACCAGAAATCCGGATTGTGCAACATCAGGCGGCCATGCTCAGGCAAATGCCTTGATCAAGACTGACGTGCCGATCAGCAGCACCAGCACGCTGATGAAACGGCCAAGTTGTTCGCGCGAAATGCGCCCCTGCAAACGGTTGCCCAGCCAGAGACCGGCCAGCGCAAACGGCAGCAGGATTGCGAACATCAGCAGGCGGTCGGCGAGCATCAGGCCACCGACGGTAAACACCAACGCGCGTATGCCGGTCGAAATCAGCACCATGGTCGACAAGGTGGCGCGCAATTCGGCTTTGTCGGTAAAGCGGTGCGACAGGTACATCGCGTAGGGTGGCGCACCAACACCGAACAGCGTACCCATCAAGCCGCCGGAAAATCCAGCCACCGGCGCCCACAGCCGGCTGACCAAACGCGCGCCCTCGTCGCGGCGCAGCGTATAGACGCCGTAGAAAATCAGGAAACTGCCGAAGGCGGCGAGTGTCGCCTGGCGCGGCAGATTCACCAGCAGGGTGACGCCCAGCACCGCGCCAATCAGACAGAGCGGCGCCATCCACTTCAGTTCCTGCCGGTCGGCTTGCCGCGAAAACCGCGTCCCCATGGCAATTGCCGCGGAAACGTCGAGCAGCACGCACACCGGCAATACAAAATCGAGCGGGTAGAAATGCGACAGTACCGGCACCGTAATCAGCGCCGCGCCGAAGGCCGAAATGCCGAACACGACAAATGCGCCGGCGACCACCAGCGCGGCGATGAGCAGCGTGCTCGATTCAAAAGGAATATTCATGGTTACAAAAAAACACCGGCGCTAATCACCGGTGTCCTGTTTTCGCCGCGCCGGTTGAATGGCGGCTTGCCGTCCATTCGTACCGGCGCATGTGATCCGGCGCGCAGCGCCCGGCATCACACGATATTCAGGTGCTCGATACCCGCCATCACGTCCTTGTCCTTCGATTCCTTGCTTTCGAGCTTGATCTTCAACCGCAGCTCGTTGACCGAGTCGGCGTTGCGCAGCGCGTCTTCGTAGCTGATCGCGCCCTCTTCGTACAGATCGAACAGCGCCTGGTCGAAGGTCTGCATGCCGAGCTCGCGCGATTTCGACATGATCGACTTGATCTCATGCACGTCGCCCTTGAAGATCAAATCCTGAATCAACGGCGAACTAAGCAGAATTTCGATTGCGGCGCGCCGGCCCTTGCCTTCCTTGGTCGGGATCAGGCGTTGGGCGACCAGCGCGCGCATATTCAGCGAGAGGTCCATCAGCAGTTGCTGTCTGCGTTCCTCGGGGAAAAAATTGATGATGCGATCCAGCGCCTGGTTGGCGCTGTTGGCGTGCAGCGTGCCCATCGCCAGGTGACCGGTTTCGGCAAAGGCGATCGCGTGTTCCATCGTTTCCTTGTGCCGGATCTCGCCGATCAGAATCACGTCGGGCGCCTGCCGCAGGGTGTTGTGCAACGCGTTTTCCCATGAATCGGTATCGACGCCGACTTCGCGCTGCGTGATCACACAGTTCTTGTGCTCGTGCACGTATTCGACCGGGTCTTCGATCGTGATGATGTGGCCGTAGCTGTTTTCGTTGCGGTAACCGATCATCGCCGCCATCGAGGTCGATTTGCCCGAGCCGGTGCCGCCGACAAAAATAACGAGACCGCGCTTGCTCATCACCACGTCTTTCAGCACCGGTGGCAGTTTCATCGCGTCGAAATTCGGGATTGAGGTCGTAATCGTCCGCATGACGAGGCCGACGCGCTGCTGCTGCATGAACGCATTGACGCGGAAACGGCCGATACCGGAGGGCGCGATCGCGAAATTACATTCCTTGGTCGATTCGAACTCGGCGGCCTGTTTGTCATTCATGATGCCGCGCGCGAGATCGGCGGTCATCTGCGGCGTCAGCGTCTGGTTTGACACCGGCGTCATCTTGCCGTCAACCTTGAACGCCGGCGGAAAGCCTGCGGTAATAAACAAGTCCGAGGCTTTTTTGCTGAGCATGGCGCGCAGCAGGTTGTGCATGAACTGAACTGCCTGATCACGATCCATTGCCGACTCCCCTAATGCAGTGATGAACGATGCGCGGGCATTCCTGCCGGCGCACTTTTACTTGAAATTGTCTTTGTTGGTCGCTTTGCCGCGCGCCTCGTCAACCGAAACGATGTTGCGCTTGACCAGGTCCTGCAGATTCTGATCGAGCGTCTGCATGCCGAAGGCCTGGCCGGTTTGGATCGCCGAATACATCTGCGCGATCTTGGCTTCGCGGATCAGGTTACGAATGGCCGGGGTACACATCATGATCTCGTGCGCGGCGACACGTCCTGTGCCGTCTTTGGTTTTCAGCAGCGACTGCGAAATCACCGCGCGCAGCGATTCGGACAACATGGCGCGGATCATTTCTTTTTCTTCCGCGGGGAATACGTCGATGATGCGATCGATGGTCTTGGCGGCGGAACTCGTATGCAGCGTGCCGAACACCAGATGGCCGGTTTCCGCGGCGGTCATGGCCAGACGGATGGTTTCCAGGTCGCGCATTTCGCCGACCAGAATAACGTCCGGGTCTTCACGCAACGCCGAGCGCAGTGCGTTGGAAAACGACAGCGTATGCGGGCCGACCTCGCGCTGGTTGATCAGGCATTTCTTCGATTCGTGCACGAATTCAATCGGGTCTTCGACCGTCAGAATGTGGCCGTATTCCTCTTCGTTCTTGTGATTGACCATCGCCGCCAGCGTGGTCGATTTGCCCGAACCGGTCGGGCCCGTCACCAGCACCATGCCGCGTGGCTGATCGGAAATATCCTTGAAAATCTTCGGCGCCTTCAAATCCTCCAGCGACAGAATTTTCGACGGGATGGTCCGCATTACCGCCGAGGCGCCGCGTTGCTGCACGAACGCATTGACGCGAAAACGCGCCAGATTCGGAATCGCAAAAGAAAAATCGCATTCGAGATTTTCTTCGTAGAACTTGCGCTGGCCGTCGTTCATGATGTCGTACACCATGCCGTGCACGTCTTTGTGTTCCATCGCCGGCAGGTTGATGCGCCGGATGTCGCCATGCACGCGTATCATCGGCGGCAGACCGGACGAGAGATGCAGGTCCGAGGCCTTGTTCTTGACGACAAACGCGAGCAGTTCCGAGATGTCCATTATAATTTCCCTGTTAAAGCGGGCTGGCAGGCAGCGGTGATGGGCGGCATGCGGCAACCGTGAAAATTGCACGCCTGAACCCGAATAATCGCTTGAAATTATGGACACAATCGGCGCCAACTTGCAAGCGGTGAAAGCCCGCATCGCGGCCGCGGAAAACCTGTGCGGGCGCGTTGCCGGCAGTGTTGCGCTACTGGCGGTGAGCAAAACCTTCAGCGCTGACGCCATACGCTGCGCGTGCGCCGCCGGACAGCGCGCTTTTGGCGAAAATTATGTGCAGGAAGCAGTCGACAAAATCGCGGCCTTGCAGGGGCTGGAACTGGAATGGCACTTCATCGGGCCGATTCAAAGCAACAAAACACGTCAGATCGCCGAACATTTCGACTGGGTGCACAGTGTTGACCGCCTGAAAATCGCAGAGCGTCTGTCCGCAGCGCGTCCCGCCGCAATGGCGCCGCTGCAGCTGTGTTTACAGGTCAACATCGGCAATGAAGACAGCAAAAGCGGCGTTGCGCCGGGCGACGCGCTTGCCCTGGCACGCAGTATCGCCGCGCTGCCGCGCTTGAAATTGCGCGGCATGATGACGATACCGCCGGCCAGCGATGACAGCACCGTGCAACGCGGCTACTTTGCGCAATTGCGGCAATTGCGTAACGAACTAACGGCCAACGGCTGCGCACTCGACACGCTGTCGATGGGCATGTCGGCGGATATCGATGCGGCGATTGCCGAGGGTGCAACCATGGTGCGCGTGGGCACGGCGATTTTCGGCGCGCGGGCGCGCCCATAAAGTTTGATTTTTCCGGCCCGGGCCCGGAGTCACTACAATGACGGGCTTAGGGTAGCGGTTGAACCTCGGGGATCTCGCATGAAAATTACTTTTATCGGCGGCGGCAACATGGCCGGCGCGATCATCGGCGGCCTCACGCGCGACGGCTACGCTGCAACCAACATCAATATCGTCGAACCGGTTGCGGCAGCGCGCGAACAACTCGCGCAACGCTTCGGCGTCATGGTCGGCGGCAGCATTGCCGAACTGGCGCAGATCGGCGACGTTGTTGTGCTCGCAGTGAAACCGCAGCAGATGCGCGAGGCGATCAAACCGCTGGTCGCGCGTTTGCAGCAGCACGTCGTGCTCAGTATTGCCGCCGGCCTGCGTGTCGCCGATCTGTCACGCTGGCTTAACGGCTATACGCGTATCGTGCGCTGCATGCCGAACACGCCGGCACTGATCGGCGCCGGCATTACCGCGGCCTGCGCGCCCGGCGACCTCGCGGCCGAAAAACGCAGCGCTGTCGAACGCATATTGAAGTCGATCGGCAAAGTGGTGTGGGTTGATGACGAAAGCCAGCTCGATGCCGTGACCGCCGTCTCCGGCAGCGGCCCCGCCTATGTGTTTTATTTTATGGAAGCGCTGCGCGATGCGGCCAAAGAACTGGGGCTGCCGGCCGCTACTGCCGCCGAATTGACACTCGAAACCATGCTCGGCGCAGCTAAACTTGCCGCCGGCAGCAGCGACGACGTTGCGGTGCTGCGCGAACGCGTAACGTCCAAAGGCGGCACCACCGAAGCGGCACTCAAAAGCATGATGACCGACAAGGTCAAGGAAGCGATCGTGCGTGCCGTTAAATCTGCCAATGAACGCAGCCGGATTCTCGGCGCGGAACTCGGCAAAGACTGACCTCGACCATGCTGGCGCAAACCCTGACTTTTCTGGTAACGACGATAGGCGACCTGTTCGCCTTCGCGCTGATGACGCGCTTTTTGCTGCAATGGGTGCGCGCGCCGGCACGCAACCAGCTGTCCGAATTTGTTGCCGCGCTGACCAATTTCGCAGTGATTCCGGCGCGCCGCTTTATTCCCGGTTTGTGGGGCCTCGATCTGGCAACGCTGTTGCTGGCCCTGCTGACCGAAACATTGAAGTTATGGCTGCTGCTCGAAATCAAGGGCATGCAGCTCGGCGCCGCGGCCGGCGTGGCGCTGGTGGCGCTATTTGCCCTGGCGGCAATCCAGCTCGCGCAACTCGCGGTGTACCTGGTCATGGGCGCGCTGATTCTGCAGGCAATCCTCAGCTGGGTGAATCCCTATAGCCCGGTTGCGCCCATTCTCAACAGCATAACGCGGCCCTTCCTGCGGCCGTTCCAGCAGATCATTCCCCCCATCGCCAACGTTGATCTATCGCCGCTGGCAGCGTTACTGGTGTGCCAGTTGATACTGGCGGTACCGCTAGCCTGGCTGGAAGCGAATCTGGGCCGTCTTTTGTGACGGTGGCGGGCTGGTGGACCGGGGACCCGCGCAGCGGAAAAATTACGTTGCCATTACATGTGCAGCCGAATGCGCGGCGTACCGCGGTGGCCGGCTGTTACGGCAACGCGTTAAAGCTCAAAATTGCCGCGCCGGCGCTCGACGACAAAGCGAATCTGGTGCTAATTGACTTTTTACATCAATGGTTTAAGCTACCACGCTCGCAGATCCGTATCCGCCAAGGTAGTCGCAGCAGGCGTAAAATCGTGGAACTCGCCAGTTGCGACGCCGATACAATGAACCTGCTTGCCCATCTGGAGTCGTCATGCCCAGCCAATTAGAACAGCGCATTGCCCAATTCACCGACTGGCGCACCAAGCTCGTATCTTCGATCGATGAATTTCGCACGTGGCAGGATGCCTATGGCCACGCCGACATCGAACAGACATTACGCATTTATGACATGGTCGAAGGCCTGCGCAATGACCGTATCCGCCTCGCTTTCATGGGCGAATCGGCCGAAGACAAGGTCGGCCTGATCAACGCGCTGCTGTTTTCGGACATGCCCGGCGGTCTGCTGCCGCTGGGTGCCGGCTGCGAATTTTTGTGTGCAACGGAAATCTTCCACGATCCGACCGAATCGCCCTATGTTCGGGTGCTGCCGATCGACACGCGCAAAAAACAGGAAAGCATCGCCAGCCTGCGGCGCAGTCCGATCGAGTGGATCACCATGCGGCTGAATGCCGACTCGCCGGAATCGATCGCGGAAGCCACGCGCAGCCTGATGGAATCGCGCGCGGTCAGCATCGACGAAGCCAAGTCGCTGACTCTGACCAATGTCGAGCGCAGCGGTGACGCAGTGATGGTGCCGGCCTGGCGCTACGCGCTGATCAACATGCCGCACCCGATGCTGAAAAGCGGCCTGATCGTGCTGTATACGCCCGGAACGCAGATGCTGGCATCCGAGCCAGAGGTTGCGCTGCGCATTGCATCGAGCGCGCAGTCGCTGTTGATGGTGCTGGGCAAGGAACTGGCATCGTCTTCGCGCGATGTGTGGAAACAATACGTGCAGAATTCGCAAGCGCATAAATTCGTCGTCCTCGACAGCGGCGCCGGCGCCGACGCGGCGACCGCAGCCAGCGTTGCGCATGCACTCGAATTGCCCGACAACAATGTGCTCGCCCTGCCGATCAAACAGGCGGTGGCGGCGCGTCTTGCGCACGAAGAATCCAGCGAATTGATGGAAGGTTTTATCCGTCTGGAAAAATTGCACGGCGAAAAACTGGTGCCCGAACGCCAGGCGCTGTTGCTCTCGGCGGTGGCCAAGGAAATCGGCCCGCTGGTGCAGTCGGCGCGTCAGGCAGTGGCAGCGCGCTTCATTGCCACCGTCAAGGAAATGCAGGACCTGACCTCGACCTCGGGTAAAAACCGCAGCGTCGCGCAGGACATGCTGACGCGGCTTGAGAGCGAGCGCAAGCTCTACCAAAAAAGCGTCGCCCAGTTCAACGTCACCTATTCCGACCTCAATGCCAAAGGCCAGGAGTTGCTGGCGACGCTGCACGATGACCGCATCGAAGAAATTCTCAGCCACGACCGCGAATTCATCCAGGGCGCATGGACCACCGCCGGCATGTGGAAAAACATGCAGGGGCTGTTCGGCTATTTCGCCACCCAGGTCGAAAAAATTCTCAACTACGCGCAAAAACTGCGTGATGCTGTTGACGGCATTTACCAGAGCTTTCACGAAAACTTCGGCCTCGCCAAACTGAGCCCGCCGCCGATCACGCTGCAAAAACACCTCGACGCCATGCATGCGCTCGAGGAAAACGCGCGTTCGTTCTGCCACGATGCGCTCAATATCGCCACTTACAAGGATTTCCTGCTCAAGAAGTTCTACGACGGACTGGTTGAAGAAGCGCGCCAGCAGTTCGAACTGACTCGAATTGACACCGAGCACTGGCTGCGCGGCGCGTTGGGACCGTTGAACGGGCAGATCATGGAGCGCCAGACCCTGATGCTCAAACGGGTCGAGAGCCTGCGCAACATGAAAGACAACCTGACGTCGGTGCAAGAACGCATCAAACAGCTCGACAGCCAGCGCCAGGGGCTGAAAAAGCAGGGCGAGCAGCTGGATCTGCTGCGCACCAATCTGGCACTGAATACTCCGCAGCCGCCGGCCAAACCGGCAACCGAAAACACCTCCGTTCCGGCGACATGACCGTTGCATAGTGCGGCTCCGCCTTGGCCCGCCGGTCCGGGGCGGCAAGATGCGCCGGGCTTGCGTTTGCCCAAATCCGATGTATCATGTGAGGTATTGCGTATAAGCTCCGGAAAAAGCGCGGTTTTTTATCCTCGCCCGGATGCGGCGCCTGCCCACGACCCTAACGCGGATGACGAGCCAGCTCGAACAGGAAGTCGCCCACTACCAAGAGTGGCGGGTGCAGATGATCACCGGGATCGAGTCCTACAAATCGTGGCTCGATACCAACGGCTATGCTGACATCCAGCAATCGCTGCGCATCTACGACCTGATCGAAAGCCTGCGCAACGACCGCATGACGCTGGCCTTCCTCGCCGAGTTCTCGCGCGGCAAAACCGAGCTCATCAATGCGATGTTCTTCTCGGATTTCAAGCAGCGCCTGCTGCCCTCCAACGTCGGCCGCACCACCATGTGCCCGACCGAGATTTTTCACGACCCCGCCGACGAACCGTACATCCGCCTCCTGCCGATTGAAACGCGCAAACGCCAGGAAAGCGTCAGCGCACTGAAACGCCAGGCAGTCGAGTGGATCAAGATCAAACTCGACGTTGATTCGCGCGACGAGATGACCAACGCCATGAAGAATCTGGTCGAGGTCAAGACGGTCAGCCTCGAAGAAGCAAAATCGCTCGGCCTGTGGGACGAAGACGACCCGATGGCAAGCACGGTTGTTGTCAAGGAAGGCGGCCTGGTCGAAATACCGGCGTGGCGGCACGCCATCATCAGCTACCCGCATCCGCTGCTGAAAAGCGGGCTGGTCGTACTCGACACGCCGGGACTCAACGCGCTGGGCACCGAACCGGAACTGACGCTGTCGATGATTCCGAACGCGCATGCGATTCTGTTTCTGCTGGCGATCGACACCGGCGTCACCAAATCGGATCTCGACGTCTGGCAAAAATACGTGCAAACCGCGGCGACTCGCCGCATCGCCGTGCTGAACAAAATCGATCTGATGTGGGACGAATTGAAAACCACCGAACAGATTGCCGCCGACGTCGACCGCCAGATTGAATCGACATCGAATTTGCTGACGGTGCCGCGCTCGCATGTAATCGCCGTGTCGGCGCAAAAAGCCCTGCTTGCCCGCGTGCGCGAGGACAACGCACTGCTGGCGAAAAGCGGCATCGAGCAACTCGAGCATCTGCTTGCTTCCGAAATCATTCCGGCCAAGCAGGAAATCATGCGCGCCGCCGTGCAGCGCGAAATCGGCACCATGGTCGCAGCCTCGCGCTCGGCAGTGGCCAACCAGCTCACCGCAACCGCCACCGAGTTGAAAGAACTCGCCGTGATGTCGGGCAAGAACCGCAGCATGGCGCAAACCATGGTGGCGCGGCTGGAAGCCGACCGCAAGAATTATCAGGCCACGGTGCAGGCTTTCCGCGCCACCTACAACACGGTCACCGGCCAGGGCGCCACCCTGCTCAAGCAACTCGACGAAGATGCGCTCGAAACCGTGCTCAACAAGGATCGCGAATACATCGAGGGCGCGTGGACCACGGCGGGTCTGTGGAAAAGCATCCAGATGCTGTTTCAGCATTTCACGCTGGTGTCGAGCAAGATTCTCAACTTCGCAAACCAGATCAAGAGGCTGGTCGACATGACCTACAGCCACTTTCATGAAAAATTCGGTTTTGCGAAACTCGTGCCACCGTCGCTGAATCTGGAAAAACACACGCTGACGATGACCCATTTGCAGTCCACCGCCAAACAGTTCTGTCACGATCCGGTCAACGTCGCCAAATACAAACGCTTTGTGGTGCAGAAATTCTACGATGGGCTGGTCGGCGAGGCGCGCGGCGTCTTCGAAATGACGCGGCTGGATGTCGAAGCCTGGCTGAAATCGGCGTTGAATCCGCTCAATCTGCAGATCAAGGAACACGAATCGGTGCTTTCCAAGCGGCTTGAAAATTTCAAGAAGATCCGCGACAACATCGGTTCGGTCGAAGGCCGCATCAAGCAGCTTGAAACACAGCGTGTCGTGCTCGAACAGCAGCGCGACGTGCTGGCGCGCATCCAGGCCAGTCTCGATGGTGACGCGCCGATGCCGACTTCAATACCCACCGCCGTGGAAGAACCGGCCGCCGTCGCTTAAAGCGCAGCCTCAAGACGCTCACATAAGGTCTTGAGTATTTCGATCCGCGCAAAATACTTGTCGTTGGCGGGAATCAGCAGCCACGGCGCATGGTCGTTGCTGGTGCGTTCAATCATGTCGCAGACCGCCGTTTCGTAGGCGCCCCACTTTTTGCGATTGCGCCAGTCGTCCGGCGTGATTTTGAAGTTCTTGAACGGCGTTTTTTTGCGCTCGTGAAAACGCCGCAACTGTTCTTCTTTGGTAATGGTCAGCCAGAACTTGGTGACAATACCGCCGGCTTCGGCCAGTTGCTCTTCAAAATCGTTGATCTCGTGATAAGCGCGCATCCAGTCTTCTTCGGCGCAGAATTTTTCAACACGCTCGACCAGCACGCGCCCGTACCACGAACGGTCGAAAATCGCGATGCGCCCGCTGCGCGGCAGACTGCGCCAGAAACGCCATAAATAGGGCTGGGCGCGTTCCTCTTCACTCGGCGCTGCAACCGGCGTCACATTGTAGTGACGCGCATCCAGCGCACCGGTGACACGGCGGATGGCGCCGCCTTTGCCGGCAGCGTCCACGCCTTCAAACACAACGATCAGCGATTTCTGCCGGAATTTTTTGTGGCGGCTGAGCAGATTGAGCTGTCCCTGGTACTTTTCGAGCTTTTTTGCGTAGTGCTTGTGCGCGAGCCTGCTGTTGTAATCGAGGCTCGACAGGAGGGTGCGACCGTCCACCGCGGGTGGCGCCAGCGCCGCCGATTTGCTCACGGTAAGCCGTTTGCCGGCCAGCCGCTTGTTGAGCGCACCGAGCACCGCGCGACCCACGGTTAGGTAGCGATAGTTCGGATCGCTGCCTTCGACCACCTGCCACGGCGCGTAGCCGGTGCTCGTCTCGCGCAAGGCGTCTTCGGAAACCTGGCAGAATTTGTCATAGCGCTTGAAGCGCTGCCAGTCGGTTTCGGTCACGCGCCAGCGCGTTTTCGCGTCGGCCTCCAGCGCCTTGAGGCGTTTCTTCTGCGCCTTCTTCGACAGATGAAACCAGAATTTGAGTATCAGCGCGCCTTCGTCGGCCAGCATGCGCTCGAACTGGACGATTTCCTCCATCGCCAGTTCCATGCCGGCAGCGTTGATTTTTCCCATCACCCGGTTGACGATCGGATCACTGTGCCAGGCGCCAAACAGGATTCCGGTTTGTCCGCGCGGCGGCAAGGCGCGCCAATAGCGCCACATGCGCGGGCGCTCACGCTCCTCGTCGGACATTTCACCGAACGCGTGGGTATGGATGTGGCGCGGGTCCATCCATTCGTTGAGGATGTTGGCGGTTTCGCCCTTGCCGGCGCCGTCAACACCGCCGATGATGATAATGACCGGGAAACTCTTGTCCGCCAGCAACTCGTACTGCGCCTTCAGCAGCGCTTCACGCAGCTTCGGCACCGCCTTGTCGTAATCGCGGGCGGAAATGCAATGACCGAGTTCAGCCGATTCAAACATGTGCAAAGACTCCGGCGCCGCCTGCCGCGCTGTTACATCAATACGATATCGAACTGTTCCTGGTTGTATTGCGACTCAACCTGCAGCGACACCGTCTTACCGATGAAATCCGACAACATGGCCAGGCTCTGCGACTCTTCATCGAGAAACATGTCGATGACGTGCTGCGAAGCCAGAATACGGAATTCACGCGCATCGAACTGGCGCGCTTCGCGCAGCAATTCGCGCAAAATCTTGTAGCACACTGTCTGTGCGGTTTTGAGTTCACCGCGCCCTTCACACACCGGGCAGGGTTCGCACAACACATGGGCGAGGCTTTCACGTGTGCGCTTGCGGGTCATTTCGACCAGACCGAGCTGGGTAAAGCCGTTCACCGTCATGCGTGTGCGGTCGCGCGCCAGCGCCTTGCGGAATTCGTTGAGCACCGCGTTCTTGTGCTCTTCGTTATCCATGTCGATGAAGTCGACGATGATGATGCCACCGAGATTGCGCAGCCGCAGCTGGCGCGCAGCAACCTGCGCTGCTTCAAGATTGGTCTTGAATATGGTGTCGTCGAAATTGCGGCCGCCGACAAAACCGCCGGTATTGACGTCGACCGTGGTCAGTGCCTCGGTCTGATCGATGATCAGATAGCCGCCGGATTTCAGATCAACGCGGCGCGCCAGCGCTTTTTCGATTTCGTCTTCGACGCTGTACATGTCGAACAGCGGCCGTTCGCCCGAGTAATGCTCGAGGCGCGGCGCAACGTTGGGCGTGAATTCCTGCGCAAACGCCTGCACCTTCTGAAAGGTTTCGCGCGAATCGATCAGGATGCGCGTGGTGTCGTCATTGACGAAATCGCGCGCCACGCGCAAGCCCAGGCTCAAGTCCTGATAAAGCGCGGCGGCCGGCGCTGCGCTTCTGGCTTTTTCCTGAATATCGTTCCACAATTTGCGCAGATAATCGATGTCGGTGGTCAGCTCGCGATCACTGGCGGTTTCCGCCATCGTGCGCACGATGAAGCCGCCGGTAATGTCGGCCGGCAGCAGTTGCTGCAATTTGTCGCGCAAATGCAGGCGCTCTTCTTCGTCTTCGATTCTTTGCGAAATGCCGATGTGCGATTCCTGCGGCAGATAAACGAGCAAACGTCCGGCCAGACTGATCTGCGTCGACAGACGCGCACCCTTGGTGCCAATCGGATCTTTGATCACCTGCACCATCAGGTTCTGCCCTTCCGACAGCAGACGTTCAATCGGCTTCGCCTCGACGCCCTCCTGCCGCTGGCCCCACAGATCAGCGACATGCAAAAAGGCCGCGCGCGCACCGCCGATGTCGACAAATGCCGACTGCATGCCGGGCAACACGCGCACCACGCGGCCCATATAGATATTGCCGACCCAGCCGCGCGCGGAGGTGCGCTCGATTTGCACTTCCTGCACCACGCCCTGCTGGATGACTGCAACGCGCGTTTCCTGCGGCGTGACGTTGATCAGAATTTCTTCGCTCACGGTGCCCTAATTTGTTTCAATCCGGGGTAATGCCCAGAGTGCCGAGTAATTCCGCCGTTTCGAACAGCGGCAATCCCATGATGCCTGAATAGCTGCCGCTGATGCTTTTGATGAAAATCGCCGCGCGGCCCTGTACTGCGTATGCGCCGGCCTTGTCGAGCGGTTCACCGGTGGCGACGTAATGTTCGATTTCCGTTTGCGCGATGCCGCGGAATTCTACCGTAGAGGTCGACAGGCGCGTTGCCGGGCCCGCAGCATTTGCCAGTGCAACTGCTGTGTAGACCTGATGCACGCGTCCCGACAAACGCTGCAACAGCTCGCGCGCGTGCGCAGCGTCTTCGGGTTTGCCGAGTATCGCGCCGTCAACCACTACGGTGGTATCGGCGGTCAGCACCGGCAACACGGTGAGCCCGCCGGTCTTGACTGCACGCCAGCCCGCGGCCGCTTTGTCGCATGCCACCCGCAGCACATAGTCAACCGCCGCTTCGCCGGCACGCGGCGTCTCATCCACATCGGCGGCACCCAACGGCAGCTGGGCATAGGCAAAACCTGCCTGCGCGAGCAATTCGCGCCGGCGCGGGCTGCGTGTAGCGAGATAGAAGCGCGGGTTGGACATAAAGCAGATCGTATTCCGGGATTGAATCTAGTCTCTGTGATACGGGTGTCCGGCCAGCAGCGACACCGCCCGATACAACTGTTCGGCGAGCAAAACGCGGCATAGTCCGTGCGGCAGCGTGAAGGCGGACAGGCCAAGCAGCAGATCCGCCTCGCACTGAATATGCGCCGCCGTGCCATCGGCGCCACCGATAATAAATGCAACATCAGCGCCATCCTGCCGCCAGCGCTCGATACGCCGCGCCAATTCAACGGTGCTGCAGGCTTTACCGCGCTCATCGAGCACGACTTTGACGCAGCGCGCCGGCAACGCTGCGGCAATGCGCGCCGCTTCGATCGCCAGCCATTTTTCGGCGGTTTTTTCGCCGCTGCCGCTGCGCGTCGCCGGTTTGATTTCAACCAGCTCAAGGCGCGACTCGCGCGGCATACGCTGCGCGTACTCGCCGAATCCGGCCTTGATCCAGTCCGGCATCTTGTGGCCGACCGCAACAATGAGAAATTTCATGCCGGTGCGTTCAGGCGACGCTGCAAAAATTTTTCAATGGTTGAAGGCGTCATCGGAGTCAGGGCGCAAACAGGAAGGTGCCCCCCGGTGCAGTGTTTCCTAGCGCGCGCCGCCGGCCCGGCGCTTGGGCGCTATGACCGCGGCGCTCCACAACTCTTCGAGATTGTAGTGCTGGCGTACCGCCGGCTGCATGACGTGAACGACAATCTCGCCAAGATCGACCAGCACCCATTCACCGGGGTCCACGCCTTCGACGCCGATCACGGTGGCGCCAAGCGCCTTGAGTTTTTCCTGCACGTTGTTCGCCAGCGCCTTGTTCTGGCGCGTCGAATCACCGGTCACCACAATCACATGATCAAACAATGCCGTCATCTTGCGCACATCAATCACGACGATGTCGCGACCTTTGATATCTTCAAGTGCGGCAACTGCGGCTTTCAGCATCTTATCGGGTTTCATTCACCTCCTGCGTGACATACAAGTTGTTGCGACGAATATAGTTGAGAACCGGATCGGGCAGCAAATAACGCGGACTGACGCCGCGTGCGAGTGAGTCGCGGATCATTGATGCCGAAATATCGAGTGCCGCAATCGACTGCGTGACGATGCCGCCGGCCGGCGACAGATGCACGCCGAAGGGCTGCCGCAACAGGCGTGCCGAATATTCGCGCGCCAGCGGTTCAGGCATGCGCGACAGCCACGAATCCGGCGGAAATCCCGGACGGTGCGCGATCACCAGATGCGCCAGCGAAAACAAATCGTGCCAGCGATGCCAGGTCGCGAGTTCGAGAAATGCGTCGGCGCCCAGCAGCAAACACAGCGGGCGCGCAGCACCCACGCTTTGGCGCAATTCGGCGAGCGTATCGACGGTATAACCCGGACCGCTGCGCAGCACTTCGCGATCATCCACGCTGAGCAACGGATTGCCGGCTGCCGCCAGCCGCACCATTTCGAGCCGCTGTTCGGCGCTGACCTGGGGGGCTGCGCGATGCGGCGGCGTGCCGCCGGGAATGATGCGCACTTCAGCGAGCCGCAGCGACTCGCCGAGCTCCTGCGCCAGACGCAGATGCCCGAAGTGAACCGGATCGAAGGTGCCGCCGAAAACGCCGATGGGAGCGATGGACATCGGCTCAAGAGTAATGCGTCATGTGCATGGAGTCAAAACCAAAACCGCGGCCGCGCCGGGCGCCGCTGCTTACAGAACAAGGCGACGGATGTCCGACAACACGCTGCCGAGAAAGGCGATGAAACGCGCGCCCTGCGCACCGTCGATTACGCGGTGATCGTACGACAGCGAAAGCGGCAGCATCAGGCGCGGCACGAACTGCTTGCCGTCCCACACCGGCCGCATCGAGGCTTTGCCGACGCCGAGTATCGCCACTTCCGGCGCATTGATGATGGGTGTGAAATGCGTGCCGCCAAGACCGCCCAGACTCGAAATCGAAAAACAACCGCCCTGCAGATCGGCCGGATTGATTTTGCCGTCGCGCATGCGGCTGCTGACTTCACCGAGTTCCCTGGCAATTTCGCGCAGACCTTTTTTGTCGGCATCACGTATCACCGGCACCACCAGACCGTTCGGCGTGTCGACGGCAACACCCACGTGAAAATAATGTTTGAGGATCAGGCTCTCACCGTCGGGCGCGAGCGAAGCGTTGAAATGCGGATATTCTTTCAGCGCAACGACCACCGCCTTGACCAGAAAACCCAGCACCGTGAATTTGATGCCGGACGCGCGCGCTTCGTCGGCCTGGCTTTTGCGGAAGGCTTCGAGTTCAGTGATATCGGCGTCATCGTTCTGCGTGATATGCGGAATCGACAACCAGTTGCGATGCAGAAATGCGCCCGACAGTTTTTTGATGCGGGAGAGCGCCTGCGTTTCGATCGGGCCGAATTTGGCAAAATCCACCGGCGTCAGTGGCGGCAGATTGAAGCCGAGCCCGCCGCCGCCCGCCGGACGCGCCAGCACCGCCTTGACGTAGGTCTGCACATCTTCGCGCAGGATGCGGTTCTTCGGGCCGCTGCCGCCGACTTTGGATATATCGACACCGAGTTCGCGCGCGAAACGGCGAATCGACGGACTGGCGTGCGCATTGCGTGCAGCCGCTTCATCGATCACCGGCATACTGGCCGGCGCAGCAGGCGCGACGCGTGCCGGCTGCGCTGCCGCAGCGGGCGCTGCAGCCACAGCAACCGGCGCCGCCGCCGGTTTGGCCGTTTCTTTTGCTGCTGCCGGCGCATCGATGCTTTCGAGCGTCATGACCAGCGCGCCTTGCGACAGCTTGTCGCCGATTTTGACCTTGAGTTCCTTGACCACGCCGGCCACCGGCGACGGCACTTCCATCGTCGCCTTGTCCGACTCGAGTGTAAGCAGCGGATCTTCGGCGTTGACGGTATCGCCGGGTTTGACCAGTACTTCGATCACCGGAATGTCTTTGTAGTCCCCGATATCGGGAACTTTTATTTCTATAAGGCTCATCTGCAGTTATACCGTGGTCGGGTTCGGCTTCTCGGGATTGATGCCGTATTTACTGATCGCCGCAGCGACCGTCGATTGCGGCACAACTTCCTCGTCGGCGAGCGATTTGAGCGCGGCGACGGTAACGTAATGACGATTGACTTCAAAAAAGCCGCGCAGTTTTTCACGCGTGTCGGAACGGCCGAAACCGTCGGTGCCGAGCGCAAAGAATTTGCGTCCGGGGATAAAACCGCGCACCTGGTCGGCAAACAGCTTCATGTAATCCGTGGCAGCGATGATCGGCCCCTTGCGGTCCTTCAGACATTCTTCGATGTGAGACAAACGCGGCGATTTTTCCGGATGCAGCATGTTCCAGCGCTGCACATCGAGCCCGTCGCGGCGCAGTTCGTTGAAGCTGGTAACACTCCAGATGTCGGCAGAAACACCGTATTCTTTTTCCAGCAGATCGGCGCCGGCAAGGACTTCGCGCAATATCGTGCCGCTGCCGAGCAGTTGTACTTTCGGCGCGCCCTTTTTGCCCTTGCCTTCGCGCAGCAGGTACATGCCCTTGAGGATGCCGGACTCGGCGCCTGCCGGCATCGCCGGATGCTCGTAGTTCTCGTTCATTACCGTGATGTAGTAATAAACGTCTTCCTGCACCTGATACATGCGGCGCATGCCGTCCTGAATAATGACCGCGAGTTCGTAGGCATAGGTCGGATCGTATGACACGCAGTTCGGAATGGTCGCTGCCTGCAGGTGGCTATGGCCGTCCTCGTGCTGTAAGCCCTCGCCGTTGATGGTGGTGCGCCCGGCGGTGCCGCCGAGCAGAAAACCGCGCGCGCGCATATCGCCGGCGGCCCACGCCAGATCGCCGATGCGCTGAAAGCCGAACATCGAGTAATAAATATAAAACGGAATCATCGGAATGCCGTGGGTGCTGTACGAAGTCGCCGCGGCAATCCACGATGACATCGCGCCCGCCTCGTTGATGCCTTCTTCGAGAATCTGGCCCTTCTTGTCTTCCTTGTAGAACATCAGCTGCTCGGAATCCTGCGGCGTGTAGAGCTGGCCGACGTGCGAATAAATGCCGAGCTGGCGGAACATGCCTTCCATGCCGAACGTTCTGGACTCATCGGGCACGATGGGCACGACGAATTTGCCGATGGTTTTGTCGCGCACCAGCGTCGTCAGTATGCGCACGAAAGCCATGGTGGTCGACATCTCGCGGCCTTCGCCCGACGCCTTCAACAGCGCATCGAAGGCCGACAGCGGCGGCACCGCAAGCGGTTCGGCTTTGCGCCGGCGCGCCGGCAGAAAACCGCCGAGCGCTGCGCGGCGTTCGCGCATATAAATCATTTCCGGCGAGCCCTCCGGGAAGGTCACGTACGGCACTTCTTCGAGTTTGTCGTCCGGCACCGGAATCTCGAAACGGTCGCGGAAGGTCTTGATTGACGAGGTGCCCATCTTTTTCTGCTGATGCGTGATGTTCTGCGATTCGCCGGCCTCGCCCATGCCGTAACCCTTGATGGTCTTGGCGAGAATAACCGTCGGCTGGCCGGTATGTTTCATTGCCGCCGAGTACGCAGCAAAAACTTTATGCGGATCGTGGCCGCCGCGATTCAAACGCCAGATGTCGTCGTCCGACATGGTGGCAACGAGTTCAGCGAGCTCCGGATATTTGCCGAAGAAATGCTTGCGCACGTAAGCGCCATCCTTCGACTTGAAGGTCTGAAATTCGCCGTCGACGCATTCTTCCATGCGCTTGAGCAACATGCCCGATTTATCGCGCGCAAACAGTGCATCCCAATAACCGCCCCACACCACCTTGACCACGTTCCAGCCGGCGCCGCGGAAATCGGCTTCCAGTTCCTGAATGATTTTGGCGTTGCCGCGCACCGGGCCGTCAAGGCGTTGCAGATTGCAGTTGATGACGAAAACGAGGTTGTCGAGTTTTTCGCGGCCGGCCAGCGAAATCGCGCCCAGCGATTCGGGCTCGTCCATTTCGCCGTCGCCCATGAAGGCCCAGACCTTGCGCCCCTGCGACTGGATGATTTCACGGTCGCGCAAGTAACGCATGAAGCGCGCCTGATAAATCGCCATCAAGGGGCCGAGCCCCATCGACACCGTCGGGAACTGCCAGAAATCCGGCATCAACCACGGGTGCGGATAGGACGACAGCCCCTTGCCGTCCACTTCCTGACGGAAATTATCGAGGTGTTCTTCGGTCAACCGGCCGAGCATGAAGGCCCGCGCATAAACGCCGGGCGCCGAATGGCCTTGCATGAACAGCAGGTCGCCGCCGAAATTTTCGTTCTGCGCGCGCCAGAAATGATTGAAGCCGACATCGTAGAGTGTCGCCGCCGAGGCAAAGCTCGCAATATGGCCGCCGACGTTGGTGTCTTTGTTGGCGCGCACCACCATCGCCATCGCATTCCAACGCACGAAGGAACGGATGCGGTGCTCGATTTCGTGGTCGCCGGGCGAACGATCCTCGTTCTCCGGTGTGATCGTGTTGCAATACGCTGTGTTGAGAGAAAACGGCAGATAGGCGCCGCTGCGGCGTGCTTTATCGACCAGTTGCTCAAGCAGAAAATGCGCGCGCTCGGCGCCTTCCTGGCGTATGACGCCTTCGAGCGCGTCCAGCCATTCCTGGGTTTCCTGCGGATCAACGTCAGGAATATCCTGCATATCCATAGATCTACCTTTTTGGGGTTGTCGGTGTCTGGATGGTGAGACACCCCGGAACCGCCATCGGCGCTTTTGGCGTCGTGCAGTTTTTCCCCATTATATCATCGCAGGGCGCGCGCCGAAGCGCTGCGCCGGCGCTGCTGCAGCAAGGTCAAGCGCAGAAAATTACTCGCCTTTGAATTGCGCCGGGCGCTTTTCGAGAAACGCCGTCATGCCCTCGAGCCGGTCGGCGCTGCCGAACGTCAGTGCAAACAAACTGGTTTCGAGCGCGCAGGCGTTGGCGAGATCCATGTCGAGGCCGCAGCGCACCGCCTGTTTGCACGCCTGCACGGCCAGCGGCGCCTTCGACGCAATCAGGCGCGCCTGCGCGAGGCCGCCGGCCATCAAGGCATCGACAGCGACCACTTGATTGACCAGCCCGATGCGCAACGCCTCTTCAGCCTTGATCTGGCGGCCGGTTATAACAAGTTCCATCGCCAGCGCGCGGCCGACACGGCGCGCCAGCCGCTGCGTGCCGCCGAAACCCGGCGGAATGCCGAGATTCACTTCGGGCTGGCCAAAGACCGCGCGCTCCGAAGCGATCATCCAGTCGCAGGCGAGGGCCAATTCGCAGCCACCGCCCAGCGCATAACCATTCACCAGCGCAATCACCGGCACCGGCAATTCTTCAATCGCGCGCGCGGCCTGCTGGCCGGCCTGCGAAAACGCAAATGCCTGCTGCGCATTCATCGGCTTCATTGCCGCGATGTCGGCGCCGGCGACAAAGGCTTTTTCGCCGGCGCCGGTGAGCAACACGACGCGCGCGGCGCGGTCGCCGCCGACACGCGCGAGTGCGGCGGCGAGTTCCTCCAGCGTTGCTGCGTTCAGCGCGTTGAGCGCCTGCGGGCGGTTGACGGTCAATACGTAGATGCCGGGTTCGGCGTGTTCGAGAATAATGTTCTGGTAAGTCATGGTTTCCTCCGGCTGCGCGTTACTTCGCAGCCATACGAATGGCACCGTCGAGACGGATCACTTCACCGTTGAGCATGGGGTTTTCAACAATAAATGCGGCAAGGCGCGCGTACTCTTCGGGTTTGCCGAGGCGCGACGGAAACGGCACCTGCGCACCCAGCGATGCGCGCACATCGTCCGGCATCGCCGCCAGCATGGGTGTATCGAAAATGCCCGGCGCGATGGTCATCACACGAATGCCGACGCGCGTCAGTTCGCGCGCGACCGGCAGCGCCATTGCAGCCACCGCGCCTTTTGATGCGCTGTAGGCGGCCTGGCCGATTTGCCCCTCAAAGGCGGCAACCGAAGCAGTGTTGATAACGATGCCGCGTTCGCCATCAGCGTTCGGCGTGTTGGTCGTCATCGCCTGCGCGGCGAGCCGCAAGGTGTTGAAAGTGCCGATCAGATTGATGTTGATGACACGGCTGAAGCTGTCGAGTGCATGCGGGCCGTTGCGACCGAGTACGCGTTCGGCCGGTGCGATGCCGGCGCAATTGATCAAACCATGCAGAGCACCGAAAGTTTTGACCGCGGTATCAACGGCGCGCTGCACCTGCGCTTCGTCGGTCACGTCGGTGACGACAAAACACGCGTTGGGACCGAGACTCGCTGCGCATGCCGCGCCAGCGGCCGCATTGAGATCGGCCAGTACAACCTTGCCGCCGCTGGCGATCAGTTGCCGCGCAGTTGCTGCGCCTAATCCTGATGCGCCGCCGGGAATCAGAAAACAATGGTCTTTGATTTGCATGGCGAACGCTGTCGAAGAATTAGCCTGTGGCGAGTTTAACCTTTACATAGGAGCCCGGTGCGTCTTCGAGCGCGCGCAACTTGCCCGCGCCGGGTTTGCGCGCGGGAATTTTCTCCAGGGCTTTCGGCTCGGCCCACTGCGCCCAGTCGGTCCACCACGATCCCGGCTGCTGTTTCGCCGCCTCGAACCACGCTTGCGGCGTATCGGCGAGTTTGTCCTGCGTCCAGTAGCCGTATTTGTTGGCGACCGGCGGATTCATGATGCCGGCGATATGACCTGAGCCGCCGAGCACAAAACGCGTTTCGCCGGCGAACAGTTGTGCACCGGCGTAAGTCGATTTCCACGGCGCGATATGGTCATCGACGGTCGATATGAAATAAGTCGGCGTTTTTACTTTGGTCAGATCGATGGCAACACCGTCGAGCGTGATGCCGCCGGGCGTGCGCAGGATATTGCGCAAATACATATTGCGCAGATAAAAGCTGTGCATCGCCGCCGGCATACGCGTCGAATCCGAATTCCAATAAAGCAGATCAAACGGAAACGGTGCCTTGCCGAGCAGATAGTTGTTAACAACGAACGACCAGATCAGGTCGTTGGCGCGCAGCATGTTGAAGGTGTTCGCCATCTCGGCGCCCTCGAGATAGCCGCGCTCCTCCATTTTTTTCTCGAGATTGGCGACCTGCTGCTCATCGATGAAAACTTCAAGCTCGCCGGGTTCCGAAAAATCGATCATGGTGGCGAGAAACGTCGCGCTGGCAATTCTGTCGTCTTTTTTCGCCGCGAGATACCCGAGCGCACACGCCAGCAGCGTGCCGCCGAGGCAAAAACCGATCGCGTTAATTGATTTTTCACCGGTCGCCTGTTCGATGGCGTCGAGTGCGGCAAGCGGCCCCTTTTTCAGGTAGTCGTCAAAGCTGCAACGGGCGTTGGTCAAATCCGGATTAACCCACGACACCATGAACACCGTGTGGCCCTGCGCCACCGCCCAGCGCACGAAGGAATTGTTCTCGCGCATGTCGAGGATGTAGAACTTGTTGATCCACGGCGGAATGATCAGGAGCGGCCGCTGCCACACTTGCGGCGTCGACGGCTTGTACTGGATTAACTGCATCAGCTCGTTTTGATAAACAACCTTGCCCGGCGTGGTGGCCAGATTGCGCCCGACCTCGAATGCCGAGGCATCGGTCATCTTCACACGCAGTTTGCCGTCACCGGATTCCAGATCCTCCAGCAGATTGTTCAAACCCTTCAACAGATTCTGCCCACCGGAATTGATGGTTTCGCGCAACACCTCCGGATTGGTCGCGAGGTAATTGCTCGGCGACATCGCATCGATGTACTGGCGCGTGTAGAAATCGACTTTCTTCGCGGTGTTTTCGTCCAGTCCTTTGACGCTGCTGACCATTTCGTGCAGATTCCTGGCGGTAATCAGATACGACTGTTTGATGTAGTCGAACAAAAAATTCTGTTGCCAGTCTTCATGCTTGAAACGGCGATCGCCTTTGGGCGTTTCGATCACTGGTTTGGCGTCGAGCCCCCAGAACCGCAGCATCGAGTTCTGCCACAGCGATGAATAGTCCTGCCACATCTTCATCTGCGTGTCGGCAATCTTCGACGGATCGGCGAACAGCTTGCCCATCATGTCGTAAAACGCTTTGCCGATGCCCAACTCATCGTTGAATGCCGGTGTTGCGCTGCCATTGTGGGTGGCTAAATAACGGCTGACGATCTGGCTACTGCGTTGGGCGATCTCGGCGTAGGCGCGTGCGAGTTCGGCCGGGTCATAGTTGGGGGGCGATTGCGGTTCGGTCACTTTTGATCTCCACTAATCAGCAGTTCAAGCTCGATTTTCTATCGCAAGATATTGACGTTAACGTTAACGTAATATTAAAATGGGTTTCCGGTATGGGTCAGATCAATATATTGCAACGCACAATGACATCAGTATACACGATTACCGACCTCGCAAAAGAGTTCGAGATAACCACCCGCGCGATCCGTCATTACGAGGACGAAGGGCTGCTCAATCCGCAGCGCGACGGCAGCAATCGACTATTCAGCAATCGCGATCGCGTGCGTCTCAAACTCGCCTTGCGCGGCAAACGTCTCGGCTTCAGCCTCGCAGAAATTCGCGAGCTGTTCGACCTCTACGACAATGCGGGCGACGAACGCCCGCAGCTTGAAGCGCTGCTGAGCAAACTCGAACGTCATCGCGCGCAGCTTGAGCAGCGCCGCGAAGATCTCAACGTAATGCTGAGCGAAATTACTTTTTTCGAGAATCAGTGCCGCAAGCTGTTGGCGGCCGGGCCGAATAAAGCGAAGCCGGGCGCCTCTCAATGACGCCACGCAAAATATATTTACCTTTACGTTAACGTAAACTAAAAAATGGCGGTTTGGGGTGTTTTCAAGTCAATTTATCAGTCAACCCGGCTGTTTCCGGCCGCGAAACAGGTATTGGAGCGGGTATGCAGGATGATCCGGTAGTCATCGTCGGTACCGCCCGCACGCCGATGGGCGCATTTCAGGGCGACTTCAAAAATTTGAGTGCGGCAGCACTCGGCGCGGTTGCCCTCAAGGCGGCGATCGAGCGCAGCGCCATTCAGGCCGCCGACATTGATGAAGTAATCATAGGCAATGTGTTGTCGGCCGGACAGGGGCAGGCGCCGGCGCGCCAGGCTGCCCTCGCCGCAGGTCTGCCGCAAAGCACCGGTTGCACGACGATCAACAAGATGTGCGGCTCCGGCATGAAAGCGGCGATGCTCGCGCACGATCTGCTGCTCGCCGGCAGCAACCGGATCATGCTTGCCGGCGGCATGGAGTCGATGAGCAACGCGCCTTATCTGCTGCCGAAAGCGCGCGGCGGTTTGCGCCTGGGTCACGGCGAAATCAAGGACCACATGTTTCTCGACGGCCTTGAAGACGCTTATATGCGTGACGACAAGGGCGGGGCCCGCCTGATGGGCAGCTTCGCCGAAGATGCCGCAACGAAATACCGGTTCTCGCGCGAAGCGCAGGACGGCTACGCCATCACCTCGCTCAAGCGCGCGCAGGCGGCGATACAAAGCGGCGCGTTCGCTGCAGAAATCGCCGCCGTCACTTTCAGCGCGCGCGGCAGCGAAACAAACATCGCGCAGGACGAGCAACCACTCAAAGCCAACCTCGAAAAAATTCCGCAGTTGAAAGCGGTATTCCGCAAAGACGGCACGGTGACCGCGGCGAATTCAAGCTCGATTTCCGACGGCGCAGCGGCGCTTGTGTTGATGCGTTTGTCGGAGGCCAACAAGCGCGGCCTCGCACCGCGCGCGCGCATAGTTGCACACGCCACGCATGCGCAGGAACCGAACTGGTTCACCACCGCACCGGTCGGCGCCCTGCGCCAGTTGTTCGAAAAAACCGGCTGGAACAAAAACGCGGTCGATCTCTTCGAAATCAACGAAGCTTTCGCGGTGGTGACAATGGCAGCCATGCACGACCTCGAACTGCCGCACGACAAGGTCAATGTGCATGGCGGCGCCTGCGCGCTCGGCCATCCGATCGGCGCCAGCGGCGCACGCGTCATGGTGACGCTGCTGGCGGCACTCGAAAAATACGATCTTAAACGCGGTGTTGCCGCGCTGTGCATCGGCGGCGGCGAAGCCACCGCGATTGCGATCGAACGATTCTAGAAAGGACTGCCATGGCCAATCCGATCGATTTTTATTTCGACTACTCGTCGCCGTACGGTTACATCGCAGCAATGAAAATCGACGCGCTCGCGGCAAAACACGGCCGCAGCGTCAACTGGAAGCCGATATTGCTCGGCGCCGTCTTCAAGATGACGGGCGCAAAACCCCTGACTTCGCTGCCGCTGAAAGGCAACTACGCGCTGATCGACATTCCACGCTCGGCGCGCTTTCACGGCCTGGCGTACAAACATCCGTCGAAATTTCCGATTGCCGGCCAGGCGCCGTCGCGCGCTTTCTATTGGGTCAACGCACGTGACCCAGTGCTGGCGCGCCAACTCGCGCGCACGTTGTATCAGGCATTCTTCGTCGACGACCGCGACATCTCGAGCCCTGAAGTCACTGCCGACGTCGCCACAACGCTCGGCCTCAAGCGCGACGACGTACTGGCCGCGCTCAATGACCCTGCAGTCAAGGAAATGCTCAAGAACGAAGTTGACGCGGCGATCGCGCGCGGGGTTTTCGGTTCGCCCTACTTCGTGATCGACGGCGAGGTGTTCTGGGGTGTCGACCGCTTCGAGCAGATTGAACGCTGGCTCGCCAGCGGCCCGTTTTAGCTGCATGCCGGCGAGCGACAAACTGCAGGCGGTTGAAACCGATATCGTCACGCTCGCCGTTGATGCCATCGTCAACGCCGCCAACACCACGCTGCTGGGCGGTGGCGGCGTCGATGGCGCCATACACCGCGCCGCCGGTCCACAACTTCTGGAAGAATGCCGCGCGCTCAACGGTTGCCGCACCGGGGACGCAAAAATCACGCGCGGCTATAAGCTGCCGGCGCAGTTCGTGATCCACACCGTCGGCCCGGTATGGCACGGCGGCACGCGGCACGAACCTGAACTGCTCGCCTCGTGTTATCGCGCAAGCCTCGCGCTGGCGCGCGAACACGGCATCAAAACAATCGCGTTTCCCGCCATCAGTTGCGGCATTTACCGTTACCCGCTCGAACCGGCGGTCGCAATTGCCGTGCGCGAGACGGCCGCGTTCGCCGCCGCCACGCCCGCAATTGAAAAAATTATTTTTGCCTGCTTCGATAAGACGGCGCTCACCGCCTACACGCGCGAACTCGAACGCCTGTGACGGCGCGACCGCGCCGCGCTTAGTCGATACGGATATTGCCCTGCCTGACCACGGCGGCCCAGCGCGCCAGATCGTTGCCGATGATTTTTGCGAATTGCGCCGGCTCGTTACCGACCGGCTCCAGCCCCAGCGCGGCGAAACGCGCCCGCACATCGGGCAGCTGCACAGCGCGCGCGATTTCGCGATGCAGCGCATTGACGATCACCGCCGGCGTGCGCGCCGGCGCCAGCACGCCGTACCAGGAATCCACTTCGAAACCGGGATAACCGCTTTCGGCAACCGTTGGAATCTCCGGCATAGTGCTTGAACGTTTGCTGCCGGTCATCGCCAGCACCTTGATGCGGCCGGCCTTCATCAGCGGCAAAATCGATGCCGCACTGCCGAACAGCATCGGCACATGTCCGCCCACCACATCGTTGAGTGCGGGGCCGGTGCCTTTATACGGCACGTGCGTGAGTTCGATTTTCGCCATTTGCTTTAACAGTTCCATCGCCAGATGCGGCGCACTCCCGGCGCCACCCGAGGCGTAGTTGAGCTGCCCCTGCTTTGTTCTGGCGAGCGCGACGAGTTCGGCCACATTCGCCGGCTGGAATGCAGGATGCGTCGCCAGCAGATAAAAACCCGACACGATCAGCGACACCGGCGCCAGATCCTTGACCGGGTCGAAGGGCAGCTTTTGATACAGGCTCGGGTTGATGCAAATCGTGCTGACCGTGCCCAGCAGTACGGTGTAACCATCGGCGCTCGACTTGGCGACAATATCCGAAGCGACGTTGCCGCCGCCACCGCCGCGATTGTCGATGACAAATTGCTGCTTCCACGTTTCGGTGAGTTTCTGCGCGAGGATGCGCACGATAGGATCGGTGCTGCCGCCCGGCGGATAGGGCACCAGAAAACGGATCGGTTTGTCCGGATAAATATCCGCGCCCCGCACTGCCGCGCACGGCCACAGCAGCGCTGCGGCGAGAATCAATGTCAGCAGTTCAATCCGCACGGATGCCGGCCTCCTTGATGACCCTGGCCCATTTCGCAATTTCTTCGCGTATGTACTGCGTGAACTCGGCACGCGAATTGGCGACTACTTCGTAACCCTGTCCGAACAGGCGTTCCTTGACGGCCGGAATCGTCAGCACGGCAACGAGATCGCGATGCAACTGCTCGACGATGGCCGGCGGCGTGCGCGCCGGTGCGAGTATGCCGTACCACTGCGTTGAATCGAAATTGGCGACTGCGGCTTCGGTTATGGTCGGCAGCTCCGGCACAATCGCCGAGCGCTTGCTGCCGGTCACCGCAAGCGCGCGCACCCTGCCGGCGCGGATGTGCGGCAGCGATGACGGCAGGCTGCCGAAGTACATCGAGACCTGCCCTGCAATCAGATCGATGAACGCCGGCCCCGCGCCCTTATACGGTACGTGATTCATATTGACGCCGGCCATACTCTTGAACAGCTCCGCCGACAGGTGCGGCGAACTGCCATTGCCGGCCGACGCATAGTGAAAATAACCGGGTTTGGCTTTCAGCAGCGCGATCAATTCCTTCACGTTCGCCGCCGCCAGCGCGGGATGCACTACCAGCACGTTCTGCGCCACCGCCACCATCGTGATCGGCGCCAGGTCTTTGACCGGATCGTACGGCAGCTTGCCGAGACTGACGTTGACCGATATGGGGGCGATGTAACCCATGACGATGGTGTAGCCGTCGGGCTGCGACTTGGCGGCGAGATCAACGCCGATGGTGCCGCCGGCGCCGCCGCGATTGTCGATCACCACGTTGTGGCCCCAGCGCTCGCCGAGTTGTTGCGTCAGCGTGCGCGCCAGCAGATCAGTGCCGCCGCCCGGCGGCAGCGGCACGATCAACCGTACCGGTCGTTCCGGAAACGCCGCATGTGCGACGCCGGCAAACGCCACCAGCAATAACGTTGCCGCAAGGCCACTAAAACGCATAGCGGCGCAGCCCGCCATCAACAGGAATGACCGTGCCGGTGATATAGCGCGCCAGCGGCGAAGCGAGGAACACCACGAGATTGGCAACGTCTTCGGGCTGGCCGAGTTCACCGAGCGGAATGTCTTCGCGCGCGTACTTCTCGCGCACTTCCGGCGAATAGTTGCGCAAAATCTGTTCGCTGATGATCTTGCCCGGCGCAATCGAATTGACGGTGATCGCATAACGCCCGACTTCGCGCGACAACGCTTTCGCCCAGCCGTGCACCGCGGCTTTGGCGGCGTAGGCGATGTTCATGCGGTCAGGTTCGGATTTGCCCGACATATTGATCACACGGCCGAAGCGGCGCGCCATCATGTCGGGGAGCACCGCCTGCGTGAGCTGGCGCACGCGCGTGAAATTGAGCATCAGGCCGTCTTCCCAGATATTTTCCGCACCAATAATAGGCAGCTGCCGGCTGCCGCCAGCGGAGTTGACCAGAATCTGTATGTGGCCAAGGGCCTGCCGCGCCGCCGCGGTAATTTGCACCGGCGCTTCGGGCTGCATCATGTCAGCGACTATGACGGCTGGCTTCACACCGCCGGCGGCAACAATTTCCGCAGATAGCTGTTCAAGCAATTCACCGCGCCGCGCCACTATCGCCACCTGCGCGCCCTCGAGCGCCAGCGCTTTGGCGCAGGCGCGGCCGATGCCGGCGCTGGCGCCGGTCACCAGCACCGTTTTGTCTTTTAATTGCGTTTCCATAATGAGCGACCGGTTACTTCGACTGCGCAGCGGCAAGTATCGCGGTGAGTTTGCCGAGATCGTCGAGTTTGTCGAGGTCGCGCACCAGCGCAATCAACTCGTTGCGCTGCGCATCAGACAAACACTGCTTTGTCAGTATGCCGAACTTGCGGTAAACCTCGTCTTCGGACGCCGGATTCTCCGGGCTGCCGAGACGATGCAGTACTTCCTTGTAGATCTTGCGGCCGTCTTTGGTATGCACGGTGAGCCGCGCGGCATGCCGGAACAGCGCGCCCATGTCGTCGATACCTTTGTCCGCCGTGGCTTCGATGCGTTTGATAAAAGCGAGAAATGCCGGATCGCGCAAACGATCCTCGCGATACTGCTCGACAAAAGCGTCGCCGTCGTTGGCAATCGCGGCGAGCCCGAAAAACAAATTCATCTGCGCAGCGGTCACGCCCTGCGCCTTGTATTCCCAGGCGCAGTGCACATGCGTCATGGTGCTCAATCCCGTTTCGACGCGCGTGATGTCGCCGGCCTTGAGATTGTTGTCGCGCATGATCTGGCGCAGACCGTCGAGCGCGCTTTGTATGCTGGCGACCGACGAAAAAAGTTTATAGCCAACGTTCAGAGTCTCCCATTCGCTGCCGAGACCCTGCGTGACTTTCGGCATGTCGTGTTTGTCACTTAACGTCGAGAGAAATCCGCCGAAGTCGGCTTCGACCACGTTCTTGATGCCGGTGAAGCCGCGGCGCGCCAGCAGTGCGCCATAGACGCCGCTTTGCGCCGCGCGCCCCGAGTGCATGCGCTTGACCATCGCGCCTTCCTGCGCCGACATCAGCCCCGAACACTGGGTGGCGGCAATGCCGATTGCATCCTGTGCCTGATCGGCATTGAGTTTCAGCATGTTTGCCGCGGTCGCGCCGGAAACAAAAGTGCCCGAAGTGCCCTGCGGATGCCAGCCGCGGAAAAACAATCCCATGGTGGCCGCCATGCCGACGCGCGTGCCGACCTCATAACCCGCAACCATTGCGGTGATGACATCGCGACCGTTGCGCCCACCCTCGGCTTCAGCGCAGGCCAGTGCCACCGGCAGGCAGATCGAGCCCGGGTGAAACAGCGAGGCCTTGTGCATGTCGTCGCTCTCGAAAGCGTGGCCGGCCGTGCTGTTGACCAGCACCGCCTGCGACGCCGACGATTTGAAACCACCGCCGATCACGGTGGAGCGTGCAGCGCCGCCTTCGTCGCGCACCATGTCCATCAGCTTCTGCGTCCACGGCAAGGCCGAGCCATACAGGCAGCAGCCGATCGCGTCGAGTGCGAGCACCTTGGTATGTGCAACCACCGCGGGCGGCAGATCCTTGAATTTGAGGCCGGCCGTAAATTCGGCAAGTTTGCGCGTGGCGTCGGGCGCCTGTTGCGATAGCTTCGGACCGCTGGCGTTGTCCATCAAAACTCCTCAGTGAGTGTTGCGGGTGTTACCGCGCGCGGCGGCCCGCTATGCGCCGCCATACACGCCGGCAACTATTATATTGTTGCGAGCTGTGATGATACGACAGCTTGCGACACCGCCGGAAGCGCACATAAATGCATTGGACGGAGTCCTTGCCGCGGCTGCCTGTTGCGCGGTTTACCGTTCTATGGCGCCGGCAGTACACGCAGCTTACAATCGCGCTTCGGTTTGAGCCGCGGCGCGCTGGCGGCGTGACAGCGGCAGGGGACGGCTTATCCACGGATGGCCGGATTGATATTTGCGCCTTGAATCCGCAGGAAAGGTCGACATGAATCTCAAAAACAGCAGCACCCGCTACGGCGTATGCACCAAATTTTTTCACTGGCTGGTTTTTATCGGTTTTGTCATGCAATATTTTGTCGCCGCAATCATGTTGCGGATCAAGGATGCCGAAACGTTCTGGGGTTTTACCCAGGGCGTGTTTTACGACTGGCACAAGTCGGTCGGCCTGATCATTTTCGGCATTGTTATTTTCCGTTACCTCTGGCGGCATTTCGCCAGCCTGCCCGACTGGGCGCCCGGTCTGAGCGACGGCGAGAAAAAATATCTGCACTGGGTCGAACGCATCCTCTATATCTGCATGTTCGCGATGCCGGTCAGCGGCTATATTTTTGTCATGGCCGGGGATTATGGCGTGCTTTTTTTCGGTAAGTTCCCTTTGCCCAACCCGATCGGCAAAATCGAATGGCTGGCAACCGTCGCCGATTACACTCACATCGTTACCGCATTGGCGATAGCTCTCGCCTTTTTTGCGCACATGGGCATGGTCTGCAAGCGCCACTTCATCCACCGCGACGGCTATCTTTGGCGCATGTTGCCGTTTACGCATCAGAAATAAAACAGGCGCTCAGCAGCATCGCTGCAATGACTGCCCATATGAACCTACAACTCAAGCAACGACTGGAAGAATCATGACGAGCAAGGTGTTGTCGCAAATCGACAAGGACGGTAATGCGACTGTCGCATTGAACCGCCCGGATGTACATAATGCGCTTGACCCCGAAATGGGCGCGCAACTGATCACCACGCTGAAGGCACTCGAAGCCAACCCGAAAGTGCGCGCGGTGGTGATCATGGGCCAGGGCGAAAGCTTCTGCGCCGGCGCCGACATCGGCCATATGCGCAAGAGCGCCAACTTTTCGAAAAAACAGAATTACCAGGCCGCCTTCGCGCAGGCGCAGGTCTACAACACCGTTTATGCGTTGAAAAAACCAACTATCGCGCGCGTGCACGGTGCGGTGCGCGGCGGCGGTGTCGGCATCGTCGCCGCCTGCGATATCGCCATCGGCTCGTACGACGCAAGCTTCCGCCTGTCCGAAGTACGCCTCGGTATCGCGCCGGTGATGATCAGCCCCTACGTCGTCGCTGCTATCGGTGAGCGCCAGTCGCGGCGCTATTTTCTGACCGGCGAAATTTTCGATGCCGCCGAAGCTTTTCGCATCGGCATGCTGCACGACATTGTTGACGCCGATAAACTCAATGCGCGCATCGGCAATGCGCTGGCCGAACTTTATTGCGGCGGACCGAAAGCGATTGGTTTTGCCAAACGGCAGATCGCCAGAATCGCGCATGCCGATATCGGCCCGGAAATTGTCGAAGAAACCGCGCAGCTCATTGCGGCGATCCGCGCCACGCCGGAAGCACAGGAAGGCCTCGGCGCGTTTCTGGAAAAACGCCGCGCAGCGTGGGTAGCCCCCGTAACTGCCGCTAAAAAAACCAAAAAGCGTTAACGGTGCAGCATGGCAATCCCGAATAAAGTCCGCATCGTCGAAGTCGGCCCGCGCGACGGTCTGCAAAATGAAGCTCAGAACGTGCCGGCAGCGATCAAGATCGAACTGATCGACCGCCTCACCGACGCCGGTCTGCCAGTCATTGAAGCGACCGCGTTTGTGTCGCCGAAGTGGGTGCCGCAGATGGCCGACAACGCCGAGGTCATGAAAGGCATACGCCGCAAACCCGGCGTCGGCTACCCGGTGCTGGTGCCGAACCGTAAAGGACTGGATGCGGCCATCGCCGCGGGCTGCGATGAAGTGGTTGTATTCGGCGCAGCGACCGAATCGTTCTCCAAACGCAACACGAACTGCAGCATAGACGAAGGCCTCGCGCGCTTTTCCGAGGTCTGCGCCGAAGCGATCGCGCGCGGCCTCAAAGTACGCGGCGATATTTCGGTCTGCCTCGGCTGCCCGTATGAAGGCGAAGTTAGTCCGGCACAGGTCACCCGCGTGGCGCGCGAACTCTTTGCAATGGGCTGCTACGAAATCACTATCGCCGACACCATAGGCGCCGGCACACCGGGTAAAACGCGTGCCGTGATCGAAGCGGTCGCCATACATATTCCGGCGCAAAAACTCGCCGGGCATTTTCACGACACTTACGGTCAGGCGCTGGCCAACACGCTGGCGGCGCTCGAATGCGGCGTCGCCACCTTCGACAGCTCGGTGGCCGGGCTCGGCGGCTGCCCGTACGCCAAAGGCGCTACCGGCAATGTCGCCACCGAAGACCTGCTCTATATGCTGGACGGCATGGGCATCAGCACCGGCATCGATATGCAAAAACTCGTCGCCGCCGGAGAATTCATTTCGAAAGCGCTCGGCCGTCCGACGCAATCGCGGGTGGCGCGCGCAATGGCCGCCAAATCCGCCACGGCATAATGGAAGACGAAGTCGAATCGCCGTGCGTGCGCGATTGCGTGATCGACCCGAAGAGCGGTTATTGTCACGGCTGTTTTCGCACGCTGCGCGAAATTTCGTACTGGACAACTTTTACACCGACGCAGCAACGCGCCCTGCTCGCCGAGCTTGAGCAGCGCCGCGCCGGCGCCACACATTAATTCACGGAGTTTCAGCCATGCCCCTGTCAGCCGCAGTTCCCAGAAAACACATGCACACGCGCGACATCCAGTGTTGCGGCTATGAACGCGACGACGGCCTGTGGGACATCGAAGGCCATCTGATCGATACCAAAACATTCCAGACCACGGCGCGCGACACCGGACGCGCCCGCCGGCCCGGTGAACCAATACACAATATGTGGCTGCGCCTGACCATCGATCTCGATATGACCATACAGGATGTTGAAGCGGCCACCGATGCAAGCCCGTATCAGCTATGCCCGTCGATCACGCCCGATTTCAAAAAATTGAAAGGCATTACGATTGGCCCGGGTTGGCGCAAAAAAATGCTGGAACACCTCGGTGGCGCCAAAGGCTGTACACATCTCGTCGAGTTGCTCGGCCCGCTCGCCACCACGGCGTTTCAGGCGACCAATCGCGCGCGCGAAAACCGCCGCGCTGCGGACCCGAAAATCGGCGCCAAGCGGCCGTTCCAGATCAACGCCTGCCACATGTACAAAGACGACGGCGAATGGGTGAAGGAACGCTGGCCGGCTTTTTACACCGGAAAATAAAACCTCAACCGCGCGCGCCGCGCTGCGCAAGCCAGCGCGCGAGCGGCGCGAACGCGCCGAAAATGCCGATGCTCGCAAAAGCAAGCCCCCACGCCACGGGGTTCTGGTTGCCGCCGGCGAGATCGAGCACTACACCGAAGATCAGCGGCGCCAGAAACGCCGTGGTAAATCCGGACAGCGAATAGACCGCCATGGTGGCACCGCGCTGTTCCGGCTTTGTGCTCGCCACCACGCCCGAAGTCAGCGCGCCGGAATCACCGAGCATGCAGCCGTAATGCACGCACATCAGCAGAATCACCAATACCCACGGCAGCGGTGCCGTGAAGCCAATTGCGCAGGCCAGCGTGCCGGAGGCCCCCATGAAAAAAAAGATCATGCGTTCGCGGCCGAACCTGAGCGCCAGTTCGTTGCCGCAGACACTCATCACCGGCCCCAGTGCGTTAACAATGGCGGCAAACGTCGCAGCGGCCAGCGGCAGACCCGCGCCATCAGGTTGCAGGCTACCGCAGAAAACCAGAAAGGCCACCATCCACGAGCGTTGCCCGAACAACTCGTAGTTGTGCAGCGAATAGCCGAGCACGTAGAGGCGTGTCGTGCGGTTTTTCAACACTGGCCTGAAATCGAGCAATGCGGGCGATGCAGCGTGTGCGGCACGCACGCGACCGCCGGGCATGCCGAAAAAGACAAGGCCTGCCGCGATCAGCGGGCCGGTCGCACCGAATACGAATGCCGCCGGCCAGCCGTACTTCGCTGCAATCATGCCACCGAGCAGGATCGAGATGCTCGAACCAACGCCGAAGGCAGCGGTATAAAACGCCGTGGCGCGCGACTGCGCGCGGCCTTCAAGATGATCGGTCAGATTTTTGAGCCCCGGCATATAAGTGCCGCCGAGGCCGGCGCCGATCAC
>JANYDY010000118.1 GCA_025363435.1 Betaproteobacteria bacterium
GGTGACTGTGGTGCGTGCGCCAAAAAAAGCGGTCAAACACAGCCGGGGTAGCAACAAGCAAAAAGCCCCGGCGCGCAAAACCACCGCCGCCGCGAGCAGCAAAGTCGTCATCGCGCATACCGCGCGCTGATCCGAACACCCTTCCCTGCCGTTTTAAATTCCGCGCGTCAGCGCGCACAATCTACGTCTGCGCCGGATGATGGCAATGCAGTAAATGCGTTGCACTAAGGTCCGTGCGCTGCGGATATTGCTGAGCGCATTCGGCGGTGGCGGCAGGACAGCGCGGATGAAAATGGCAGCCGGCAGGCGGTTGCGCCGGAGACGGCAGATCGCCGCTGAGGCGGATAATCTCGCGCTTCACATCCCCGTCGACCGCCGCAATCTGCGGCACTGCTGACAACAGGGCGCGCGTGTACGGGTGGCGCGGCGAGTGCAATACCTCATCAACACTTCCCTGCTCGACGATGCGGCCGAGGTACATGACAGCAACGTCGTGAGCGAGAAATTCGACAACCGATATGTTGTGCGTAATGAAGAGGTAACTCAGGCCTTTACGTTCCTGCAGGGATTTCAGCAGATTCAGAATCTGCGCCTGCACCGATACATCGAGTGCGCTGGTCGGCTCGTCGCAAACAATCAGCCGCGGCTCTACCGACAGGGCGCGCGCAATCGCAATGCGCTGTCGCTGCCCGCCCGAAAACTCATGCGGGTAGCGGTATTTCATCTCCGGTGCGAGGCCGACTTCATCGAGCAGCGCATCGATGCGCCGCATACGTTCGATCTCCGTATTGCCGATGCCGAGCGCCAGCATGCCCTCTTCGATAATCTCAACCACGCGCATGCGCGGGTTCAACGAAGAATACGGATCCTGAAAAACAATCTGGATCTGGTTGCGCCGTGCACGCAGCTCGCTGCGCGTCAGCCGCGCAAGGTCTTCGCGGGCGAACAACACGCGTCCCGCCGTCGGCTCAATCAAGCGCAATATGCCCTTGCCCACTGTCGTTTTGCCGCAACCCGATTCACCCACCAGACCGAGTGTGCGACCGGCGCGCAAGATCAGCGACACGCCGTCCACCGCCTTCACGCTGCCGTTCACACGTTGCAGTACGCCGCTGCGGATCGGGAAGTGAATTTTGAGATCTTCGACCTGCAGCAGCGGAGTGGCAAGAGGTGCGGCATCCGGAGTGCGGCGTGAAACCGCGCCCGCATCAGGCTTGTTCGCCTCAGGCCTCGCGCCTGGCGCCTCACGTTTTACGCCGTCAGCGTAAAGATGACATCTCACGCCCTGCCCGTCACCGAGTTCGTGCCACGCCGGTAGCGTGCTGCGGCACAGTTCCCAGGCGCGCTCGCAGCGATCGGCGAAACGGCAGCCGCGGAATTCCTGCGTCAGTTTCGGCACGCTGCCGCGAATCACCGCCAGCGCTTCACCGCGGCGTTGCGCGCCGGGCAATGAATCGAACAGCTTCTGCGAATACGGATGCGCGGGTTTCGAGAAGAAACGCTCACGCGACGCCACCTCAACGATTTCGCCTGCATACATCACTGCAACGCGCTGGGCATTTTCCGCCACCACCGCGAGATCGTGTGTGATCAGCAGCATGGCCATGCCGCGCGTGCGCTGCAGTTCGCGCAGGAGATCGAGTATCTGCGCCTGTATGGTCACATCGAGCGCAGTGGTCGGCTCATCGGCAATCAGCAGTTCGGGGTCGCAGGCCAGCGCAATCGCGATCATGACGCGCTGCTTCATGCCGCCGGACAATTGAAACGGATATTCATGGCGGCGGCGCGCTGGATCGGGAATACCCACCGAACTCAACAGTTCGACCACGCGCGTATCGAGCGCCCCCCCTTCGAGCGCGGTATGCCGCGCCAGCGTCTCCGCAATCTGCGCGCCCGCCGTCATCACCGGGTTGAGGCTCAGCATCGGCTCCTGAAAAATCATGGCGACGCGGCGACCGCGCACGTCGCGCATTTCCTTTTCGGATTTGGCCAGCAAATCCTCGCCGGCCAGTTCGACCGAACCGCTGACGATTTCGCCGGTTTCCGGCAACAGGCGCATCAACGACAATGCCGTCATCGATTTGCCGCAGCCGGATTCGCCGAGCAGTGCAAACGTTTCGCCGCGCGCGATTTCGATCGACAACCCGTCGATCGCGCGCACGATCTCTTCGTTGCCGGCGAGCCAGGTCGACAGCCCTTTGATATTCAAGAACGGTGCGTTCATGCGACCCCCGCCTTTGCCAGCGGCGGCAAACGCTTGAGCGAGCGCGCACTGGTGCGCACGCGCGGGTCGAAGGCATCGCGCACCGCATCGGCAAACAGGTTGGCGGCGAGCACCAGTGTCACCATAAAAACAAAGGCCGCCGCCAGCGACCACCACACCATCGGCTCACGCGCCATTTCGAGACGCGCGTTGTTGATCATGGTGCCGAAGCTGTTCATCGACGGATCGACACCAACGCCGACGTACGACAACACCGCCTCGGCCAGCACCAGGCCGCTGAACTCCATCACCACCGAAATCAGCACGATGTGCATGACGTTGGGCAGGATGTGGCGGCTGATGATGCGGTGATGACGCACCCCAAAAGCATGCGCAGCCTGTATATATTCAAGCTCTTTCAGCTTCAGCGCTTCGCCGCGCAGCAGCCGGCACAAGCCCGTCCAACTGGTCACGCCAAGAATAATGCAGAGAAACAGCAGGCGCAGATCGGCGCGCTGCGCCGCTGTCGGAAAAAGATCGGGATGCGTGTCGATATAAACCTGCATCATCAATACGGCGGCGGCAATCAGCAGCACGCCCGGAATCGAATTCAGCGTCGTGTAAAGATACTGGATTGCATCATCGACCCATCCGCCGAAATAACCGGCAGCGATCCCCAGCGCCAGCGCGAAGGGCAGCATGACTAGCGTCGTCAGCGTGCCGATGACGAGTGCCGTGCGTATGCTTTTGAGCGTCAGGTAGAGCACGTCCTGCCCGACCTTGTCGGTGCCGAGCACGTGGTAGTTGACTGCCAGCGCTACTGCCGCACCGCCGGCCAGAAACACCGCCAGCATCGTCAGCAGAACGGCGCGCCACGGTGCCGGTGTTTCGCCGCGCCAGAGCGCACTCCAGGCCAGATGTATATGCGTGCGCGCCGACTGCGCCACTGCCGCCGCGATAAAAAGGGCGAGGAACAGCCACACCACCACGCCGGTCGCCGCACCGCCAATGACGGCGCGTGCAATGCTGGCCGCGCGGTCAGTGGCCGGCTCCTTCAACTGCGTCCCACCGAATTTGAGCCGCGGATAATCGCGCGACTGGCTGCCGTCGGCATGCTCTATCATCTCCTTGGCAAACAACTCGGTTGCCAGCGGCGCCGAGTAGGTTTTTTCGCGCCGGCTGCGCAAGGGTTCGAGCACGGCGTCCAGCGCGCTTTTCACTTCCGAGGCGTAAACCACTTTTGCCGACGCGGCGTTGCCGGCGATGCGCGGACGGTAGTGCAATGAATCGAGCAGGCCGACGATCACGAACAGCATCAGTACGGTCAGCCCGACCATGCCGCTCGCCGAATGACCGACGCGCCGCCATGGTGCCAACAGATGCTCGCGGCCACGCACATAAACGATGGTCACCGCGATAACCGCCACCAGCAGGTAAATCAGCCAGTCGGTCCACAGAATGACGGCCTGGAAGGGCATCAGGACAACCTCACCCGCGGATCAACCAGCGTGTATGAGATATCGGTCAGCAGGAGGCCCGCGATATACAGCAGCGAACCGATGAATACCATCGAGCGCACCACCGCGAAATCCTGCGAGTTGATCGCATCGATGGTGTAACTGCCGAGCCCGGGGATGCCGAAAAACGATTCGGTAATCAAGCCGCCGATAAACAGGAAGGGGATCGCCACCACGACACCGGTGAGGATCGGAATCATCGCGTTCTTCAACACATGACGGAACAGCACCACTGTTTCCGACAAACCCTTGGCGCGCGCTGTGCGCACGTAATCCTTGCTGATTTCTTCGAGGAAAAACGCGCGGTAGAGCCGCGTGCTGCCGCCGAAGCCCGCGATCACGCCGATCGCCGCCGGCAACAGCACAAATCGCAGCGCATCGGTGCCGCCGCTGTAACCGGATATCGGCACCAGATGCCACAGTTTGGCGATCAGGTACTGGCCGCCGATGATGTAGAACATGCTCGAAATCGACATCGCAGCGACACAAATCACCACGCCCCAGAAGTCGATATAGGTGGCGCGGAAGAAGGCAAACGCCAGCGCGAATGTTATGTAGACAAACAAACCGACAAGGAAAGCCGGCACCGCCACAGCGAGACTGGGGCCCATGCGCATGCGGATTTCGCGCGCAATATCGCGGCCGTCGTCGGCACGGCCGAAATCGAAAACGAACATGCGCAGCGATTTTTCAAAGAAGATTGTATTGCTGACCTTGTCGAGGCCACTCGCCGCCGCGTTGAACAGCAGCGGTTTGTCGTAACCGCGTTCCTGCTTCCAGCTTGCAATCGCTTCCGGCGTCACGCGTTTGACGCCCAATTGCATGCGCGCCATGTCGTCGGGCGTGTTGACCAGAAAAAACAGGCCGAAGGTAATGATGTTGACGCCGATCAGGATCGGTATCGCGTAGCCGAGCCGGCGGATGATGTAAGCGATCATGCGCGCGCCGTCCCGCGCGCGGTGCCGCTTTCACGCCGGCGCCAGCTCACTACTGCGGGCGCAGCGAATGCCGCCAGCACCCCGATCAATAGCGCGAACGGCCACCACTGCGGTGTATTCCAGGCGCGCCGGCGTTCAGCGCGCTGCGCGTTGTCGATGCGTTGATACTTGACGGTGTTATAGGCGATCTTGTTCGGTTTGAGATTGTGGTACCAGGTGTGGAACAGCACAAAATCCTTCGGGTGGTAACCCCACAGCCACGGCGCATCGCGGCGCAGGGTATCGACCGCGCGGTCGATGATTTCCTGGCGCTGCGCCGAATTCGGCATGTTTTTCATTTCCTCGAACAGGCGGTCAAATTCCGGGCTGGCGTAATTCGATGCGTTCTCGCCGGCCGTTTTGACCTTGCTCTGCGGGCCGTGCAGCAGGAACAGGAAATTTTCCGGATCGGGATAATCGGCGTGCCAGCCCCATTCGAAAATCTGCGCATTGCCCTTGCGGATCTTGTCCTGGAAACGGTTGTAATCAGTCGGCCGCACCTGCAATTGCACATTGATTTTTTCAAACTGGCGCTGATACCACTCGAGTATCGATTTTGCCTCGGCACCGCGCGCCGTGACGTCGAAATAAAGCACCAGCGGGACCCCGGTCTTTGCGTCGATGCCGTTCGGATAACCGGCTTCGCCCAGAAGTTTTTTCGCCGCCTCGACCGGTTTACGTCGTTGCCCACCATTCACCCAATCATAGACCACCGGATTGATGCCGGCAGCGCCATCGTGAAAACCGAAAATGCCGGGTGGCAGCGGACTTTGCGCCGGAATGCCGCGCCCGTTCTGAAAAATCGAAATATATTCTTCGTAATCGACGGCAATCGATATCGCCTGACGCAGTTTGCGCGCGCGCTCGCGGCTCGCCGGATCGGCGCCGCCGCCAACCACCGGATCAAGCATGTTGAAACCCATGTAGAAGGTGGACACCGCGACCGAGGTCGACAACTGGATATTCTTTTCGCGCATCGAATCGCTGACCGCCGCTTCGCCTTCGACACCGAAGCGCACGGCCTGATCAAAGGTGTCGGAACTAATGCCGGAATTGTCGTAATAGCCCTGCAGAAACTTGTTCCAGCGCGGGATGCCTTCTTTTTCCAGCGTAAAAACCAGTTTGTCGATAAACGGCATACGCTTGCCGGCATCGGCAAGCAGGCCGGCCGCGGCGTCACCGGCCTCGCCTTCCGATGGATAGGCCTCGCCGCGGAAATTCGGATTGCGTTCGAGCACCATCTGACGGTTCGGATTGTTTTGCGTCAACATGTACGGGCCGGTGCCCACCGGGTACCAGTCCAGCGTCAGATTTTTCTTCGCCATGCCGGGCTGGCCGAAAAAGCGGTCGACCTCCACCGGTACCGGCGCGAAAAACGGCATCGCCAGCCAGTACTGGAACTGCGGATAACTGCCCTTCAACTTGATGCGATAAGTGTAATCGTCAACCACCTCGACGCCGCTTAACGGATATTTTGTCAGATCGATCCAGGCGTCGCGTTCGCCGCGTTTGACCAGCCCGTCGTTCGCCGCTTTCAGCGTTTCGGTGTATTCCTTAAGCCCGACGATGTATTCATTCATCAGGCCGACGATAGGCGAATGCAGGCGCGGATGGGCGAGACGTTTGATCTGGTATTCGAAATCCTGTGCTTTGAGTTCGCGCGTGCTGGTCTCAGTGAAATCGGCAAGCACGTTGCGCGCGGCCAGTTCACCGTCGCTCAGCGTGTGATAAAGATGGCGGCCGGCAGCATCGCGCGCGAACGCCGGATGCGGCTGGTACAAAACGCCGCGCTTGATATGGATCTCATAAACGGTAAACGCGATATCGCGCGCTGCCGTGGCGGCCGGCAGGCGGCGCCCTTTTGTGTCGAGAAAATACGGCGCCGGGATCGCTTCGGCAACACCCGGAATCAACGTGTAAGGCCGTTTCAGATAATGGTATTGCAGAGGCGGCTCGTAAATCTGCGCCGTAAACACGATTTCGTTGGAGCTGTAGGACTGCACCGGATCGAGATGCTTGGGGCGTTCGGCGAATGACGAATACAGAATATTCCGCTCCGCATCGGCCGCAGGATAGGGGTCATTCCACGTCGAGCCGCTGCAGCCGGCCAGAATCAGCGGCAGGGCAAGCAGCCGCCATACATGCAGTTTGCGCGCGAAATTCGAATTCATCGGCAAGCAGTGTAGCGTATCGGATTGCCGTCGTCAGCGCGGCGGCGGGCCGCGTCGATACGCTATAATCGCGCCTGCCCCGCCACACCGGACAAGGAATTGAAATGGGTTTCCTGCAAGGCAAAAAAATCCTCATTACCGGCCTGCTCAGCAATCGCTCCATCGCCTATGGCATCGCCGAGGCGGCGCGGCGCGAAGGCGCCGAACTGGCATTCACCTATCAAGGCGACGCCGTCAAAGACCGCGTTGTCAAACTTTCGCAACCGCTGGGATCGGATCTGGTTTTTCCCTGCGATGTCGGTTCCGATGAACAGGTCGGCGGCTTGTTTGCAGACCTGGCAAAACACTGGGATGGCCTCGACGGGCTGGTCCATTCAATCGCCTTCGCACCGCGCGAGCAGCTTGCCAACGATTATCTCGACACGGTGACGCGCGAGGGTTTCCGCATCGCCCACGAGATTAGTTCCTACAGCTTCGCCGCGCTGGCCAAAGCCGCGCTGCCGATGATGCAGGGCCGCAACGCCGCCCTGCTCACACTCAGCTACCTTGGTGCAGTGCGCTCGGTCCCGCATTACAACGTCATGGGGCTGGCCAAGGCAAGTCTGGAGGCGAACGTGCGCTATATGGCGCAAAGTCTGGGGCCGAAAGGCATACGCGTGAACGGCATTTCCGCCGGACCGATCAAAACGCTGGCTGCTGCGGGTATCGCCGATTTCTCGAAACTGCTGGGTCATCATGCGAAGCATGCGCCGCTGCGCCGCAATACCACGATTGAGGATGTAGGCAACACCGCCGCCTTCCTGCTCTCGGAGCTGTCAGGCGGCATTACCGGCGAAATCGTTTACGTTGACGGCGGCTTCAATACAACAGCACTCAGCCTGCCCGACTGACTTCCGGCCCGGGCTTCAGAACTACTGCGGCTTCTGCTCCAGCCGCTCAAGGCGCAGCTTCACGTCGGCTTTAGCCTTCAGGCTGGCGACATATGCATTGATCTGTTCCTGCGCAACTACCTGGCGCAATTCGTCGGCGGTGGCCTTGCGCCGGGCCGGATCGACGTCTGCCGCTTCAACCGTGCGTGAAACCTTGAGCAGAATGAAGGCGCCGCGCGGATTTTCGACGCCTGCATAAGCAGGCAGCTTGCCAGAGTCCAGTTTGAAGATTTCTGCAATTTCCGGTGGCGCAAATCCCTGCTGATCCTTGCGGCTGATCATCTTTGCCGGCGTCCACTCCGCGGCAACCGATTCACCCGCTTTCAGTTTGGCCAGCAGTTCGCGGCCATGTTTTGCCGCCAGCTGGCCGGCCTGCTTGATCATCAACTGCTTGGCAATGCCGCCGCTGATATCCGCCAGCGGATAAACGCTGGCCGGTGCATGTTCAACCGCGCGCGCGGAGACCAGCGTATTGCTGCCGACGTCAACCACCTCGCTGTTGCGTTTGTTCTTAATGACTTCATCGGAAAAAATCGCCTGCAGCAATTTCGGATTGTTGAGCAGTTTGTTGTCGGCGCCGTTGCGGGCAACCCAACCGCCGCTTTGCACCGTCAGTTTGAGCGCCTCGGCTGCCGCCTTCAGGCTGTCGCCCTGCTCGAAGGCCAGATTGCTGAACTGTTCAGCCAGCTCCGAAAATTTCTTGCTGGCGCGCTGGCGCTTCAAATCAAGCTCGACCTGCTTGCGCACGTCTTCGAAACCGCGGCCTTTGACTGCAGTGAGCCGGATGACATGAAAACCGAACTGCGATTCGACGATATCGGAAATGTCGCCGACCTTCATTGAAAATACCGCGTCTTCGAAAGGGCCGGTCATCGCGCCGCGCGGAAACGAACCGAGGTCGCCGCCCTTTGCGGCGGAACCGGGGTCCTGCGAATTTTTCTTCGCGAGATCAGCAAAAGAGGCGGGCTTCTTGCGCACCTGTTGCAGCATTTTTTCCGCCTGCGCGCGCGCATTCGCTTTCTGCGCCGGGCTGAAGCTTGCGTCGGCGGTGATCAGGATATGACTGGCCTGACGCTCCTCGCCCTTGGCAAACTGTTTCGAATTCTGTTCGTAATGCTGGCGCACCTCTTCAGGAGAAACTTCCGTTTGCGCAGCGATATTGTCGAGCGCCAGCACCAGGTACTCGACGCGCGCGCGCTCCGGCACCTTGAATTCGTCCTGATGGCTGTCGTAATACTGCTTGACCGCATCGTCGGCCAGCTTCGCCTCGGCCATGAATTGCTGCGGCTCAATGACCATCTGGCTTACTTCACGCTGTTGCGCATTGATGCGCAGCAACCGGTCCGCCACCGCATTTGAAACAATCGCAGTCGAACGATAGGCGTCGCCGACGCGTTCCACCATCAAATCGCGTCGCAGGCCGTTTTCGAATTGCACCGGCGTCATATTCTGGCGTTTGAGAATTTCTGTATAACGCACGTTTGAAAATTTTCCGGCCTCAAGAAATGCCGGCTGTTCGGAAATCAGCTGCTGCAGCTGGCTGTCCGCAATCAGCACGCCGCTCTTCACGGCACGATCGATGAGCAGACGCTGGCGCACGATGCCGTCAACGACGGCCGCTTTTATTTCCGGACTGTCGAGCAGGCCGGGCGGGATGCTGCCGCCGCCTATCATGCGCTGCAGCGCGGCCTGCCGCTCCTGTAGCGACTGTGCATACTCCTGCTGCGTGATCGGGCGGCCGTTGATCGAGCCGATATCGGCGCCGAGATCACTATTGCGGAAATAGGAATCGACGCCGAAGAAAGCGAACGGCAGAAAGATCACTGCCAGAACGATCTGGATCAGTATCTTGTGTTTATGGACAAAATCGAACATAGCGGTTCACCGATCAGCAAGACGCATTGCACGCGCCAAAAAAAAGGCGAACATGCGTTCGCCTCGGTAAAGCTGGCGGAGTGGACGGGACTCGAACCCGCGACCCCCGGCGTGACAGGCCGGTATTCTAACCAACTGAACTACCACTCCAAATCCTGCAACAACTGCAACACCTACTGAATGCGGCCAACTGGTGGGTGCTGACGGGCTCGAACCGCCGACATTCGCCTTGTAAGGGCGACGCTCTACCAACTGAGCTAAGCACCCCCTGCAATCGCCGCCTGCCGTAACCTGCGGGCTAGATGCGATTTGGGGTAGATGCGTATCCGCATCTACCCCAAACGAACCTGCCGGAACCAGTTGGATATGCCTAGTTTACCGCATCTTTCAGGGCCTTACCAGCTGTGAACTTCGGCACCTTTGCCGCCTTGATCTTGATCGCTTCACCGGTGCGCGGATTGCGACCGGTACGCGCCGCGCGTTTGGCCACACGAAACGTGCCGAACCCAACCAGAGTAACGCCGCCGCCTTTCTTCAATGCATTCTTGATGCCGTTCAACGCGCCATCCAGCGCTTTCTCGGCCGAAGACTTGGAAATATCGGCGGCCTTTGCGACCGCTTCCACCAATTCGCCTTTGTTCACAAAACTCCCCTTTCAAAGCTCGAGCAAATTTGCATTACAAAATTAAAAACCGGGATTCCCGTCAACAGCCTGTTTTTTTCGCCGCGTTCCCGACATCACTTTGACGTCAGCGCGGCCTCCGGCCGGATCGAACAATCGCAGCTGATTTATAGCAAGTGCGAAATTACAGTGTCAAGGAATTAAGCCGCGTTTGCGCTGCCCGGGATGAGGTGATGTAACAATTGTCACAACGCAATTATTGCGCCATGCAGCGCAGCGCAAAAATATGCGCTGCGCCGCATTGACAAGCCAGCGTCAGTGCTTTACCGCGGGCGCGGCAGGTGGCTGTTCTACCGCCGGCGGCGGCGTCTCCGGCTTCTCGGGCAGCGGCTCCGGTTTGCGCTCAAGCGCAAGTTCAAGCACCTGGTCGATCCACTTGACCGGCTGGATGTCGAGACGGTTCTTGATGTTGTCCGGAATCTCCGCAAGATCCTTCACGTTTTCCTGCGGGATCAGCACCGTCTTGATGCCGCCGCGATGCGCGGCGAGCAGTTTCTCCTTGAGCCCGCCGATCGGCAGCACTTCGCCGCGCAGCGTTATTTCCCCGGTCATCGCGACATCTGCGCGCACCGGCACACCGGTCAACGCCGACACCATGGCTGTGCAAATCCCGATACCGGCGCTCGGCCCGTCCTTCGGCGTCGCACCTTCCGGTAAGTGAATATGAATGTCGTTCTTCTGGTAGAAATCCTCGTTGATGCCGAGTTTGCGCGAGCGTATACGCACCACCGACAATGCAGCCTGGATAGACTCCTGCATGACGTCGCCGAGTTTGCCGGTGGTAATTGTCTTGCCCTTACCCGACATGACCGAACTTTCGATCGTCAGCAGTTCGCCGCCGACTTCCGTCCACGCAAGACCGGTGACCTGGCCAACCTGGTTTTTCTTCTCGGCAAGGCCGAAACTGTAGCGGCGCACACCGAGGAATTTATCGAGATTGCGCGAATTAACTGCAATCTTGGCATGCGCTTTTTCACCGGCGCGCGTGACCAGCATCTTGACCACTTTGCGGCAGATCTTCGAAACCTCGCGCTCGAGACTGCGCACACCGGCCTCACGCGAGTAGTAGCGGATGATGTCGCGCACTGCGCTGTCCGAGACGGAAACCTCTTCCGCCTTCAGGCCGTGGCCCTTCATCTGCTTCGGCAGCAGGTGATGAATAGCGATGTGCACCTTTTCGTCTTCGGTATAACCCGACAGGCGAATAACTTCCATCCGGTCAAGCAGCGCCGGCGGAATATTCAGCGTGTTCGCTGTCGCCACAAACATCACGTCCGAGAGGTCGTACTCGCACTCAATGTAATGGTCGACAAAGGTGTGATTCTGTTCGGGATCGAGCACCTCCAGAAGCGCCGATGCAGGATCGCCGCGGAAGTCCATGCCCATCTTGTCGACTTCATCGAGCAGGAACAGCGGATTTCTGACGCCGACCTTGGTCATGTTCTGCAGTATCTTGCCGGGCATCGAGCCGATGTAGGTACGGCGATGACCGCGAATCTCCGCTTCGTCGCGCACGCCACCGAGCGACATGCGGATAAATTTCCGGTTTGTCGCCTTGGCGATCGACTGGCCGAGCGAGGTTTTACCCACGCCGGGCGCGCCGACCAGACACAAAATCGGCGCCTTCATTTTGTCGACGCGTTGCTGCACAGCCAGGTACTCGACGATGCGCTCTTTCACCTTGTCGAGGCCGTAGTGGTCTTCATCAAGTACATCTTCAGCGTGTTTGAGGTCCGCGCTGATCTTGCTCTTTTTCTTCCACGGTAGCGAAACGATCGCGTCGATATAGTTGCGCACCACCGTCGCCTCCGCCGACATCGGCGACATCAGGCGCAGCTTCTTCAGTTCAGCCTCGGCCTTCTTGCGCGCTTCCTTCGGCATGTGCGCTGACTTGATGCGCTTGTCCATTTCATCAAGGTCGGCCCCCTCTTCGAGTTCGCCGAGTTCCTTCTGAATCGCCTTGACCTGTTCATTCAGGTAATACTCACGCTGACTTTTCTCCATCTGGCGCTTGACGCGACCGCGGATGCGTTTTTCGACCTGCAGGATATCGAGTTCACCCTCGACCAGCATGAGCAGATGCTCAAGACGTTTTTTCGCCTCGAACATTTCCAGCACTTCCTGCTTCTGCTCGAGTTTGAGCGGCAGATGCGCGGCGATCGTATCGGCAAGCCGGCCGGGTTCATCGATGCCGCCGAGGGACGTCAGTATTTCCGGCGGAATTTTCTTGTTGAGCTTCACGTACTGGTCGAACTGGGCGACCAGCGTACGGCGCAACGCCTCGGTTTCGGGCGTGATTTCGTTGTCCGCGGGAACCGGTGTCGATTCCACGCCGTAATGCGTCTTGAGATCGATAATTTTGTCGATATGCGCACGCTGTGAGCCCTCGACCAGCACTTTGACGGTGCCATCGGGCAGCTTCAGCATTTGCAGAATATTGGCGACCGCGCCGACCGCGTACATATCTTCGGGCGCAGGTTCATCCTTCGCCGCCGATTTCTGGGCAACCAGCACGATGCTTTTGCCCGCTTCCATGGCCGTTTCGAGCGCCTTGATCGATTTCGGACGCCCTACGAACAACGGTATGACCATGTGCGGAAACACAACCACATCGCGCAACGGCAACAACGGCAGTTGGGAGGCAGTTACAAGGTCATTGTCAGTGGACATTACGGTTCCTGATTAAAAGTGACAAATAAGGTTGTGGGGGCTGTTCCCACCGAATTCAAGCACTTGCACAGCCCCCGCGTTCGCGCAGGGGTGGAGCACATGAACGATTATACCGATCCCGCCACTTTGGGCTGGTCGGAATAGATCAGTAAAGGCCGCGTATCTGTGGAGATCGCGCCTTCGTCGACCACAACCTTGATGACGTTCTCGAGCGACGGCAGATCGAACATGGTTTCGAGCAGCGTCTGTTCGAGTATGGAGCGCAGGCCGCGCGCACCGGTTTTGCGCTCGAGCGCCTTGTGCGCGATCGCGCGCAGGGCGCTGTCGCGGATCTCGAGCTCAACGCCTTCCATCGAGAACATCTTCTGGTATTGCTTGATCAGGGCGTTTTTCGGTTCGGTCAGAATCTGGATCAGGGCGACCTCGTCGAGCTCTTCGAGTGTCGCCACCACCGGCAGCCGGCCGACGAATTCCGGAATCAGACCGTATTTGATCAGATCTTCCGGTTGCACATCGCGCAGCACCCGGCTCATGTCCTTGCGGTTGTCCTGGCTTTTCACTTCGGCGCCGAAGCCGATGCCGCCTTTTTCGGAACGCGCGCGTATGACTTTATCGAGCCCGTCGAACGCGCCACCGCAGACAAACAGAATGTTCGTCGTGTCGACCTGCACGAATTCCTGATTCGGATGCTTGCGCCCGCCCTGCGGCGGCACCGAGGCGATAGTGCCTTCAATCAGTTTCAGCAGCGCCTGCTGCACGCCCTCGCCCGAGACGTCACGCGTAATCGAGGGGTTATCCGACTTGCGTGAAATCTTGTCGATTTCGTCGATATAAACGATGCCGCGCTGCGCTTTCTCGACATCGTAGTCGCATTTCTGCAGCAGCTTCTGGATGATGTTTTCAACGTCCTCGCCGACGTAACCGGCTTCGGTCAGCGTCGTCGCATCGGCCATCACAAACGGCACATTGAGCAGGCGCGCCAATGTCTGCGCCAGCAGCGTCTTGCCCGAACCGGTCGGCCCGACCAGCAGAATATTGCTCTTGGCGAGTTCGACGTCGTCGTTCTTCGACAGGTTTTTCAACCGCTTGTAGTGGTTGTAAACCGCCACCGAGAGAATTTTCTTGGCGGTGTCCTGACCGATCACGTATTGATCGAGTATCTCGCGGATTTCATGCGGTACCGGCAGGTCGGATTTGGCGCCCTTGCCGCCGTGCTCGCTCTGCGTTTCTTCGCGGATAATGTCGTTGCACAGTTCGATGCATTCGTCGCAAATGAACACCGACGGGCCCGCAATCAACTTGCGCACCTCGTGCTGGCTCTTGCCGCAGAAAGAACAGTAGAGAAGCTTCTCGCCGCCGATCTTGTCTGACATATGCAGTGTTCCTTTAGCCCTTATCGACCCTGACGATATTATTTCGCGGATTCAGCCCGGCTGACCAGGACTTTATCCACCAATCCGTATTCAACCGCCTGTGCCGCCGAGAGGAAATTGTCGCGATCGGTATCTTTCTCGATCACGTCCATCGACTTCCCGGTGTGATGCGCCATGATCTCGTTGAGCTTGGCCTTCAAAAACAGGATTTCCTTGGCGTGAATTTCAATGTCCGAAGCCTGCCCCTGAAAACCGCCCATCGGTTGATGAATCATGACACGGGAATTCGGCAAACAGAAACGTTTATTTTTCGCTCCCGCCGTCAGCAGCAGCGCACCCATGCTCGCGGCCTGGCCGACGCATAAAGTCGATACATCCGGCTTGATGAATTGCATGGTGTCGTAGATGGCAAGCCCCGCCGACACCGAACCGCCCGGCGAATTGATGTAAAACGAAATGTCCTTGTCCGGATTTTCGGATTCGAGAAACAACAATTGGGCGACGATCAGGTTGGCGGTGATTTCGTTCACCGGACCAACCAGAAATACGACGCGCTCTTTGAGCAGGCGCGAGTAAATGTCGTACGCGCGTTCGCCGCGGCCGCTCTGCTCGATCACCATCGGCACCATGCCGAGCCCTTGCGGTTCCGCTGCCGTGCGCTGCCATTCGGGTTGCATCATTTGCTGTTTCCCATCAATTCATCAAAGTCAGTCTTTTTGTCCGCCACTTTCGCGGTAGCCAGCGCCCACGTTACGACATTTTCTTCCACCGCCATCGATTCAATTTCGCGCAAACGATCCGGCGACTGGTAATACCATTTCACCACTTCCGCCGGCGCCTCGTAGGTCTGCGCCTGCTCTTCAACCATCGCCTTGACCTGCTCGGGTTTCGCTTGCAGCCCATGTATGCGCACAACTTCCGACAGGATCAAACCAAGCTTGACGCGCCGCTGCGCCGCCGCTTCGAAAATCGATGCCTCCATCGGCATGCCTTCGCTTTTAACACCACGCGATTCCAACTCCTGCCGCATCGACGCCTGCATCCGTTCAACTTCCATCTCGACCAGCGACTTCGGCGCCACCACCTGCGTGCCATCGATCAGCGCCTGCATGATCTGATCTTTGACCTTGGCACTGACACGGCGTTTCACTTCGCGCTCAAGATTCTCCCGCACTTCGCGACGCATCGTTTCGACATTGCCGTCGGCAACACCCAGCGTCTTCGCGAATTCGGCGTCAACCGGCGCCAGCTTTGGCTCCGTAACCTGCTTTAACTTTACTTCGAAAGTCGCGGTTTTTCCGGCAACTTCCTTGCCATGATAGTCGTCGGGGAAGCGCAATTCAAACGACTTGCTGGCCCCCGACAACATACCTACGACCTGACTTTCGAAATCCTTGAGCAGCCGGCCTTCGCCCAGCACGATGGCGAGGTCGGTGCCGGCCCCGCCTTCGAACACCTTACCGTCGATCTTGCCTTCAAAATCAATGGTCACGCGGTCGTCCATGGCGGCGGCACGGCTGACGTTTTCGTAAGTCGCGCGCTGCTTGCGCATGATGTTGATGGTCTTCTCGACCTCGGCGTCGCTGATCTCAACCTGCGGCCGCTCAATGGCAACCGTACTGACGTCGCCGACTGCGACTTCCGGGTAGACCTCAAAGGTTGCGCTGAATGCAACCGGCAACGCGGCATCCGCGTTGGCACCGGCCTTGGGTTCAAAGCGCGGATAACCGGCAATGCGCAAATTCTGTTCGCGTATCGCGTCACCGAAACTTTTCTGCAAGGCGTCGCCCATGACCTCGCGCCGCACCTGCTCACCGTATTGCTGAGCGACAACTTTCAGCGGTACTTTACCGGGCCGGAAGCCGTGCATCTTTACATTCCGCGCGAGCTGCTTGAGGCGGTTTTGCACCTCGCCGTCGATTTCCGCCGGCGCCAAGGTGATGTCGAGGCGACGCTCGAGCTGATTCGTTTGTTCCAGTGTTGCTGCCATGTGATTTCCTATGCCTGTGTCTTAAGGGTGCGGGTCCTGGTGCGAAAGGAGGGACTCGAACCCACACGCCTTGCGGCGCCAGAACCTAAATCTGGTGCGTCTACCAATTCCGCCACTTTCGCAACACTTTGATTGTAATATAATTACCATCTCACGTCAGCCTCGCGTACCGGTCGCGATTGGTGATGATCAAAGGGTAATCCCTTGTAATACCGGTTGTTTCTCCCTGCTCACGTGACCATCGATCATTACGAAAATTTTCCGGTTGCCTCCATCCTGCTGCCGCCACGGCTGCGCCGGCCGGTGGAACTGATCTATCGCTTCGCGCGCAGCGCCGACGATTTTGCCGATGAAGGCGACCGCACGGACGAGGAACGCCTGATGCTGCTGGCCAGTTACGGCGACGAACTGCGCATGATCGAACGCGGCGAACGCTCGCGCCTGCCGCTGTTTCAGGAACTCGGCGAGGTCGTTAAACAGCACAATCTGCCGATCCCGCTGTTTCAGGATCTGCTCTCGGCGTTTACACAGGACGTCACCAAGAAACGCTACGCCGACTACGGCGAGGTGCTCGATTACTGCCGGCGTTCGGCCAGCCCGGTCGGGCGTCTGCTGCTGGTCCTCTTCGGTGCGGCAACCGCGCAGAATCTGCGCAACTCCGACAACATCTGTTCCAGCCTGCAAGTGATCAATTTTCTGCAGGACGTTGCCATCGACTACCGCAACGGCCGCATCTATCTGCCGCAGGACGAACTGGCGCGCTTCGGTGTCGAAGAACGCTTGCTCGCCACCGGCAAGGTCAACGACGCGTGGCGCAACTTCATGACGTTTCAGGTCAACCGCACGCGGCGCATATTGCTCGAAGGCGCGCCGCTCGGCCGCGCGCTCAAGGGCCGCATCGGCCTCGAAATGCGCATGATCATCGCCGGCGGCGACCGCATACTGAGCAAAATCGCCGGCGTGCGTTACAACGTGTTGCGCCATCGCCCGGTCTTGCGCGCTTACGACTGGCCGCTGCTGTTGCTGCGCACGCTGACGCTCAAATGACGGGGCATGCATGACGCCCGACGAGTACTGCCAGCAGAAAGCCTCGCAAAGCGGCTCGAGCTTTTACTACAGCTTTCTGTTTCTGCCGCCGCCGCGGCGGCGCGCGATTACCGCCTTCTACGCGTTCTGCCGCGAAGTCGATGATGTCGTCGATGAATGCGCCGATATCGGCGTGGCGCGTACCAAGCTGGCGTGGTGGCGCATTGAAGTGGCGACGATTTTCGCAGGAACCGCAAAACATCCGGTGGCGCTGGCGCTCGCCGCACTGCTGCCCGAATTCAAACTCGAGCAGGACCGCTTGCACGAAATCATCGACGGCATGGAGATGGATCTGACGCAGCACCGCTACCGCGATTTCGCCGAACTGAAGCTCTACTGCCACCGTGTGGCCGGCGTCGTCGGCCTGGTCTCGGCGGAAATCTTCGGCTACAAAAATCCGGACACGCTCAAATACGCCGAAAACCTCGGCATGGCGTTTCAGCTCACCAACATCATTCGCGATGTCGGCGAAGATGCGCGGCGCGACCGCATTTACATTCCGCTCGACGAACTGGCGCGCTTCAACGTCAGCGCTGCCGACATCATGCACGGGCGCCACAACGATGCCTTTGTTGAATTGATGACGTTTCAGGTCGAACGCGCGCTCGACTATTACCGCGAGGCGATGAAAATTCTGCCGGACGAAGATCGCAAAGCGCAGCGCCCAGGCCTCGTCATGGCGGCGATTTACCGCACGCTGCTCGACGAAATCCGCGCCGACGGCATGCAGGTATTGAATCAACGCACCTCGCTGACACCCCTGCGCAAACTGTGGATTGCGTGGCGCACCTGGATCAAGGGCTGAACGCAACACTACATTCTTATCGACAGAAAGTTATGGATCTCCAACTTAAAAATAAAACCGCGCTGGTCACCGGCGCCAGCCAGGGCATAGGCCGCGCCATCGCCAAAGGCCTCGCTGCCGAAGGCGCGCGGCTGTGCATCGCTGCGCGACGCCGCGAACTGCTGGAAGAACTCGCCGGCGAAATCACCGCCGCGGGCGGCAGCAAGCCGGCGATCGTCGTCATCGACATCATGGAAGAAAACTCAGCGCAGCAACTCGCCGCAGAAGCGCAGCGCGCAATCGGCAACATCGGCATATTGATCAACAGCGCCGGTGGCAGCAAACCACCGCTGCCGCTCGACGCGCCGGAAGAAGAATGGACGCAGAGCATGACGCTCAACTTTATCCGTGTGCGCCAGCTCACTCACGCCATACTGCCGCAAATGATGGCGCAGAACTGGGGCCGCATCATCAACATCAGCGGCAAATCCGAACCCGATCGCCTGCTCACCGCAACCTCGGCGAAGGCCGCGATCCACGCCTGGGCCAAAGGTCTGTCGCGTGAGGTCGGCAAACACGGCATCACGGTGAACTCGATTCCGCCGGGCCGCATCATGAGCGAACAGATCAGGCACAAGTATTCACCGGAGTTTCGCGCCGAGCAGTCGGCAAAAGAGATTCCGGTCGGCCGTTACGGTGAACCCGAAGAACTGGCCGCACTCGCCGTGTTCCTTGCCTCGCCAATCGCCGCTTACATCACCGGCACCGTCATGCCGGTAGACGGCGGACTGCGCCGCTACGCGTTCTGAGCGGCGCGTTCGCTCGGTTATAATCGTCGCACTCCCGACCCGCGGAATTCGCGCGGTGCAACTGCAGAGGAGCAGCACCCATGCAAACCCGTATCCCTTGCGTCATCATGCGCGGCGGCACCTCGCGCGGTCCGTTTTTTCTCGCCGCTGATCTGCCGCCGGACGCGGCGACGCGCGACGCCGTCCTGCTTGCGGTAATGGGCTCGCCGCATGAAATCCAGGTCGACGGCATCGGCGGCGCGCACTCGGTCACCAGCAAGGTAGCGATGATCAGCAAGTCGAAGCATCCCGAGGCTGATGTCGATTACCTGTTCGCCCAGGTCGAAATCAACCAGCGCATCGTCGATACCAAACCCAACTGCGGCAACATGCTCGTGGCCGTTGGACCGTTCGCCATCGAGTCGGGGCTGGTTCCGGCGAAAAACGGTGAGACGACAGTGCGCATCTTCAACGTCAACACGCAGTCGCTGGTCGACGCCATCGTGCAAACACCGGGCGGCGCGGTAACTTACGAAGGCGACGCAGCAATTGACGGCGTCGCAGGCACGGCGGCGCCGGTCAAGATCAATTTCAAAAGCGCAATCGGCTCGGTTACGAAAAAAATGCTGCCGACGGGAAAACCGCTTGACGTGATCGATGGCATCGAAGTGAGCTGCGTCGATGTCGCCATGCCGATCGTGCTGATGCGTGCCGAAGCCTTCGGCAAAACCGGCTGCGAAACCGCCGCCGAACTCGACGCCGACAAAGAATTGTTCAAACGCATGGAAGCGATCCGTCTCAAAGCAGGAATACTAATGGGCATGGGCGACGTTTCGAAACTGGTGGTGCCGAAAATCGCGCTACTGTCCAAAGCGCAGAACGGCGGCACCATCGCGTCGCGCTTTTTCGTGCCTAATGCCTGCCACAAGGCGCACCCGGTGACGGGCACGGTCTGCATCGCCGCGGCGTGTGCGATACCCGGCACGCTGGCTGCGCAGATCGCGCCGCTGCCGGCGCCGCCGCAGGGCGCGATCCGCATCGAGCACCCCTCGGGCATGATTGCGATTGATTTCGACGCCGATCTTGCCAACGGCAAAGAAGACCTGCGCCGCGCCGCATTGATCCGCACCGCGCGCCGCGTTTTCGACGGCCACGTCAATGTGCCGCGGCAGGTCTGGGCAGGCGCAGGCTCGACCGCGCGCAACGCTGGCCCGGCACGCACGCCGGCCAAAGTCGCATAGTTACCAGTTCTCCCGCTGTGCCCGACGGCCCCGCCTTGAGGCAAGCGGCCAGTGTCGCCGTCATCGGCGGCGGTTACGCCGGCATGGCGGCCGCGGCAACGCTTGCGGCGCAGAATATTGCGGTGACGGTTTTCGAAGCCGGCAAACAATTGGGCGGTCGCGCGCGCCGCGTCGAACACCGCGACGCTGCACTCGACAACGGTCTGCACATCCTCAGCGGTGCCTATAGCGAAACACTGCGGCTGATACAACAGGTCAACCCGCAACACGCCTCTGCCCTGCTGCGCATTCCGCTGGCCTGGCATATGCACGGCGAGTTCGATCTGACCGCGCCGCAGCTTCCCGCCCCCCTGCATTTACTGGTTGCCCTGCTGAGTGCAAAAGGCGCCGGCATAGCCGAGCGCCTGCAAATGGTGCGCTTGCTCGCTGCACTCAAGCGCAAAGGCTACCGGCTGGAACAGGACATCAGCGTCGAGCTGTTGTTGAAGCAGCATCAGCAAAGCGAATTCATGAAACGCGTGTTCTGGCGTCCGCTGTGCGTGGCGGCACTCAACACACCGCCCGCCTACGCGTCAGCGCAGATTTTCGTCAATGTGCTACGCGACACCATGAATGCGTCGCGCGCCGCCAGCGATCTTTTACTGTCGCGCGTTGATCTCAGCGCTTTGTTTCCTGAACCGGCCGCCGATTACGTCAAACAGCATGGCGGCGATATCAAACTTGGACAGCGCGTCACTGCCATCGACGTTAGCGGTGACGGTTTTGTAGTGATTACCGGCGCCGCCAAAGAAACGTTCAGCCACGTGGTGTGCGCGCTGCCGCCGCACCAGGTCGGCGCTTTTTTGATCGGCATATCGGCGCTGTCCGACACTGCCACAATGATCGAACAATTCAGTTATCAACCGATTTATTCGGTGTGGCTGCAATACGCGTCACCGGTCTTTCTGCCCGCGGCGATGCTGGGCTTTGCCGACGGCCCCTTGCACTGGGTCTTCGACCGCGGCGCGCTGTGCGGGCAAAGCGGACTCATCGGCGCAGTCATCTCGGCCGAAGGCGCGCATCAGGACATGTCGCAGGAAGAACTCGGCGCATTGGCAAATGCAGAAATCAAACGCCGGCTCGGCGCACTACCGGAATTGCAATGGCTGCGCGTGATCGCCGAAAAACGCGCGACCTTCGCCTGCACGCCGGGTCTGCGACGCCCGGCGTGCATCACGCCGCTGAAAAATTTCTATCTGGCCGGCGATTACACCGCCAGCGACTACCCCGCCACCATCGAATCGGCGGTGCGCAGCGGCATAAGCTGCGCCGATCACATTGCCATGCCAATCGGCACACGCCGCGTCTGAGCACGCCGGTGTGCGCCGCGGCGACGGTATAATGTGCAGTGACATTAATTATTTGCAGCGAACGATACGGAGGAGCACGCGGTGGCTGATCGTGAATCGATGGAATATGACGTAGTGATCGTGGGCGCCGGTCCGGCCGGACTCGGCGCGGCAATCCGTCTCAAGCAACTCGCCGCAGCACAGGGCCATGAAACCAGCGTCTGCGTAATTGAAAAAGGCTCCGAGGTCGGCGCACATATTCTTTCCGGCGCGGTGATGGATCCGCGCGCCCTCAACGAACTCATTCCGAACTGGCAGGAACTCGGCGCACCGCTCAACGCGCCGGTAAGCGAAGACCGTTTTCTGATCCTTTCAGAGAAATCCTCCTTCCGCGTCCCGACCTTCATGTTGCCGAAATGTTTCCAGAACCACGGCAATTATGTGATCAGCCTCGGCAACGTGGTGCGCTGGCTGGGGCAGCAGGCCGAAGCCTCCGGTGTTGAAATATTTCCCGGCTTCGCCGCCGCCGAAGTGCTCTACAACGCTGACGGCAGCGTCAAAGGTGTCGCCACCGGCGACATGGGCATCGGCAAGGACGGCAAACCGACCGATGCCTATCAACCCGGCATGGAACTGCACGCCAAGTACACTTTCTTCGCTGAAGGCTGCCGCGGTCATCTCGGCAAACAGCTTCAGGAAAAATTCAGTCTGCGCAATGGCGTCGATCCGCAGGTCTACGGCATCGGCCTCAAGGAATTGTGGGAGATCAAACCCGAGCTGCATCAAATGGGGCTGGTCATGCACACCGCAGGCTGGCCGCTCGACAGCGCCAGCTACGGCGGCTCGTTTCTCTATCACATGGAGAACAATCTGGTCGCCATCGGCTACGTCGTCGGGCTCGCCTACACCAATCCGTACCTGAGCCCGTACGAGGAGTTCCAGCGTTATAAAACGCATCCGGAAATCCGCAAGTTTCTCGACGGCGGCAAACGCATCTCATACGGCGCGCGCGCCATCTCGGCCGGCGGTTTGCAATCGCTACCGAAACTGACCTTCCCCGGTGGTTGCCTGATCGGCGATGACGCCGGCTTTCTCAATGCCTCGCGCATCAAGGGCAGCCACTGCGCGATCAAGTCCGGCATGCTGGCCGCCGAGTCGGCGTTCGACGCACTCAAAGCCGGCCGCACGGCGGACGAACTGGTGAGTTACCCCGAAGCCTTTCGCGCGAGCTGGCTGCATGACGAACTGCACCGCGCGCGCAACTTCAAACCGTGGATGGCCAAGGGCCTCTACACCGGCACGTTGATGGTCGGTATCGACCAGGTGGTGTTCGGCGGCAAGGCGCCGTGGACACTACACCATCAACATGCCGACAATGAAACGCTAACGCGCAAAACCGATGTGCAACCGATCAATTATCCGAAACCCGACGGCACACTGACCTTTGACCGGCTCTCGTCGGTATTCATCTCGGGAACCAATCACGAAGAGAACCAGCCCGCCCACCTGACGCTGAAAGATGCCTCCGTGCCTGTCAACGTCAACCTCGAACTCTACGATGCACCGGAACAGCGTTACTGCCCGGCCGGCGTTTACGAGATCGTGCGCAACGATGACGGTAGCAGCCCGCGCCTGCAAATCAACGCGCAGAACTGCGTGCACTGCAAAACCTGCGATATCAAAGACCCGACACAGAACATCGTGTGGGTGACGCCGGAAGGCGGCGGCGGGCCGAACTACTCGAACATGTAGCGCGAGCCGGATGTTGTAGCGCAGGCGAGGCGCCTGCGCCGCTAAAGCGGAAAAATCAGCGGCTCTTGCCCAGCATGGCGTCGCGCAACCGCCCGTCCACCGGCTTGCTGCCGATCCATATGTGCAGCAGCGCGCGGAAGAAATCCGCCCCCGGGATGGTGAGTTTTTCTTCGCCGTTGACGGTGATGCGCGTGCCGACATCCGGCACGTAATCAAGCTGCACCGCACCGCCTTTACCCAGCGTCTTGATCGAACCCATCATGTTGTTAAGGTCGCGGATGCGTTTCTCGACCAGCGCCAGTTCGTGCGGCGACAAATTGACCGCCAGCGCATTGTTGACCGACGAAATCAGATCCTGCGCGGTGACCTCGTTGGCGAGTATGTCCATGGTGACACGCTTCGGTCCGGTATCGGCAAGCACCGCTTCGTTGTCCGACTTTTTCTCGAGCAGATAGAGGCTGCCGACGTAAACCTTGATGAAGGCCAGCTTGTGGCGCACGCCGGCGCCGTTCAAGACGAGCGTCGGTCCGCCCTTGCTCAGGGTGATTTTTTCATCGAGTTTTACGCCCTCGATTTCGAGCGCATGCAGTGGCGCAGCAGCAAAAACGCCGGCAGCGGCTGCCGCGGCAATGAGCGTCTTGAAAATGCGTTGAATATTCATTTCCCCGATTTTACAGGGATTCGAACACTCCGGCAGCACCCATCCCGGTTCCGATGCACATTGTCACCATGCCGTAACGCTGCTTGCGCCGGCGCATCCCGTGCAACAGCGTTGCAGTGCGCACCGCGCCGGTCGCACCAAGAGGGTGCCCCAGTGCGATAGCACCGCCCAGCGGGTTCACTTTTGATGCATCGAGGCCGAGCTCCTTGATCACCGCCAGCGACTGTGCGGCAAATGCCTCGTTCAATTCAATCCAGTCCAGATCCTCGATTTTGAGGCCGCACTGGCGCAAAACCTTGGGAATCGCCTTGACCGGGCCTATGCCCATGATTTCGGGCGGCACGCCGGCCACCGCGTAGCCGAGAAAACGCCCCAGCGGACTCAGATTGAAGCGCTTCATCGCTTCTTCGCTCATCAATATCACGGCGCCGGCGCCATCCGACATCTGCGAGCTATTGCCCGCCGTGACCGAGCCCTTGGCCGCAAACACCGGTTTGAGCCGCGCCAGTCCCTCGACCGAGGTGTCGCGCCGCGGCCCCTCATCAGCAGTGGCATTGCGGCGTTTCTGCGCGATTTCACGCGTCGCCAGATCAGGCACCCGGTCGACTATTTCGTAGGGCGTAATCTCGGCGGTAAATTCACCGTTGTCGGCAGCATGCAGCGCGCGACGATGGCTTTCGGCGGCGAACAGGTCCTGCTGCTCGCGGTTGATGTTCCACTGCTGCGCAACTTTTTCCGCGGTAATGCCCATGCCATAACCGATGGCAATGTTTTCGTTACTGCTGAAAATAGCCGGACTGAACGACGGTTTGTTGCCGCCCATCGGTATCATGCTCATGCTCTCGGTACCGGCGGCAATCATGACGTCGGCTTCGCCGAGACGGATGCGATCGGCCGCCAGTGCCACTGCCTGCACACCCGACGAACAAAAGCGGTTAATGGTCAGGCCGGACACCGTGTTCGGCAATCCGGCCAGCAGCAAGGCGATGCGCGCGACATTCATGCCCTGCTCGGCTTCCGGCATCGCACAACCGACGATCACATCGTCAATCGCGTGCGAATCGAGACCTTTGCATTGCCCCAGCGCGGCCTTCAACACATGCGCGAGCAGGTCATCGGGCCGCACATTTTTAAACATACCGCGCGGCGCCTTGCCAACCGGCGAACGTGTTGCCGCAACGATATAGGCGTCCTGAACTTGTTTTGACATGGTGGACTCCGGATCTAGTTGCGCAGCGGTTTGCCGGTTTTGAGCATCTGCTCAATGCGCGCCTGTGTTTTCTCGGTCGCCAGCAGTTCCATGAAATGATGGCGCTCGAGATCAAGCAGCCATTGTTCATCGACCAGGCTGCCGGCCTCGACGTCGCCGCCGCACATCACATCGGCGATCTTGCCGGCGATCAGGAAATCATGCTCGGAAATGAATTTGCCTTCGAGCATGTTGGCGATAAACGCCTTGATCGTGGCCGCTGCCGAACGCCCCAGCACCGGAATATCGCGGGCTTTGAGCGGCGGCCGGTAGCCGGCCTCAGCCATCGCGCGCGCTTCGACTTTGGCAATCGACAGCAATTCAAAACGGTTCATGACGATACGATCAGTGGCGCGCAGATAACCGATTTCGCGCGCATGTTCGGCGCTGCGGCCGACCTGCGCCATCGCCACCGCCTCGAAATAACGGCGTAGAAACGGAAAGGCATCGCCGCCTTTGGCGTCAGCAGCCGCGCGCAGCGCAAATTCCTTGCAGCCGCCGCCTGCCGGCAGGAGGCCGACACCGACCTCAACCAGACCGATATAACTTTCCAGCGTGACCACCGCACGATCGCAATGCATGACGAATTCGCAACCGCCGCCGAGGGCCAGGCCGTCAACCGCCGCCACCGTCGGCACCATCGAATATTTGAGTTGCCCGGTGGTGAACTGAAACTGCTCGACCAGTCGTTCCACCTCGGCGAGTTTGCCGGCCATCAACTGATCGGCCACATTCAAACTGCGCGCCGCTTTCAGAATCGCCGACTCGGCTGCTTTTTTGAACTGGCGGAACAGCCTGCTCGCGGCCGTGGGCGGCGCACGCGGGCCGTCGCCGGACGCCGTAGTCTTTTTCAAATTCGCGCCGACCGAAAACGGCGGCTCGGTCTGCCACACCACGAGTGCGGCGTAATTGCGTTCGGCTTCCTCGATCGCCTGCAACACGCCGTCGAGGACATCGTCGCCGATCGCATGCATCTTGCTCTTGAAACTGACGATCGCAATGTCGTCGCCGGTATGCCAGCAGCGCACGCCGCCGGTTTCAAATATCGTCGTTCCGTATTGCGCCTGTTCGCCGAGCAGACGGTCCGGAAACAACTGGCGGCGGTAGACCGGCAGCGTCGAACGCGCCATGGTAGTGTTTGACGCCGGCGCATAAGAACCCTGCGGGCTGTGCACGCCGGCGCGGCCTGATTCGGCAACCCATGCCGGCAGGGCCGTGCCCGTCATCGTTTTGCCGGCCTTGATATCGTCGGCGATCCATTGCGCAACCGTCGCCCAGCCGGCGCCCTGCCAGATCTCGAACGGCCCCTGATTCCAGCCGAAGCCCCAGCGGATGGCGAGATCGAGGTCGCGCGCGTTGTCGGCAATCGCCGCCAGATGCACAGCGCAATATTGAAAGGTGTCGCGGAAAATCGCCCACAAAAACTGCGCATGCGGATGCGGCGAAGCATGCAAAGCGGCAAAGCGCGCGGCGACGTCCTTGTTCTTCAGTATCTCCACTACCGAGGGATCTGCCGCGCCTGCGGCAACGCGATAAGCGCCGGACGCCACATCGAGCACCTGAATATCACGGCCGACCTTCTGGTAAACGCCACGCTTGCTCTTCTGCCCGAGCGCGCCCTGCTCGATCAGCGCTTTGAGCCAGGCGGGAATCGCATAGTATTTGTGCCAGGGATCTTCCGGCAACGTGTCAGCCATGGTCTTGACGACGTGCGCAAAAGTGTCGAGGCCGACCACATCGGCGGTGCGCAAGGTCGCGCTCTTCGGTCGCCCGATCAACGGGCCTGTCAGTGCATCAACAACATCAAAACCGAGTTCGAACTGCTGCGCGTGATGTATCGTCGCGAGCAGCGAAAACACGCCGACGCGATTGGCGATGAAATTGGGCGTGTCCTTGGCGCGTATGACACCCTTGCCCAGAGTAGTAACGAGAAATTTCTCGAGATCGTCGAGTATTGCCGGATTGGTTTCGCGGCAGGCGATCAACTCGACGAGATGCATATAGCGCGGCGGGTTGAAAAAGTGCACGCCGCAGAAACGATGCCGCAGGTTTTCGGGAAACGCCGCCGCGAGCTGGTTGATCGAAAGCCCGGACGTATTGCTGGCGAAAATGGAATTTTCGCCGAGATGCGGCGCAACCTTGCGATAAAGATCGGCCTTCCAGTCCATGCGCTCGGAGATGGCCTCGATGACGAGGTCGCAGTCTTTGAGCCGATCGAGGTGCTGTTCGTAATTGGCGGCTTGTATCATCGCCGCCTTGCGCGTCACCGCGAGCGGACTCGGTTCGAGTTTTTTCAGGTTCTCGATGGCCTTTTGCACATTGCCGTTAGGATCCCCCTCCTTCGCCGGCAACTCGAACAGCAAAGCCTCGACATTGGCGTTTACCAGATGCGCCGCAATCTGCGCGCCCATCACGCCGGCGCCCAGAACTGCTGCGCGGCGCACCATAAACGACTGATTCAACGGTTGATTCGTCGACATATTGGACCCCAGCGTAATGCGCCGATTCTAGCACCCGTGCCTGTTGCCCATCGCCGGAACAGGCGCTGAATACGTGCGCTATTAAGTGGTCGGAAATCGCGCACGTCCCTTACGGCGAAGCAAACTTCGCGCAGCGCGCGAAGGTAGATGCGTCAGAACGAATGCGTGTACTGCAGGCTTACGATATCGACATAAGACTTGTAGCTGCCACTGACGATGCCTTGCGAGCCGGCGGCGCCGGTACCTTTGCTGCGCAGCGAGTCGCCGTCTTTCAAGAACAGCCGCGCATAGCCTACATCCAGCACACCCGCCTTGCTCAGCTGGTGTTTGCCGCCGAACGACAGCCAGGTGCGGTCGCTGTCGGGCAGGAAAACCGTGCGATGCGCAGCATCGGGCACCGGCGTTTTATCGTAGGCAACGCCGAGCTTTAACATGAAATTGTCGGTCCAGTGATAGTTCGCACCGAGGCCAAGGCGCCAGGTATCCTTGAATTGAAGATCAAGCGTATCCGATACCGAACCGGCCGCGGAAGCACCCAGCGCGGAGGTCAGGAACAGTGGCACATTCTGAATGCGGCTCCACTTCGTCCACGTCACATCGCTCAGCAATTGCCACTTGTCGTTCAGTTGATGCGAAATGGCGAGCGATACGGTATCCGGCAAACTCAGCGAGGCCTTGGCTGTCGCAGTACCGACACCGGAAACGGTAACACCGCCCGCAAGATCGTAATTCAGCGTCGAGCGATAGGTCAGACCCGCGCGCGTGTCCTTGCCGAGATTGAACATCGCGCCGATATTCCAGCCGAACGCGCCATCGTGCAGCGAAACGGTTTGCGCGCGGCTTGCCGCCACCACCGAAAACGAGCGATCGAGCGAGAGCCGCGCGTATTGATAGCTGACGCCGCCGCCAACCGACAACCAGTCATTGAACTTGAAAGCGACGCTTGGATTGATATCGTAGGTCTGGAATTGCGATTTCTGCGACTGAAAGCGGCCAAGAAAATTCGGATCGTAAGTCGTCTTCAGCCCGAAAGGTACGGTAAGACCGATGCCGGCCCACAGCTGCGGCGTGAGCTGCCACGACAGGTAACCGTTCGGCACATAGTTCCAGCCGCCCGCATCGCCGCCGTTGTTGCCAAGCGGAATGGCGCCGGACGGCGCACGCGAACCGCCGTTATCGGTGAATTCGGTATTCGGCCGGATCACATTGATCGTGCCCGACACCTGGCGGCCGTTTAACAACGTCATGCCGGCCGGATTAAAAAATATGGTGCTGGCGTTTTCCGCGGCGGCGGCCTGTCCGGCATAGGCATTGCCGAGACCGCTGGCATTCTGCTCGATCAGGGCAAAACCGGACGCTGCGGCATGAGCCGTAGTAAGGCTGAGTGCCGCTAGCACCGACAGCCGGACGAAATTTTTGACTTCAGGCATTGCTCCCCCTTCATCGCACACCCCGCTTGGTGCGGAACGCGCGATCACTGTGAGGGTGACAGTTTACTCAATTCCGGCGAATGCACAACGGATGAAACGACTATTGTTGCGCCGCGACCACACGCGGCCGGCGCTGCGCATCGACCGCAACGTACGTCAGCGTCGCCTCGGTCACCTTCACGCATTCGGGTGCGGCCGGATTGCGCTGCGAATAGACCTCGACGCTGACCGTAATCGAGGTGCGGCCGATACGCACGATTTCCGCGTAAAGGCTGACCACATCGCCGACCAGCACCGGCTGCTTGAAGACAAAAGACTGCACCGCCACCGTCGCCACCCGCCCGCGGGCGGCCAGGATCGCCGGAATACTGCCGGCAATATCAACCTGCGACATCACCCAGCCGCCGAAAATATCGCCGCTTGAATTCGAATCGGCCGGCATCGGCACCACGCGCAGCGCCGGTTGTTTGCCTTCCGGCAGGCCCGTCATTTGACTGTTTTGGTTCGTCATTAAATTGTCCGCTCAGTGGCCTGCATACATGCCGTCGATCTCTGCATTGAATTTCTCCGTCACACGCGGACGCTTGAGTTTCAGCGTCGGCGTCAATAATCCGTCTTCAACCGTCCATGGCTCCAGCACCGCGGTCACCTTGCGCACCTGCGCATAGCCCGGAAATTCCTTCATCTGCGCCGCTACCCGCGCCAGCAGCAGCTTCTCTGTCTCTGCGCTGCTCAAGGCAACACCGCCTTTTTCCGCCGCGACCTGTTTCCAGCACTCGCCGTTGAGTACGGCCAGCAGACTGAGGAAGGGTTTGCCCTCGCCAACCAGCATGACATGCTCGAACAGTGTATCGCGCATGATCGCCGATTCGATGTCGACCGGCGGAATTTTTTCGCCGTTCGACATGACGATGATTTCTTTCAGCCGCCCGGTGATGAAGACGT
>JANYDY010000006.1 GCA_025363435.1 Betaproteobacteria bacterium
CAATCAAGTTTCTCGTCTCAACGCCGGTCACTGATGGGCCTCATGAAACGCCGGAGATTTTTGATGAGGGCATTCCTTTTGTCTCTGCTGAAGCGGCCAGCGGCGGCAGAATCGATTTTGACAAGATTCGTGGGCACATCACGACCGAAGACCACAAACGATTCAGCAAGAAGTATCGGCCACTACGAGGTGACATCTACCTCATCAAATCCGGAGCAACCACTGGGCGGGTAGCAATGGTCGATACAGATGTCGAGTTCAACATTTGGTCACCCCTTGCCGCTGTTCGATGCGATCCAAGGCAAGTAGATAGAAACTTCGTGTTCTTTTATATGCAATCCAGAGAGTTTCGCACGGCGGTTGAACTGAGCTGGAGCTTTGGAACGCAGCAAAACATTGGGATGGGCGTAATCCAGAACTTGGACGTTCCGGTCCCCCCGCTGCCCGAACAAACCGCCATCGCCGTATATCTCGACAAGGAAACGGCGAAGCTGGACGCGCTGGTGGGGAAGGTGGAGGAGGCGGTGGAGCGGTTGCAGGATTACCGCACCGCTCTCATTACCGCCGCCGTCACGGGCAAGATAGACGTACGGAATGCGGTTACCGTATGAGTACACCATTTCTTATCGAGAGCTTTGAGGAATACCTCGAAACTGTCCGCAAGGAGTTGCCGAAGGGGAGCATCTATTTTCGCGGGCAGAGTAAGCTGGTCAGTGAGGACTATTCGCTTAAGCCGTCCATTGGGCGTTACAAGAGACTGGCAACCGTCACGCTATTCGAGCGTGATCAAATCGAGCGCGAGGTTCTCGGCGTCTTTACCAACCACCTTTTAACCTACGTGCATCATCTGCCTCGTAATGATTGGGAGGCGTTGGCCATCGCCCAGCATCACGGCCTGCCGACGCGCTTTATGGACTGGACGACTAATCCGCTGGTCGCGCTTTATTTTGCGACGCGAGAGACGAAACTTGATGACGATGACCAACCACTCGACAGTGCTGTCTATGTTCTGACCAGTGAGCCGGTGAGGTTCAGCGATCTTGGTCGGCCAACCGAAGATATGATTAAGCCAGTGCCGGATTCCACGACGACGCCCGCCCCGCAGGCTTCTGCCTATGAAGATTTTGGTGTCGTAGATCATGATGGCGGAGAGTCAGGGACGGTCCCTGATACTGCAAGCAGTGCCACGTATGCTACGGCGGCGCCCGAAACTGAGATGGCAAAGCAGCCCGCAGCAGAGTTTCCCGTAGTTTCCCCCTTTAGCATTAGTGAGAACGTCATTTACGACCCGCCTCACGTCTCGCCGCGCATACGCGCACAAGATGGCGTCTTGATGGCCTGTCACCAGCCTATGCAGCCGCTGGAAGAGAAGGATTATCTGGAGATAGTCATCAAACACGAGGCTCACGATGACATCCGCCGACGACTCGATCAATACGGAGTATTTGACAAGCAACTCTTTCCGGATCTGGATGGAATTGCCAAATGGCTCAAATATCGTGTGTTCGAGATTGACGGGAAGTGCTAGCGAGAGCGGACACGATGCCTGGACAAAACACAGAACAAGCAATGGTAATTTATGCTGAAGGAATCCTGCTGAAGTATGGTGGCTGGACCGCCAGCAGCAATGCGGCGATGGAGCGGTTGCTGGAATACCGCACCGCTCCCATTGCCGCCACCGTCACCGGTAAGATTGGCGTGCGCAAGGAGATTGCCGCATGAGCGTGGATAAGTCGCAGGATTACCTCGTTGGACTGGTCAACGAGCTACGCAAGCTGCCCGCGGAAACGGGCTGGCTGGAATTTAAGGAGAACGTGGCTACGCCGGAAGACATCGGCGAATACCTTTCCGCGCTGAGCAATTCCGCCGCACTGAATGGCAAGGCCAATGCCTACCTCGTTTGGGGAATCAAGGATGGCACGCATGAGGTGACTGGCACGGCGTTCAGGCCCGGCCAAACCAAGAAGGGCAATGAGGATTTAGAGAACTGGCTACTGCGACTGCTGAGTCCGCGCCTGCATTTCCGTTTCTACGAGTTTGCCTTTGAGGGCAAGCCGCTGGTGTTGCTGGAGATTCCCCGCGCCAACGGCAAGCCGACGCAGTTTTCTGGCGCCGAATTTATTCGGGTTGGTTCGTATCGGCAAAAGCTGAAGGATTATCCCGACCTCGAACGCGAGTTGTGGCGGATTTTCGAGACCACACCGTTCGAGGAGCTGAAGGCAATGGAACGGGTGGACACCGCGCAGGTGCTGGTGCTGCTGGATTACCCTGCGTATTTTGATCTGCTGTCACAACCGTTGCCCGCCGACCGCGACAAGATTCTGGCCCGATTGGTGGAGGACCGCCTGATCGTGGCGAATGAGGCCGGCGGTTGGGACATTACTAATCTTGGGGCGATTCTCTTTGCCAAAAAACTCGATGCATTTAAAGGGCTGAGCCGCAAAGCGGTGCGCGTGATCGTGTATGAAGGCAAAGGACGATTGAAAACCGTCCGCGAGCAGGAGGGCGGCAAGGGCTACGCCTCCGGATTTGAAGGCTTGATCGAGTTCGTCAACGCATTGCTGCCGCGCAATGAGGTGGTCGGCAGGGCACTTCGAAGAGATGTGCCGATGTATCCTGAGCCGGCGATACGCGAATTGGTGGCCAACGCACTCATCCACCAGGATTTCGCCATAACTGGTAGCGGGCCGATGATCGAGATTTTCGCGGACCGCATGGAGATTACCAACCCAGGCCTGCCACTGGTGACGACGGAGCGGTTTCTGGATACCCCTCCGCGGTCGCGCAACGAATTGCTGGCATCCCTGATGCGGCGGGCGGGCATTTGCGAGGAGCGCGGTAGCGGCGTGGACAAGGTGGTGTTTCAAACGGAGTTCTATCAGTTGCCCGCGCCCATTTTTGAAGCGCCGGAGGGAAGCACCCGCGCGGTGCTGTTTGCGCATAAGGCGCTTAATGATATGGATCGCGCGGACCGGGTGCGCGCTTGCTATCTGCACGCTTGCTTGCGTTATGTCGAGCGCAATCCGATGACGAACTCAAGTCTTCGTGATCGCTTTGGCATTGAAGAGCAAAACAGCGCGATTGCATCGCGGATTATTCGCGATGCGCTTGAAGATGGACGGGTCAAACCCTACGACCCGGACCAAGGGAAGAAATATGCCAAATACCTGCCGTTCTGGGCCTGAAGCCGCGTGCGAGTCTTATTTGATGGCTATTTGATGGGCAGCCGGTCCGGATGGATGTCCCGTCGGGATGGCTGTATATTTCTCTATTATCTTCAATGAATTACCTGTAAACGCCTGATGCAGTCTTATTTGATGGCTAATTGACTAAATGGCACAAACCAGCGAAAAAGCATTTGAGACCTACGTTGAGGAAATTCTCCTAACGCGCGGCGGCTGGAAGACTTGCAGCAACGCGGAGTGGGACAAGGAGCGGGCGCTGTTCCCGGCGCAGGTGTTTGCCTTCATTGCCGACACTCAACCAAAGTTGTGGGCCGAAATGCAGGCACTACACGCGACGGGGCTGCAGGCGTTATTACTTGCGTCGCTGGTCAAGGAGCTGGATGCCAAAGGCTCGCTGCATGTGCTGCGGCACGGGTTCAAGTTCTACGGCAAGACGTTTCGCCTCGCATACTTTAAGCCCGCCCACGGCGCGAACTACGAAGTGCTTGAGCTGTTCGGCAAGAACCGGTTGACGGTAACACGCCAAGTGCCATGTCACCCCGGCGATAACCGCACGCTGGATATGGTGCTTGCGGTGAACGGACTGCCAGTGTCCACCATCGAGCTGAAAAACCCCGGTACGGGTCAGAACTGGCAGCACGCGGTCCGTCAATACAAAGAAGATCGCGACCCACGCGCGCCGTTGTTCGACTTCAAGAAGCGGGCGCTGGTGCATTTCGCTGCCGACCCGGTTGAAGTCCATATGACGACGCGGCTGGCGGGTGTGAAAACGCATTTCCTGCCGTTTAACCGGGGCAGTCAACCTGGGCAGATTATTTGCGGTGCGGGTAATCCGCAGCATTCGTCTGGTTACCGCACAGGCTATTTCTGGGAAGAGGTGCTCAAGTTCGAGAGCTTTCTCGACATTCTTGGCCACTTCATGTTCCTCGAAAAGAAGGAGGAGAAGGTCGAGGACGGCCGTGGCGGCCATCGCGTGGTGACGAAGGAAACGATGGTTTTTCCGCGCTATCACCAGCTCGATTCGGTGCGTAAGCTCGTTGTGGCTGCTCGCGATGAAGGTCTGGGACACAACTATCTCATCCAACATTCGGCGGGCAGCGGCAAGACAAACAGTATTTCGTGGCTGTCACACCGGCTGGCGAGTCTGCACGACGACCAGGACGTGAAGGTTTTCGACTGCGTGGTGGTCATTACCGACCGGCAGGTGCTTGATCGTCAGTTGCAGGATGCGATTTACCAGATTGAACACGCGCAAGGTGTGGTGAAGGCGATCGACCAGGACTCGAAGCAATTAGCGGCGGCGTTGGTTGACGGCACGAAGATCGTCATTACGACGTTGCAAAAATTCCCATTCGTTCTGCGGGGGCTGCTCCATGTCGCTGGTGCGCAAAGTCAGGAAGAGGCGACCGCCGAGCAGAAAGCAGACGCCACAAAATGGGAAGCGGAAATCGCCAAGCGCCGATACGCGATCATTGTGGACGAAGCGCATTCCAGTCAAAGCGGCGAGACTTCGCGCGAGTTAAAGGCCATTCTCGGTGCGGCCGCGAATAGCGAAAACATCGAGGAAGAGCCCGATTGGGAAGACCGCCTCAATCAGGTCATGCAATCGCGCGGGCGCCAACCAAATCTGAGTTTTTTCGCCTTCACCGCTACGCCCAAGGGCAAGACGTTGGAACTGTTCGGACGTGCTGGAGCGAGCGGGTTGCCCGAGGCGTTTCACCTCTACTCGATGCGACAGGCCATTGAAGAGGGTTTTATCCTCGACGTGGTCAAGAATTACACGACCTACAAAACCTACTACCGTTTGGTGAAGGCGGTCGAAGACGATCCGAATCTGCCCAAGAAGAAGGCAGCGGGGGCGCTGGCCAAGTTCATGAGCCTGCATCCGCACAACATCGAACAGAAAACCGAAGTGATGGTGGAGCACTTCCGGCAAAAGGTGAGGGGGCATCTCGGCGGGCAGGCCAAGGCCATGGTCGTGACCTCATCGCGTCTACATGCCGTGCGTTATATGCAGGCGTTCGGGCGTTACATCACGGACAATAAAATTACCGACGTGCGCCCGCTTGTCGCGTTCAGTGGCACCGTCAGGGACCCCGATACCGGCATTGAATATACCGAGCCGGGGATGAACACGGACTGCGTTAGCGGAAAGCCGATCAGCGAGAAGCAACTGCCGGAGCGGTTCGCGTCGCCGGACTACCAGGTATTGCTGGTAGCGAACAAATACCAAACCGGCTTCGACCAGCCGTTGCTGTGCGCGATGTATGTGGACAAACGTCTTGACGGCGTGCAGGCGGTGCAGACGTTGTCACGGCTCAACCGCAGGATTCCCGGTAAGGAAAACCCCTTCGTTCTGGATTTCGTCAATGAGGCTGAGGATATCTACAAAGCGTTCAAACCCTACTACGACGCGACGAGTTTGCAGGAGGGCTCAGATCCACAGCAGTTGGAGCAGTTGAAACACGAACTGGACGCGGTGCAGGTCTATTTCTGGAGCGAGGTGGAAGCATTCGCCAGGGTCTTCTATAAGCCCGTGGCCAGGCAGAGCGCGCAGGATCACGCTGGAATGCAGCTTCACCTCCAGCCGGCAGTGGACCGCTTCAAGGCGATGGAAGACGACACCAAACGCATTGAGTTCCGCGAGAAGCTGAACGGCTACGTCAACATTTACTCGTTTATGAGCCAGATCATGCCCTACGGCGACCCGGCCTTAGAGATGCTTTACAGCTTCGGGCGCTTTCTCTTGCCGCATCTGCCTCTGGACCGTGACAACGAGCGCGTGAAGGTCGGCGACGAAGTTGGGTTGCAATACTATCGCCTGCAACGGATATCCTCCGGCGAAATTGAGCTTAAAGTTGGCGAACCCGAGGGGGTCAAAAGCCCGACTGACGTGGGTAGTGGCAAGGCGAAGGACGAAAAAGCGCCTTTGTCTGAGATCATCCAGGTGCTCAACGAACGATTCGGCACGAACTTCACTGATGAGGACCGATTCTTTTTCGAGCAGATCCGGGAGAAGGCCACAACCAACGAACAGGTCGTCAAATTGCGGCGAGCCAACCCGTTCGATAAATTCCAGCTTGGTCTTAAGCAGTTGCTGGAGGATCTGATGGTCCAGCGCATGGCTGACAACGACAAAATTGTCACGCGCTACATGGACGACAAGGAATTTGGCGACGCGGCATTCAGCGTCCTGTCGAAAGCGATCTACGATTCGATACCGACGGAAGACGGTAAGCCAACGGCTGAGTGAGGATTCTTTAGCGGTGATCTTAGACGGGCATTTATAGGTTTTCCAATGCTTGCAGTAGCAATAGACGATAACAATTACCTGGCTTACGAGGGAGATGGACACCATGGCCATGCTATTTGGCCGTCTCCCGTATTTTCGATTGCTACGGTATTGGGACAGCCCAAGGATGTGTCCGGAATTCCTGCGAGCAGTTATCTAGCGCATGCGGATTTGGTATTCCGGGAAGACTCTTTCGATCCGGTAACACGTATTCGCCGAGGCAGGCTCTACAAAACACCGGGGACTCAGCCGCAAGAATGGCATGTGAAGGCACATCCCGCATATACCGAAGAGCCGCAAATCGCATTTCTTAATCGCGGTTGGATTCCTAAACGACTATTCGGATTTTATGCATGGCCTGCATTTCGGGAACTGGAGGGGCGCGCGCCGTCGGCTCTCATTGCACTGGGTAATGCGGACGCGTACACGATTTGGCGTGTGGTCGATATTGAACGCATTGTGACTGGCGAAGATTTATTGACGTTACGCGCTCGTGCAACCTTTGGGGTATTGCCTGAACTGAACTCGGATGCGGTTCCCGAAGAGGGAAGGGCAAAAGTGCTTGAAAATATCGAAAGGCTTTCTAACGCCGCGTATAGAGCAGGGCCGGAGGATATCGTTGAATCGGCGCGTGCAGTGGTGCAGTGGTGCCTCGGCGTGTACGTAGCAAACCGCGATGGCGAACCAAAGCATCGCCAGAGGGATTTGGGCGAACTTTCAATATTGTTGCAGGACAAGAAAATATTACAGTCCCTTATTCCCATATTTGCTCGATTACATTCTCGCGCAAAGCCCAATGAGCAGGAACGCTACGAGAGCCGACCGATTCTTGAGGATGACGCTGAATTCGCACTGACCGCGGTTGGTTTGATGTTGCGTGAAATCGGCTGGACGTACTAAAGGCAAATAGCGCGGTGCGTGGACAAATGACAGAGCCCAGTATCGCTACTGGGCTCTGGATCCATGCCGGACTCGAACCGGCGACCTCGGGATTACGAATCCCGTGCTCTATCCATGCTGAGCTAATGGCGGATAATTAATCTTGGGGCAAATTAGGAATTTTCAAGCGTGTCGCCACCCCCGTTGGCGATTTCAATGCTGGAGGCCGTCTAGATTCCGCTTTGCCCGATGCGTTACACTGTTCGACGTGACTACTCTTATATCCTCATTGACCGGCAAGGCCCCGTCGTCCGCACGATGGCGATAGTCGTCTGCGGCCTTTCGTATTGCGGGCTGCTCTCCTGCCGAAGCTATTTACCCCGTAACAGTGCCGAAAAAAGCGGGTAATACTGCGGGTAACAAAGCGGGATAGACACACTTCAATACAAATAAATCAATAGCTTGGGCCTTTTATGCTTCTGATGATCGATAACTACGACTCGTTTACCTACAACCTCGTGCAGTATTTCGGCGAGTTGAAAGAGGACGTCGTCGTGCATCGCAATGACGAAATTACCCTCGATGAAATCGCCGCGCTGAAGCCGGCGCGGATCGTGATTTCGCCCGGCCCCTGCACGCCGAACGAAGCCGGCGTGTCGGTGCCGCTGATCGGCCGCTTTGCCGGAAAAATTCCGATTCTCGGCGTCTGCCTCGGCCACCAGTCGATCGGTCAGGCTTTCGGCGGCAATATCATTCACGCCAAACAGGTTATGCACGGCAAGACCTCGGCGATCCATCACAAGTCGGGCGGCGTGTTTCGCGGGCTGCCGAATCCGCTGCAGGCAACGCGTTATCACTCGCTCGTCATCGAACGCGAAACGATGCCGGATTGCCTTGAAATCACAGCGTGGACCGACGACGGCGAGATCATGGGTGTGCGTCACAAGACCCTGCCGGTCGAGGGCGTGCAGTTTCATCCGGAATCGATATTGACCGAGCGCGGGCATGCCTTGCTCGCCAATTTTTTGCAGGGAGAGAAGAAATGACACCGCAGGAAGCGCTGGGACGCGTCATCGAGCATCGCGAGATTTTTCATGAAGAGATGCTGTCGCTGATGCGGCAGATCATGCGCGGCGAAGTGTCGCCGGTGTTGATCGCTGCGATCATTTCCGGCTTGCGCGTGAAAAAAGAAACCGTCGGCGAAATTGCCGCGGCGGCGCAGGTCATGCGCGAATTCGCGACCAAGGTGCCGGTCAATGCCAGCGACGAGCTGGTCGATACCTGCGGCACGGGCGGCGATGCGGCGCACAGTTTCAATATTTCCACAGCGGCAGCGTTTGTCGCTGCTGCGGCCGGCGCCAAAGTCGCCAAACACGGCGGCCGTTCGGTGTCGAGCAAATCGGGCAGCGCCGATGTGCTTGAAGCGCTGGGTGCCAATATCAATCTGACGCCCGAACAGGTTGCGCAGTCGATCGAAAAAACCGGCGTTGGTTTCATGTTTGCGCCGAATCACCACAGTGCAATGAAGTACGCGGCGCCGGTGCGCAAGGAACTCGGCGTGCGCACCATATTCAATATTCTCGGGCCGCTGACGAATCCGGCCGGCGCGAAGAACCAGGTGATGGGCGTGTTCCATCCGGATCTCGTCGGCATACAGGCGCATGTGTTGCACCGCCTCGGCAGCCGCCACGTCATGGTGGTGCACGGGCTCGAAAGCCTCGATGAAATTTCGGTTGCCGGGCCGACCATGATCGGTGAAGTGAAAAACGGTGAGGTGAAGGAATATCGTATTGCGCCCGCGGATTTCGGTTTGCCGACGCATGACAACGCGGCGATCCGGGTCGACGGCCCGGAAAAATCCAAAACCATGCTGCTCGATGCGCTCGGCGACAAAGCAGGCGCGGCGCGCGATATCGTTGCCTTGAACGCCGGCGCCAGCATTTACACGGCAGGGCTTGCCGCCAGCCACGCTGACGGTGTGAAAAAAGCGCTGGCGACGATCGCCAGCGGTGCGGCGCGCAAAAAGCTTGATCAGTTCGTCGCGTTTACCAAGGGTATCTAGAGGCGGCGGAAATCTGCTGCACTGATACTTTCAAGCGCGGCGTTTAGCGGTGGTTCAGCAGTCCTGCGCCGTAGTCGAGCCACATCTGTTCGAACGCGGCGCTGACCTCTGCGCCATAGCGTTTGCCGTCAAAAATGGATGGCATGGCGCGCATCGCAGCGCCGATTTTTTTGGCCAGACCGTCGCGCATTTCGCGGTTTGCCGCGAGCCGCACGGCGAGGCGGATATATTCGTCAATATTTCCCGCCACCAGTTCATCGAGACCGATCCCGCGCAGAATGCCCGGGCCGACCCGCGAGCGGAATGTCGTGCCGTCCAAAACCACCGGCGGCAAACCGGCAAGCAGTGGGTCGAGCAGCGACGTCGCCCCGCTGAACGGAAACGAATCAAGATAGATGTCGGCGATGCCGAGGCGTTGCATGATGTCCGCCCGGCTGCGCGCGGTGTTGAATACCAGCAGGCGCTGCGGCGCTATGCTGTGCCGCTGCAGCCTCGCGGCCAGGCGCGCCATGAAATTCTCAATCGGGTATTCATGGTTCCATTGCGGATTGAACGGATAGAGCAGAAGCCGCGAGTCCGGGACGGACGCCATGATGCGAAACCAGATGTCGTCGAGTTCGGGCAGGATTTTGTAGAAATTGGCGCCGCTGGCAAAAACGATGGCGTCACGCGGGATGGCGAAGTCTTCACGGCGAATTTCCTGTTTGAGGGCGGCGGGCGTTGAGCCGCCGAAGTCGTAGCAGTGCGCAGGGCCGTCGATACGATAGAGTTTTTCGCTGTAATGCGCTTGTGCGTCGGCCGGCTCCGACAGCTGTCCGGACAAATAACAATCGACATTGCGCATGCCGGTGGTGACGCAGGAACAGACGCCGGCAATCTGCACGCGGGCGAGGCGGTGCAGCGCGAGCAGGGTCAGCTCGTGCGCGGTAGCGGTGAGGTTGGTGCCGAGATAAAGCATATCGAGATTGTCGGCGCGCATTGTTTGCACACGCGCCGCGAGGTCGCGCGGCAGATGCACGAAGCGGTCGGCGTGTTTGGCGCAGAACTGTTCGATCGCGCTGTTTTTCTGCCTTAACGCATACAACGTAACTTCAAAGCGCGTACGGTCGAGATGCCTGATCAGCGGCAGCGTGGCAAATGTTTCCGCGCCTTCCGAAAAATTGAACGACAACACGCCTACTCTCAGACGCCCGCCGGCCGCGCGCGGCGGAAACTGATGATCGAGCTCCGTATCGTTGCCGCCCTGCGACATTTCCAGCAATTCGGCGCGTGCCTGAAAAGTGTCGCGGACATTGGCCGCATTGAAATAGAGCGAGTGAAACTGGGTTGTCGCGACAAACTGCGCGGCCAGCCGATGACCGCTGTCGCCAACTGGATCGGCGGCAACGGTGTCGCGCATGTGCGCGGTCCAGCGCGCCATGAAAGCGCAATACGCATCCGCTTCGCCGGCAGCATGAAACATCGGCGGGCTGCTCAGCATGTGATCGACGTAGTCGCGGATCAGCCACGCCGGCACATCCGCAATATCCGCAAAGCGCGGAAATTTATGCGGCGCCAGGTACAGTATGGAAGCCAGCAGCAGGCCGGGGTCGGGTTTGCTCCCGGCTGTCAATCGCGCGCCGAGGTCGGCAATCATTGCGATGTCGGAAGAGGTGGCCGCGCCATCAATCAATCCGGCTTTGTGCACCATGCGGTGGATTTTTCCCGCGCGTCCGGCATAGCTGGCTTGCGCCTGTTCGGGCGTCATCTCAAGCCAGGCATTGGCGAGGGACCGCCGCAATTCAGCCAGCGATTGCGTAACCGTCGCGGTGACGCCGTTGCGGCCATCATCCATGGCCGGTACCTTGAGTAACTGCGACAGGGCAGGAGAAATGTTTGTCATCGCGTTAGCCGAGCGCCGCGACGGTGCTGGCAAGTGCAACTGGCAATTCGCGGTCGTCGCGCTTGAAAAACAGCACATTGCCAAACGCGTCATCGGCAGTCGGCAGGCGTCCGTCCTCGACATGTATTGCAATAAGACGATGCGTCCAGTTGTTGCGGCGGAAGTTGCCATCGTCACGGTACTCGAAAATCACCGCGTCATAGCCGCGTCCGCGCATGCCGGCAATGGTGTTACCGAGCACTGCCGGGTTCTGCCCTGGAAAATAATAGCTGAATTCGACAAACACGAGCGCCGGCGCGAGCGCGGGAAAATCATGGCTGTCCAGCACGTCGAAATCATTGCCTTCAGTATCGATTTTGAGCAAATCGACTGCAGTCACGCCGACGGACGGCAGAAAGCTGTCCAGCCGCACGCTGCGAATGCGCAGTTCGCTGCGCGCGCTGCCGAACGGGCTACTCGACAATCCCGAAAGGCCGGCGATTGCGTTCTGATGAAAGAGCACTGACTCCTGATCAGTGCTGCTGACGGCGTGTGTGAACAGGCGCACGCGCGGGCCGTGTTTGGCGAGCAGCTTTTGCAGCGGTTGCCGGCACGCCGGGTCCGGTTCAAACAAATCCGCCGACCAACCGTCGTTGAGAAAAACGCCGGCGACCGATCCGTACGCCGCGCCGACATCGATCATGTGCCGCTGACGCTGCGCTGGAATCGCACGAAAGTAGTCGCGGATGACGGTTTCAGCGACCGCCTGATCTGTCAATTGCAAAATGCGGCCGCCGTTTCGGATTGCAGCATCGACAATGTTCTGCAGATTGCTCATGCCGGCTTGGAGTGGCTCCATGGTGCAGGGAGTATAGCGGAGTCGGCAGTGCGGCCATGCGACCGGGCCGCGCGGCGGATGACTTATAATCAATCATCGAATTTAAAATCGAACGCCATGCCCGCAGACATATTGCAACGCATTCTTGCACGCAAGGCCGAGGAAGTGGCCGCACTTGTGCGCGTCGAGTCGCGTGCCGACATCCGGCAGCGTGCGCTGGCGGCTGCGCCGGCGCGCGATTTTGCCGGCGCTCTTCGCGCGCGCGTGAAGGCCGGCAAGCCTGCGGTCATTTCGGAAGTAAAAAAAGCCAGCCCGAGCAAGGGGCTGTTGCGCGAAAATTTTGATCCCGCGGCCATTGCGGCGAGTTACGCCAAACATGGTGCCGCCTGCCTGTCGGTGCTCACCGACAAGGATTTTTTTCAAGGTTGCGCCGAAGATCTGGCGCGCGCGCGCGCGGCGTGCGAGCTGCCGGTGCTGCGCAAAGACTTCATGCTCGACGAGTATCAGATTTACGAAGCGCGCGCTCTCGGCGCCGACTGCATTTTGCTGATTGTCGCGGCACTCGATGACGCGCGTTTGCTAGCGCTTGAGACGCTTGCGCATGAGCTGGGTATGGCGGTGCTGGTGGAAGTGCACGATGGCGACGAGCTTGATCGCGCGCTCAAATTAAAAACGCCGCTGCTGGGCATAAACAACCGCAATCTGCGCACATTCGAAACCGTGCTGGATACCACGCTGGCATTGCTGGAGCGAATTCCTGCGCAGCGCATGGTGATTACCGAAAGCGGCATACTGACGCCCGACGACGTCGCGCTGATGCGTTCGCATGACGTCAACGGTTTTCTGGTCGGCGAAGCATTTATGCGCGCCGTCGATCCCGGTGCCGAGCTGGCGCGTTTGTTCGGCAGGATAATTTGAGGGCCGGCCATGTTTCCACTTCCCGATCTTGATCGCCTGATCGTCGCTTTTGACAACGGCCTGCGCACATTGATGGCGCCGGCGCGCAGTGCGCGCCCGCATCCCGATGCCGGCGTTGACGATGCCGATCTCGGCACGGAGCAGCGCGCACTGTCGGCGGCGCTGATGCGGGTCAATCACAGCGGCGAAATCTGCGCGCAGGCGCTTTATCAGGGCCAGGCCCTGACGGCGCGCGATCCGGCGGCGCGCGCGGCGCTTGAACAGGCCGCCTCTGAAGAGACGGATCATCTGGCGTGGACCGCCCACCGCATTGCCGAACTCGGTGGCCGCGTCAGCGTGCTCAATCCCATGTTTTATGCGAGCTCGTTCGCGCTGGGCGCGCTTGCCGGCATTGCTGGCGACAAATGGAACCTCGGTTTTCTTGCCGAGACCGAGCGCCAGGTCGAGAGCCATCTCGGCGGGCATCTCGCCCGTCTGCCGGAAACCGATGCGAAAAGCCGCGCGATTGTCGATCAGATGATGGTTGACGAGGCGCGCCACGCCGCAACTGCCCTCGCGTACGGCGGCGCTGAACTGCCGCAGCCGCTGCGACAGGCGATGAAGCTGGGTTCGCGGGTGATGACCGAAACGACGTTTCGCGTCTAAAACGACGTCGCCTGACGGGCTCAGGCTTCGCGGATCTCGAAGTCGTGGGTGATGGCAGCGGTTTTGCCGAGCATGATCGAGGCCGAGCAATATTTCTCCGCAGACAAATGAACCGCGCGTTCGACCTGCTGCGGTTTGAGCTGTTTGCCGGTGACGATGAAGTGGAAATGGATCTTCGTGAACACCTTGGGGTCCTCATCAGCGCGTTCCGAATCGATTTCAACCACGCAGTCGGTGACCGCGGCGCGCGATTTCTTGAGTATATGGACGACATCGTAGGCGGTGCAGCCGCCGGTGCCGATCAGCACGGTTTCCATCGGCCGCATACCGAGATTGCGGCCGCCGCCCTCCGGGGCGCCGTCCATTACTAATGCATGGCCGCTGGCGGACTCACCGATAAAACAGACGTTTTCCACCCATTTAATGCGCGCTTTCATACGCTTAATCCCGCCGAAAAGGTCGGATTATGCCCGAGCGGGGCGGATTTGGCGGCCCGCGGCGCCCGCTGGCCTGCCTGAGGGGCCGCTGCGGGTTTGACAGGCTTCTGAATTTCGTCATAAAATCCGCGGCTTTCCGTCGTTTTCAACTGTTAGAGATTGTGGGTTCGGTTTATGAAGACCTTTACAGCAAAAGCCCAGGAAGTAACACACGACTGGTTCGTCGTTGACGCGCAGGACAAAGTGCTCGGCCGGCTGGCTGCTGCGCTCGCCCATCGTCTGCGTGGCAAGCACAAGCCCATCTTTACGCCGCACGTTGATACGGGTGACTTCATTGTCGTCGTCAATGTCGACAAACTGCGCGTGACGGGCAACAAATCCAACGCCAAGTTATATCACCGCCACAGCACCTACCCGGGCGGTTTGTATACGACCAATTTCCGCAAGCTGCATGAGCGTCATCCGGGCCGCGTGCTTGAGATCGCGGTCAAGGGCATGCTGCCGAAAGGCCCGCTCGGCTACGCCATGCTGAAAAAGCTCAAGGTGTATGCCGGCACCAGCCATCCGCATTCCGCGCAGCAACCGAAAACTCTTGAAGTAAGGGCCTGATTCCATGGCAACGAAATATCCGCAATACAACTACGGCACCGGCCGTCGTAAAAGCGCAGTTGCGCGCGTGTTTATCAAGGCCGGCAAAGGCGACATCGTCGTCAATGACAAGCCGATCGACGTGTTTTTCTCACGCGAAACCGGCCGCATGGTCGTGCGGCAGCCGCTGGTGCTGACCGATCGCCTCACTGCATTTGATATCATGGTCAACGTCAACGGCGGCGGCGAATCCGGCCAGGCCGGCGCGGTGCGTCACGGCATTACGCGTGCCTTGATCGAATTCGATGCGGCACTCAAACCGATCCTTAAAAAGGCCGGTCTGGTGACGCGTGACGCGCGCGAAGTCGAGCGCAAAAAGGTCGGCCTGCATAAAGCACGCCGACGCAAACAGTTCTCGAAACGCTAATCCGCCGCTTCTGGCCATAAAAGCCGCCTGCGGGCGGCTTTTTTGTCACTTACAATATCGTCGCAGCTACGTAATCAGCGACGCATACGGATAAAGACAATGGCAGGCAAAATCAAAATCGGAGTGGTTGGCGGCACCGGTTATACCGGCGTCGAATTGTTGCGGCTGCTCGTGCAGCATCCCGATGCGGAAATTTCATTAATTACCTCGCGGCAGGAAGCCGGCACCGCGGTGTCGGCGATGTTCTCGAGCCTGCGCGGGCGCGTTGATCTCGAATTCAGCGCGCCATCCGACGCGGCGCTGAAAAAATGTGACCTCGTTTTTTTTGCCACGCCCAACGGCGTTGCCATGCAACAGGCGCGCGCGCTGTACGATGCCGGCATCAAGATTATTGATATCGCCGCCGACTTTCGCATCAAGGATATTCCGGTTTGGGAAAAATGGTACGGCACCAAACACGCCTGCCCCGAACTCGTCGCCGAGGCGGTCTACGGCCTGCCTGAAGTCAATCGCGAAAAAATCCGCGGCGCTCGCATTGTTGCCAACCCGGGCTGTTATCCGACAGCAGTGCAACTGGGTTTTCTGCCGCTGGTGCGCAATAAACTCGTTGACCTCAAGCATTTGATCGCCGATGCCAAATCCGGCGTCAGCGGCGCCGGTCGCAAGGCCGAAGTGCATACGCTGTTTGCCGAAGCCGCAGACAATTTCAAAGCCTATGGCGTGCCGGGGCACCGGCATTTGCCGGAAATTTCGCAGGGTCTCGCCGTGATGGCGGGTGTTGACGTCGGGCTGATCTTCACGCCGCATCTGACGCCGATGATACGCGGCATACACGCGACGCTTTACGCGCGGCTAAACGGCGATGTCGATCTGCAGTCTTTGTACGAGAAAACATACGCCGGCGAACCGTTTGTCGACGTCATGCCCGCCGGCAGTCATCCGGACACGCGTTCGGTGCGCGGTAGTAATATGTGCCGTATCGCCGTGCATCGTCCGCAGGGTGGTGACACCGCCGTTGTGTTGTCGGTGATCGATAACCTGACCAAAGGCGCGGCGGGGCAGGCTGTGCAGAACATGAATCTGATGTTTGGTTTGGCGGAAACGACCGGCCTGGAGCAGGTTCCATTAATGCCCTGATCAAACGGCTGCAGCGCATGTTCGGTATTGCGGCGCCGCGGGTGGCTGTGCGTACCGCAATACCGTGGTACTGGCGCTGGCTCGCTTTTATCGCGCTGGCCATCGTGATCATGATGTTTTCGCGTACGGCCTACGATTTCGGCAGGAAGTTCGCCGGCTTCGATCAAGGCGAAGCCGATCACGAAGTGCAGCGATTGACCGCTGCCAATGCGAAATTCGAGCAGGAAGCAGTGCAATTGAGCGGCAATCTCGTCCAGCTTGAACGCCAGATGCAGATCGAACGCGCGACCTATACCGATCTGGTCAAGCAGGTGAAGTCATTAACCGACGAAAACGCCAGCCTCAAGGAAGACCTCGCATTTTTTCAGACCCTGATGCCGTCCGGGGGAAAAGAAGGCGGAGTGGCGGTCAACCGCTTCATGGTGCAGAATGATGCCCTTCCCGGCGAGTTCCGCTATCGCCTGCTGTTGACCCAGACCGGCCAGCGCAGCAAGGACTTCCAGGGGCGGCTGCAATTTGTGGTGAATCTGCAGCAGGATGGCAAAAAAGCGGTGATGACCCTGCCGGCCGAAGATGACAAGGAAGCCAGGGGTTTCAAACTGAATTTCCGGTTTTACCAGCGTGTTGAAGGCACGTTTCGCGTGACGCCGGGCATGGTGGTCAAGAGCATGCAGGTGCGGGTGCTCGAAGGCGACAGCAAGGAGCCAAGGTTGACCCAGCAGGCCAACCTGTCTTGAGGGAGACGGAACATGTTCGGAAGCAACAGCAACAAGGGTAACAAGCCGCAAAACCGTATCGATTGCCTGATCGGCGCCGGCACCACGATTGAAGGTAATATCAATTTCAGCGGCGGTTTGCGCGTTGACGGTCATGTGCGCGGCAACGTTATTTCGGCGGAAGACCAGCCGGGCACGCTGGTGCTGTCAGATCAGGCGCGCATCGAGGGCGAAATTCGCGTTGCCCATGCCGTTGTCAACGGCACGGTCGTTGGCCCGCTACATGCGGTCGAATATGTTGAACTGCAAGGCAAGGCCAATGTCACAGGAGATGTGCATTACCGTACACTGGAAATTCAGCTGGGTGCGGTGGTGCAGGGGCGTCTGGTTTACCAGCCCGAGGGCAAGTCCGACAAAGTTGTACCGATCAAGCCCGCCGTAGCGGAATAATTTTTTGCAGGAGCAGACCATGAACGCAATGACAGAAATGCCGGTACCGCTGGTTTTTACCGATAACGCTGCGAACAAGGTCAAACAGCTGATCGACGAAGAAGGCAATAACGAACTCAAGCTGCGCGTGTTTGTCACCGGTGGCGGTTGTTCGGGCTTTCAATACGGGTTTACGTTTGAAGAATCCGTCAACGACGACGACACGCCGATGCACAAGAACGGCGTGACGCTGCTGATCGATCCGATGAGCCTGCAATATCTGACCGGCGCGGAAATCGACTATCAGGAAAACGCCGAAGGCGCGCAGTTCGTCATCAAGAACCCCAACGCGACATCCACCTGCGGTTGCGGTTCTTCCTTCTCGGCTTGAGCAGAAAAACGGCTTCGGGAAAAGGCGCCGCTGGCGCCTTTTTTCATGCGCGGCGCATACTACGCAAAGCGCTAGGCGCGATAAATCGCGCCTAGCAAGCGTGGCCCGCGTGCGCCGGTGACCGCCGGCAGATTGCCGGGCTGCGATTCCATCGTGCGTTGAGCCAGCCATGCAAATGCGGTGGCTTCGACAAATTCCGCGTTGATGCCGAGCAGGTCGGTCGCCGCAACTTTGTGCGGCGCCAGTGATTTCGACAACAGGCTGACCAGCGCTGTATTGCGCGCACCGCCGCCGCATAAATAAATCTCGTCTGCACCGGCGCAAAAACGGCTGATTGCATCACTGATGGTAGAGGCCGTCAGCGCCAGCAAAGTTGCCTGCACATCGGCCGGGTTTTCGTCGCCGGCAAGCTGCCGGCCCAGCCAATCGGCATTGACCAGATCGCGTCCGCTGCTCTTCGGCGGCGTGCGCGTGAAAAATCCGTCACCGCATAAACGCTCGAGCAACAACGGAATGACGCGCCCGCCGGCAGCCCAGGCGCCGTCGCGGTCGAAGGGTTGATGGCGATGGCGCAGCATCCATGCATCGAGCAATACATTGCCGGGGCCGCAATCGAAACCGGTGACTTCGCCGCTAACCGGCAGATTGGTGAGATTCGCGATACCACCGATATTGACGATGACGCGATGCGTGTTCTGATCGGCGAAGACCGTTTGATGAAAGGCTGGCACCAGCGGCGCACCTTCGCCGCCCGCCGCGATGTCGCGGCTGCGGAAATCGCAAACCACATCGAGGCCCGTCAGCTCGGCGAGCAGGGCGCCATTGACCAGCTGTATGGTGTAGCCATCGGCGGGTTGATGCCGCACGGTCTGGCCGTGACAGCCAATCGCGCAAATGTTTGCATCGGCTACTTGCGCCAGCAGCACTTTGACCGTGCTCGCATACAGTCGCGACAGTGCATTGGCGGCGCGCGCAGCGCGCGCCAGCTCATTGCCGCCGGGCGTGTTGAGCGCCAGCAGCTCGTCACGCAATCCGGATGAAAACGCCTGATGCGCGTGAGCCAGGTGCTGCGGTTTGGTGGACTCCAGATCGACCAGCACGCCATCGACGCCGTCGAGGCTGGTGCCCGACATCAGGCCAACAAAAAGCTTCGACATGAATAATTAATCGAGCCGCGCGAGATTGGCGGTACGCAGCAGCGCGAGTTGCTCGCTGAACGGTCTGACCGTTTCGGCGAAGCGCGCCCTTTGTTCCGGTGTGATCGGCGGTGCGGCCGGCATCGCCACGCGCAGGGGATTTTGCTGCACATCGCCGACGCGGAATTCGTAATGCAGATGCGGCCCGGTGGCCATGCCGGTGGCGCCGACATAACCGATCACCTCGCCCTGCATGACGCGTTTGCCTTTGCGCAGCCCTTTGGCAAATCCCGAGAGATGGCCATACCAGGTCGTATATTTTGTCTGGTGCCGCAACACGATCAGATTGCCGTAACCGCCCTGGCGGGCGACGATATCGACGATGCCGTCGGCAGTGGCCTTGATGCGCGTACCAGTGGGGGCGGCGTAGTCGATGCCTTTGTGCGCACGCCATGATTGCAGAATCGGGTGAAAGCGCGCATTCGTATAACCCGAGGTGATGCGCGAGAACTCGAGCGGCGTGCGCAAAAACTGTTTACGCAGATTTTTGCCTTCAAGCGAGTAATAGCCGCCCTGTTTCGGCGCGTAATCAAACCACACCGCCTGGAAGGGCTTGCCCTGATTGACGAACTCGGCGGCGAGCACACGACCGCTGCGCACCGGCTCGCCGCGGTTGTAGTACATCTCGTAGACAACGCTGAAGCGGTCGCCTTTGCGCAGGTCGCGGTGAAAGTCGATGTCGGAGGAAAAAATATCGGCGAGCTGGGTCGCAATCGCATCGGACAAGCCGGCGGCATCGGTGGCGCCGTACAGAGACATCCGGATGTCGGCGGATTTCATCAGCACGCGCCGTTCCAGTTGCGCCAGTTCTTCCTTGATTTTGCAGTTTGTGCCGATGCAATCGACTGCCAGCAGGGTCTCGCCGTTCAGGTAGCGCAAATTGACCAGCCTGCCGTCAGCCGAGGTCATCGCGCGCACGGTTTTGCCGGGCACCAGCTGGCGCAGCGAAGCGGCCTGTTTGCCGCCGCGCAGTATCTGTTCGGCATCGGCATCGTGCACTTGCAGCCGCGCCAGCAGCGTTGCCACCGTATCGCCGCGCTGTATGCGTTCTTCGCGCGTATAGGTCGACAGGTCCTCGACTGTTTTTGCCGGCGTCAGCGCCAGCTCTTCCACCACCACGCCGACGCGCAAGCGTTCGTTCAAGGTGTCGGGCGCAATGCCGAAAGCGGCGACAACGCCGACACAGGGCAGCAGGAGTAGCGCTGCCGCGACGCGGTGACGACCTGCAATCTCGCGCAGGTAGGAGACAATTTTTTGCGCTAAAATCATGCTTTTAGCGCCGTAATTTGAGAATGCGGCTGGATCACGCCGTAAGCTTAGCAGAATGGCGCAGGGGCGCAAATCTGCGGCGCTGTGTGTGCGCAACAGGACAATGCATTGACCGACATCACCGATCAGCTCGAAATCATCAAGCGCGGCTGCGACGAACTGCTGGTTGAGGCCGAGCTTGTTGAAAAACTCAAAACGGGCCGCCCGCTGCGCGTCAAAGCGGGTTTCGATCCGACGGCACCCGATTTGCACATCGGCCACACCGTACTGATCAACAAGCTGCGCCAGTTGCAGGATCTCGGCCACCACATTCTGTTTTTGATTGGCGATTTCACCGGCATGATCGGCGACCCGACCGGCAAGAACGCAACACGGCCGCCGCTGTCGCGCGAGGAAGTCGAGCGCAACGCCGAAACCTACAAGACGCAGGTCTTCAAAATACTCGACGCCGCGAAAACCGAAGTTGTCTACAACTCAACGTGGATGAACAAGCTGTCATCCGCCGACATGATCAAGCTCGCTGCCAGCCACACGGTGGCGCGCATGCTTGAGCGCGACGATTTCGGCAAACGTTATCGCAGCAACCAGCCGATCGCGATTCACGAATTTCTCTATCCGCTGGTGCAGGGCTACGATTCAGTGGCGCTGAAAGCCGATCTAGAACTTGGCGGCACCGACCAGAAATTCAATCTTCTGATGGGCCGCGAACTGCAAAAGCAAAACGGCCAGATGCCACAATGCGTCTTGATGATGCCGCTGCTCGAAGGCCTCGACGGCGTCAACAAGATGTCGAAGTCACTCGGCAACTATATCGGTATCACCGAAAGCCCGAATGAAATTTTCGGCAAACTGATGTCAGCGTCGGATACGCTGATGTGGCGCTACATTGAGCTGTTGTCGTTTGCGCCGCTGGCCGTCGTCCGCCAATGGAAAACCGAGGTCGAAGGCGGGCGCAATCCGCGCGACATCAAGGTCGGCTTCGCGCAGGAGATAGTCACCCGCTTTCACGGCGCGACGGCCGCGCAGTCGGCGCTGGCTGATTTTGAAACGCGTTTCAAACAGGGCGAAATTCCCGCGGATATTCCGGCGGTGGAATTGACCGCCGGCCCCGACGGCATTGCGATTGCATCGGCGTTGAAAGATGCCGGCCTTACCGCCAGCACTTCGGAGGCGCTGCGCATGATTGCCCAGGGCGGCGTCAAGCTCGACGGCGAAAAAGTCAGCGACAAAGCACTCAAGCTGACCAAAGGCGCGACAGTGGTGGCGCAGGTCGGCAAACGCAAGTTCGCGCGCATCAGCATCGTGTGAAACAATTTCCGGCGGTTTTTGTTTCGCACGGCGCGCCCATGCTGGCGCTTGATGACGGCGCAGCGCATCGATTCCTGCGCGGCTACGGCGACGCGCTCGGCCGGCCGCGCGCGATCATCGTTGCCTCCGCACACTGGACGATCGCAGCGCCGGCCGTATGTGCAGTAGAAAACCCCAAAACGATCCATGATTTCTCGGGGTTTCCGCGCAAACTCTACGAGATCAATTACCCCGCGCCGGGCAGCGCTGAACTCGCGCAGCGCGCCGCCGCGCTGCTCGCCAATGCGGGTATAACCGCGGTGCTCGATCAGCAATGGGGCCTTGATCACGGCGCCTGGGTGCCGTTGCTGCTGATGTATCCGGCAGCCGGTATTCCGGTGTTGCAAATCGCTTTGCAGCCGCAACTCGGCACGCGCCATCATTTTGATCTCGGCCGCGCGCTGGCGCCGCTGCGCGATGAGGGCGTGTTGATACTCGGTTCCGGTGGTGTCACACACAATCTGCG
>JANYDY010000014.1 GCA_025363435.1 Betaproteobacteria bacterium
GTGCGACAAAATCATTTCCGGCACCACGATCATCAGTGAGACCGGCGCAAAATCGCGCGCCAGATCGAATGGCACTTTTTTCGTCAGCGCAACGCTGCTCGCGTTCGACGCAATGCAGGTCAGCAGGGTGTAACCGTCGGGTGCGGCGCGGGCGACATACTCGGCACCGATGTTGCCGCTGGCGCCGGGACGATTTTCGATTACGACCTGCTGGCCGAGCGCTTCGGCGAGTTTGGGCGCGACGATTCGTGTCGTGGTGTCAGTACCGCCGCCGGCCGACGACGGCACCACCCAGCGCACGGGCTTGTCCGGATAAGCGGCAGCGTTCACGCCGGGTGCAAACAATGCCGGCAGGAGCGCAATGATCCAATGGCGCCGGAAAATTTTTACAGCAACCATCTGCTCTCCTCCATCAATACGACGGTCGCGCCAGCAGACCGGCCGGCGCCGTTTTTTTTTGAATGGGTGGTGGGCCCTCTCGGACTTGAACCGAGGACCAACGGATTATGAGTCCGCTGCTCTAACCAACTGAGCTAAGGGCCCGCGGTCGATATTATAAACGGGTGGCGCAGGCCGAATCGCCGGTGCGCGCGAATAAATAGGCCGAACTACCGCACCCCAATCGGGTGCGGCGCGGCACCGGCGCAATGGTACCGCCACATTTCGAGATAAACCGCTTCGAGTCCGGCAACGATGCGCCGCTGATCGAAAAACAACGCGGTTGCCCGGTTTGCGGCGAGCTTGTGCCTCAACGCGGCGCATTGCGCCCGATCCCGCCCGAGCCGGATCGCGATGTCGAGGTAATCGCCCTCGTCGCGCGCGATCATTTCCGGCAGGCCGGCCGCCGTGAGCAGGCTGCAACCAACACGCGCAGCGAAAGTGCGCCCCTCGCAAGTCAGCACCGGCACACCCGCCCACAATAACTCGTTGGTGGTGGAATGACCGTTGTGCCAGCCGATGGTATCGAGCGAAAGATCCGCGAGTGCCAGGCGCGCCAGATGATCGGCTTTGGCCGGCACGCGCGGCGCAAAAAGCAGCCGGGCCGCATCGACGCCGCAGCGTTGCGCCTCGGCGCGCAGATTGACGACGATCGTTTCATGCGACTGTTTAAGCCATAACACGCTGTCCGGCACGGCCTGCAGGATTTTCATCCAGCGGCCGAATTCGTCACGGGTGATGCGCGACGCATTGGTGAAATTCGAAAACACCATCGCATCGCCGGGCAAACCCTGCGACGCGCGCGTCGGCGCGACAACAGGCAACGGCGGCGCGCCGCCGCTCAGCATGAAACAGCCGGGCACGCAGGCAAGCTGTTCGGTAAACGCGCCCGTGCAGGCGGGCGGCGTGGCCGCCGCATCGGTAATGAAGTAGTCGATGTAGGCGGCGCCGGTGGTTGCCGGGTAGCCAAGGTAATGTGCCTGCAGCGGCGCCGGCCGCCGCGCCAGCACGCCCAGCCGACTGCCGGTGGTATGTCCTGCGAGATCGATCAGTATCTGCACGCCGTCCTCGGCAATCGCCGCTGCCGCACCGGCGTCGCTCATCGCGGCGATGTCGACAAAGCGGTCGACGCTGTTTGCAATGTTGCGGCGGCAATCGCTGTCATCGTCGTAGCCGCTCGAATAGGCAAACACTTCAAAGCGGCTGCGGTCGTGCAGCGGCAAGCCGGCACTCATCAAATGCCCGACCGGATGCTCGCGAAAATCCGGCGAGATATAGCCGATGCGCAGCCGCTCACCATCTGCAGTTTTATTACGGCGTACCGGCACCGCACCGATGGCAGCCTGCGCCGCATGCCAGGCGGCAACCTGCTTGCACGATGCGTCATCGAGCGCGAGATACGTTGCGGTCAGCGGTGCGATGGCGCGCATCCAGCCCTCGGCCCTGGCACGACAGGCGGCGCGCAGCAGATCGGCTTCGCGTTCGGCCTCCTCCCAGTCACAGGCTTCAAGCAGCGCGAACATCAACTCCTGCCGCGCCAGCGCGATTACCGGTTGCGCCTGCACGGCGCGCCTGTAATGCGCGATGGCCTCTTCATGGCAGCCGGAATTGCGCAGCAGGTTAGCGAGGTTGTAATGTGCGGCGCCGTTAGCCGGATCGAGCAGCAGCGCGCGCTCGAGTTCGGCGGCGCCGGCGGCGGCATGGTTTTGCTCAAGCAGCACCAGCGCCAGATTGACGGCGGCAATCGCGTCGCGCGGAAATTTATTGACGGCATCGCGCAGTACACCCTCGGCGGCACGCAAATTACCTTGCTGGCGCAAGGCGAGCCCGCGCTCAATCAAGCGGGTTGAGCCGGGTTGAAAACAGGCGCGCAGAAGTTTCATCAACATGGCGCACCCGCTCGCAAGGGTTGGGCCGCCGCTCCGTACGCCGTCAACGGCGCGGAGCAGCGGCGCGAACGATCAGCTCTCGGTATCGAGAAAGCTGCGCAGACGCTCGGAGCGCGACGGATGGCGCAGCTTCCTGAGTGCCTTGGCCTCGATCTGCCGGATGCGCTCGCGCGTAACGTCGAACTGTTTGCCGACTTCTTCGAGCGTGTGGTCGGTGTTCATCTCGATGCCGAAACGCATGCGCAGCACTTTCGCTTCGCGCGGCGTCAGCGTATCGAGCACGTCTTTGGTGGCATCGCGCAGACTCGCGTAGACGGCAGAATCCGACGGCGCCATCGTCGTTTGATCCTCGATGAAATCGCCGAGATGGGAATCATCGTCGTCGCCGATCGGCGTTTCCATCGAAATCGGCTCTTTCGAGATTTTGAGGATCTTGCGGATTTTTTCTTCCGGCATTTCCATCTTCTCGGCAAGCAGTGCCGGGTCCGGCTCAGAGCCGGTTTCCTGCAGAATCTGCCGCGAGATGCGGTTCATTTTGTTGATGGTTTCGATCATGTGCACCGGAATGCGGATGGTGCGCGCCTGGTCGGCGATCGAACGCGTGATTGCCTGGCGTATCCACCACGTTGCATAGGTCGAGAACTTGTAACCACGGCGGTATTCGAATTTATCCACCGCCTTCATCAGGCCGATGTTGCCTTCCTGAATCAGGTCGAGGAACTGCAGACCGCGATTGGTGTATTTCTTCGCGATCGAAATCACCAGCCGCAGGTTGGCCTCGGTCATCTCTCGCTTGGCACGGCGGGCTTTCGCCTCGCCGGTCGTCATCTGGCGGTTGATTTCCTTCAGATCCTTGATCGGAATGCCGACTGATTTTTGCAGGTCGATCAGCTTTTGCTGCTGCTCGACGATGCCCGGCACAAAACGCTCGAGCGTGCTGCTCCACGGCTTGCCCGCCGCCACTTCGTTGGCGGCCCAGCGCATATTGCTTTCCTTGCCCGGGAATTCCTTGATGAAGTGCTGGCGCGGCATCTTCGCCTTGTTGATGCAAAGATCCATGATCGCGCGCTCGTGCAAACGCACGCGTTCAACCAGCTTGCGCAGGCTTTCGCACAGCGATTCGACCTGTTTGGCGCCGAAGCGGATGTTGGTGAGTTCGTTCGAAATCTGATCGCGTGCCTGCAGATAGGCTTTGCCGCGCGGGCCGTCCTTGGCCAGTGCGCGCAACATCTTGTTGTAGAGATTGCGTATCACGGCGAAGCGCTTGAGCGCTTCTTCCTTCAAACGCAAGAGGTCGGCAGTCTGCACCGCAGCCTGCTCTTCCTCGCTCATTTCCTCTTCTTCGATCGCCTCGTCTTCGGCGTCTTCGGCTTCTTCGTCAGCCGCTTCTGCTGCGAGTTCGTCGGCGGTCGGATCGACCAGCCCGTCAACGACGTCGTCAACGCGAATCTCGTCTTTCTCGATCTTGTCGGCGAGCGACAGAATTTCAGCGATGGTTGTCGGGCAGGCCGAGATCGCCTGAATCATGTGCTTCAAGCCGTCTTCGATACGTTTGGCGATTTCGATTTCGCCTTCGCGCGTCAACAACTCAACCGAGCCCATCTCGCGCATGTACATGCGCACCGGGTCGGTGGTGCGGCCGAATTCGGAATCAACCGTGGTCAACGCGCGTTCGGCTTCCTCGACCACATCTTCGTCGGTGGCGGCCGGCGTTGCATCCGACATCAGCAGCGTTTCCGCATCGGGCGCTTCGTCGTAGACGTTGAGCCCCATGTCGTTGATCATGCCGATGATGTTTTCGATCTGCTCGGCGTCCATCATGTCGTCGGGCAGATGATCGTTTACTTCGGCATAGGTCAGGTAACCGCGTTCCTTGCCGAGCATGATCAGGTTCTTCAGGCGCGAGCGGCGCGCTTCGGCCTCGAGCGGCGACAATTCCTTGCGCTCGAATTCGCGGACCAGCGCCTTTTCCTTGGCGGTCAGGCGGGCGCGACCTTTTTTGCCTTCGGCAGCGACCGGTGCGGCAGGCGCACCCGGGGCACTGGCGGCAACCGCTTTTTCCTGCTTGCCGGCTTTCAGCGCGGCTTTTTCAAGCGCCTTGGCGTCTTTCTTTTCAGCGCGCAGCTTGGCTGCAAACTGTTTCGGCGTGAGGCTCTTCGGCTGCTTTTGTTTTTCAACGGCACGCGCCGGTTTTGCTGCAGCCTTGCGCGCCACCGGTTTTTTGGCCTTGGCTTCCTTGGCCTTGCTCTTCGGCGCAACCGCTTTTTTCGCTACCGCCTTTTTACGTGCCGGTGTTTTTGATTTCGCCGACTTTTTCTGTTTCGCCATAGCCAGTCTCGCCTGTAAGGTAGATTGCGCGGAAAACCTGCAATTTTATCAAAATGTGCAGTATCTTACTCGTTTACTTTCGGACCACCGATACCTCTTGTCACCGACCATCGGTCCACGTCATCTCTCGTAAATCCATGTTTTTCAACATTTTCTTTATCATTTCCGTGTTCGATCTGCCTAAGCAAGTTTCCCCAACCGTCGTGAAATTCGACGCGTAATTCCTCGGTGCTCAAATTAAGCTCCTGGCGTCTCAACAGGGTCGGCTCGATTTGCTTCAATAGGGCCGCGTGCTCACTTTCACGAAAATATTCAGGCCAGCTAACAACCGCAGCACCCGCAGTGGCGACATCAAGCAACGCCGTTAACGTTCTCAGCTCCGAAACACCTTCGCCAGATTTGCCAATTTCGCGCAACGCAGCCAAATCGATGTCACGCGCAACGCCCGAATCCAACATTACAAGTTCAATCAAACTGCGCGCGAGCGGTTTTACCGCCGCATTGTTAATTCGCGGCAGCGTCCGCGCTGTCGAGACTGATTTGATCTGAAACTGCGCGTCAAGTTCCTGCTGCGTAATACCGGCGATCTGCGACAGCTGTTTACGCAGCATCAGCGACAGCAGCGGTGCGGCAACGAGTTTGATGCGGGGGGCGGCTTCCTGCAGCAATTTGGCGCGGCCTTCCGGCGTTTGAATATCAACCTGTGATTTCAATTCGTCGAGCAGAAACTGCGACAACGGTTTGGCGTCACGCAGCAGTTTTTCAAAAACCTCCTTGCCGAATTTGCGCACATAGCTGTCGGGGTCTTCGCCCTGCGGCAGAAATAGAAACGACAACTGCTTGCCGTCGACCAGTTGCTCGAGACTGTTTTCAAGCGCGCGCCATGCGGCCTTCCGGCCGGCGTTGTCGCCGTCAAAACAGAAAACAACTTCCTCGGTCTGGCGCAGCAGCTTTTGCACATGCGTCGGCGTGGTTGCGGTGCCAAGTGTCGCCACCGCATAGCCGACGCCATGCTGCGCGAGCGCCACGACATCCATATAACCTTCGACCACGATCACGCAGCCGGCGTCGCGAATCGCGCGCCGCCCCTGATAGAGCCCGTAGAGTTCGCGGCCTTTTTCGAACAACGCGGTTTCCGGCGAGTTCAGATATTTCGGTTCGCCCTGATCAAGCACGCGCCCGCCGAAGCCGATGATATGGCCGCGCGTGTCGACGATCGGAAACATGATGCGGTCGCGAAAGCGGTCGTAGCGCTTGCCTTCGTCGCTTTGAATGACCAGCCCGGCGGCGACCAGCGATTTCGCGTTGTAATCGGGAAACGCCTCCTGCAGATTCTGCCAGGCGGCCGGCGCGTAGCCGACGCCGAAATCCTTCGCCACCTCGCCGGAGAGACCGCGCTTTTTCAGATATTCGATGGCGCGCGGCGCGCTCTTCAACTGCTGGCGGTAATACTGCGCCGCCTTGAGCATGACCTCGTGCAGATCGTCGCCTTCGTCGGTCTTGTTGCGCGGTTTCTCGAACTTGGTTTCCGGCACCTGCATGCCGGCGGTCTGTGCCAGGTCTTTGACCGCGTCAATGAAGCCGAGGCCGGCGTATTCGATCATGAAGCCGATTGCCGTACCGTGCGCGCCGCAGCCGAAGCAGTGATAGAACTGCTTGGTCTGGCTGACCGTGAACGACGGCGATTTTTCGCTGTGAAACGGGCAGCAGGCAACGTAGTTCGCACCGGCGCGTTTGAGCGGCACGTAACGCTCCACCACATCGACAATATCAACGCGGTTGAGCAGGTCCTGAATGAAGGATTGCGGTATCAAGCGTGCGGGGCCCGGCGTTGAAAACGATGGATGCCAAAACCATGCGGCGACGGCTATCGCGCATGATACCGAGTTCTAAACGACGCCGGCAGCGCGCCGAATTGCCGGGGATTAACCCAGTTTTGCCTTGATTTGAGCCGACACTTTGGCCATATCCGCGCGGCCGGCCAGCTTGGGTTTGAGCACCGCCATCACCTTGCCCATGTCGGCCATCGCCTTGGCGCCGGTGGCCTGCATGGCAGCGGCGATTTCGGCGTCGATTTCGGCATCGGACAGCGCCTGCGGCATGTACTCCTGCAGAATGCCGAGCTCGAATTTTTCCTGATCGGCCAGATCCTGGCGGCCGCCTTTTTCGAACTGCGCAATCGAGTCGCGCCGCTGCTTGATCATTTTGTCGATGATAGAAACGATGTCGGCATCCGCAAGCTCGACGCGTTCGTCAACTTCTTTCTGCTTCATCGCCGACAGCAACAAACGGATAGTGCCCAGACGCGGCGCATCCTTGGCGCGCATCGCGTTTTTCATATCCTCGGTGATTCTGGCTTTGAGCGACATGGGAATCTCCACGTTTCAGGATTCAGTAGCGAGAGTCGGGCAAAACAGAAAGGTAAGAATGCAAAACGCGGGCATTGCCCGCGTCCGCTGAATCAACCCTGAATGCGCAATCCCGATTAATACATCTTCGGCGGCAGCTGGTGCGCGCGCAGGCGCTTGTAGTGGCGCTTCACCGCCGCAGCGTGCTTGCGCTTACGCTCCGAGGTCGGCTTCTCGTAGAATTCGCGCGCGCGCAATTCCGTCAGCAGCCCGGTTTTTTCAATGGTGCGCTTGAAGCGGCGCATCGCCACTTCGAACGGTTCGTTTTCCTTGACGCGTACGGTCGGCATAAAGCTGTTACCCAGTCGGAGATTCGGAAAGGCGCGTATTATAGCAGCGGCATTTCCGTTGTCAAAGCACTGATATTCAGGCCACTTTTCCGGCTTTCCATGCTGATTTTAGGGATCGAAACCTCCTGCGACGAGACCGGCATCGCCCTCTATGACGGGGCGCGCGGCCTCCTGGCGCACGCCCTCTACACGCAGGTCGCGCTGCACGCCGAATACGGAGGGGTAGTGCCGGAACTGGCGTCCCGCGACCATATCCGTCGGGTGTTGCCGCTGACCCGCGAAGTCCTCGCTCGTGCAGGCGCCGCCTTGCCCGACATTAACGCCGTGGCCTACACCGCCGGCCCCGGCCTCGCCGGCGCGTTATTGGTTGGCGCCGGCGTCGCCCAGGGGCTGGCGTGGTCGCTCAGTATCCCGGCCATCGGCATCCACCACCTCGAAGGCCACCTGCTGGCACCGCTGATGGAGAAACCGGCGCCGGAATTTCCGTTCATCGCCCTGCTGGTGTCCGGCGGGCACACGCAATTGATGCGGGTCAACGGCGTCGGCCAGTACGAATTGCTCGGCGAAACGCTCGACGACGCCGCCGGCGAAGCCTTCGACAAAACCGCCCAGTTGCTGGGGCTCGGCTATCCGGGCGGTCCGCAAATTGCGCGCCTTGCTGAAACGGGACGCGCCGGCCAACTCAAATTGCCGCGACCGATGCTGCACAGCCACGATCTCGATTTCAGTTTCAGCGGCCTCAAAACGGCAGTGATGCTGCAGGTCAAAGACCGCGCACTTGATACGCAAGCAAAAGCCGACATCGCGGCGGAATTTCAGACGGCGGTGGTTGATGTGCTGATCGCCAAATCGCTTGCCGCCATCGAACAAAGCGGCCTCGCACGGCTAGTGGTCGCCGGCGGCGTTGGCGCCAATCGCGAATTGCGGGTAAACCTTTCTGCGGCCGGCAAACGCAGCGGCTTTGAAGTGTTTTATCCGGCGCCGGAATTCTGCACCGACAACGGCGCGATGATTGCCTTTGCCGCCGCCATGCGGCTGCAAAATTCCGCGGGCGCCGTCTCACCTCGCGGCAGCGGAAATTTTTCCGTGCGCCCGCGCTGGGACCTCGCCAGCCTCGAAGCCGTCAACCCGTAAAACGGTACGGCGCCGGATCGACGTCCGGCGCACGGCCCGAAACCAGATCAGCCAGCAGGCGGCCGGAACCGCAGGCGAGTGTCCAGCCAAGCGTGCCGTGTCCGGTATTCAGGTACAAGTTGCGATACCGCGTCGCGCTCACATACGGCAGATTCGACGGCGTCGCCGGGCGTAACCCGCACCAGCGCGTTGCCGCGGCAAAATCGCCGGCACGCGGGAACAGATCCTTGACGCGCTCGAGAATGGCCGCGCAACGCACTGCGTTCAAGGTGTTGTCGTAGCCGTTGAGTTCGGCGGTGCCGGCGACGCGCAACCGCTGGCCGAGTCGCGAAAAAACAAGTTTATGCTCGTCGTCCGTAAGGCTCACGCGCGGTGCGGCGTCGCTATCGGCAACCGGTATGGTCAGCGAATAGCCTTTAACCGGATAAACGGCAGGACTCATGCCGAGCGAACGCAACAGTTTCGGACTGTGACTGCCGAGCGCAACCACATAGGCATCAGCAGTCAAGGTGCGCGCTGCGCCATCTCCGCTCACACTCTTGACGCCTTCGATAGCACTGCCGCTGGCTTCCAGCGCGGTGATGGACGCGCAATTCAGCATTTCGACACCCGACTCAAAACAGCGCGCGGCCAGCCGTTGCGTAAATGCAAAGGCGTCACCCGATTCATCCTCGGCCGCATGATCGCCGCCGACGAGGCGCGGCAGGGCGTGCGCCAGCGCCGGTTCAATGGCGAGCAGTTCCTGCGGCGTCTTCAGCGTGCGTTCGCAACCGAATTCAGCCATCACGCGCACTGCCGCCTGCGCAAATTCGAACTGCGCGGGTTCTGTATAGAAATGCACGATGCCGCGTTCCGAATGGTCGTAGCGAAGACCGGTTTCTGCACGCAGCGTTTTCAATGCCTCGCGGCTGTAGAGCGCCAGCTTCAAAATCGCCGCAATATTGCGGCGTGTGCGCCACGGCAAACATTCGAACAGAAAACGCGCGCCCCAGCGCCATTGCGCAGAATCCGCGCGCAATCTGAACAGCAAAGGCGCGTCTTCGCGCCCAAGCCAGCGCATGATTTGACCTAACGCGTGCGGATTGGCCCACGGTTCGGCATGACTCACCGAAATCTGGCCGCCGTTGGCGAAACTCGTTTCGAGACCAGTTACGAATTGGCGGTCGACGATGGTGACGTCATGGCCCGCTTGTCGCAGATACCACGCGCTGCTTGTGCCGACAACGCCGGCGCCGAGAACAATCACTTTCATGCGTGTACCGCGGCAGGGTCAGGCGCGCCTGGCGCCGATGCGCGACTCGGTACCGGCGAGCAGGTTTTTAATATTCGTCTTGTGCCGCCATAGCAGCAACGCCGCGATCACCCCGCTCGCCAGCGAATACGGATGCAGGCCGTAGAACATGATGCAGTAGACCGGCGCGGATACGCCGGCGATCAATGCGGCAAGCGAAGAGATGCGCAGGAAAACCGCAATGATCACCCAGGTTGCCGCCGCACCGAGGCCGACCCACAGATTCAGACCGAGCAAAACACCCAGCGCGGTCGCCACACCTTTGCCGCCCTGAAAACGGTGAAACAGCGGATACATATGGCCAATCACCACCGCCACCGCAACCAGTGCCACGATGTCGGTCGGCGGCAAGGCGGCGTCGAAATATTTTTCCGCTAGAAAAACCGCCAGCCAGCCTTTGGCGCAATCGCCGAGCAGTGTGAGCACTGCCGCAGACTTGCGCCCGGTGCGCAAAACATTGGTGGCGCCGGGATTATTCGAACCATAGGTGCGCGGATCGGGCAGCTTCATCACGCGGCTTACCAGCACCGCAAAAGAAACAGAGCCGATCAGATAAGCGATAAGAACCGCGGCTATTGCCATTGCATGAATTCACTTAGAATAAGCAGCAATTGTAGCAGGCCATTTCATACACACCGCACGCAGCTATCACCGGCCTCCATGGACAATATATTCATTTCCGAACTGAAGATCGAAACGCTGATCGGCATCTACGAATGGGAACAGACCGTTCCGCAGACGATACAGCTCGACCTCGAAGTCGGCCTGCCCGGCCGGCATGCCGCAAAAAGCGGCAGCATTGATGACACCATCGATTACAGCAAAATCGTCGGCCGCATCGAACAGCTGCTTCGCGACGAACATTTTCAACTGCTGGAAAAAGCCGCCGAAGCGATTGCCGACATGATACTTGGCGAATTCGGTGCACCGTGGGCGCGCATCAGCATTGCCAAACTCGGCGCGCTGCGCAACGTCAAAAAACTCGGCATCACGATCGAGCGCGGCAAACGCGCCTAGTATCGTTTTCCCCGTAGCGGGGGATATGCAAGCGGGCATCCCCGTTGTACGACTTTATCCCCGGGGATGATGCTTGGCATGCAGCTGCTTCAAGCGTTCGCGCGCGACGTGCGTATAGATCTGCGTAGTCGAAATATCCGAGTGGCCGAGCAGCATTTGCACCACTCGCAGGTCGGCGCCGTGGTTAAGCAGATGGGTAGCAAAAGCGTGGCGCAGCGTATGCGGTGAAATCGCCATGCGCAAACCGGCGTACACAGCGTGGCGCTTGAGCAAATGCCAGAACGACTGGCGCGTCATCGCGCCGGCGCGCCCGGTTACAAACAAAGCGTCGGTACTGCGTTGGCCGAGAATCTGCGGCCGCGCCTCCTTCGCATAGCGCCTGACCCAGCTCAATGCTTCCTCGCCCAGCGGCACCAGCCGCTCTTTTGAACCCTTGCCCATGATGCGCACTACACCCATGTCCTGACTGACCTGCGCAACTTTCAGCGTCACCAGTTCGGACACGCGCAGACCGCTCGCATAGATCACCTCAAGCATGGTGCGATCGCGCAGTCCCAATGCGTCTTCGACGTTCGGTGCCGCCAGCAACTTTTCAACGTCCTCTTCGGTCAGCGTCTTCGGCAAGCCGCGCGGCAGTTTCGGCGACTCGATATTGAGGCTGGGGTCAGCGCTAATTTTGTTCTGGCGCAACGCATATTGATAAAAACGTTTAAGGCTCGACAACAGGCGACTGGTACTGGTCGCTTTGGCCCTGGCGGAAACTTTATGCGCGAGATAGTCGAGCAAATCGGCGTGCGTGGCCGCCAGCAACTCCCTGCCGTGCAATTTTTCGAGCCAGGCCTGAAACTGTTTGAGGTCGCGGCGGTAACTGTCAAGCGTGTTGCGCGAAAGGCCGTCTTCCAGCCACAAGGCATCGCTGAATTCGTCGAGTAGCGCGTTATCAGCCACGTTCGTGCTTCAGCAGCCATTGCTTGATGGCGATCGGTTCGCCGCCGCGCGCATGCATGAAGCCGCCGATGCCTGCGCTGGCAACCACGCGGTGACAGGGAATCACCAGCGGAATGCGGTTGGCGCCGCAGGCGCCGCCGACCGCGCGCGGCGCGCTGCGCAGCTTGCGCGCAACATCGCCGTAGGTCAGTGTTTTTCCACGCGGAATTTCAACAATTGCGCGCCACACGCGCTGGCGAAACTCCGTGCCATCGAATTCGAACGGCAAATCGAAACAGAATTCCGCATCATCCACATAGCGCTCGATCTGCCGGCAGACCGTTTCGGCCAAACGATTCTGCGGTGCAAGTGTTGCCGCGCCATGCGGCAAATAAACAATTTCGCTGAGCCTTGCGCCGACGGTACGAATGCCGAGCACTGCAAACGGCGTCGCCAGCCGCGCGTGATAGTCCTGCCCGTAGACAACGCCGGCGGGTATGCCGTGACGGCGCGCTTCAGGCCCCTGCCGCGGCATGCGGAGTATCTCCACGCAATTTCTGCAACACGACCACCACGACAATCAACACCACGCCGATGTAATCGAACATCGGTTTCGGATAAACCAGCGCCAGTCCCGCCGCGATAAGCAGCCAGCGTTCGATTGTGGTGGTCCGTTTAAACAGCCAGCCCTGCACGCCCGCCGCCAGCGCAGCGATGCCGATCATCGCCGTGACGGTCACAACCGCAACCTGATCCCATGGCGCGCTGGCCAGTTTTTTAAATGACCCCATCAGCAGCAATGCAACCCCTGCCGGGTCGAGCACGAACATGAAGGGCACGAGAAAGGCCGGCAGCGTGTACTTCCACGACTGCAGCGTCGTTTTGTACGGGTCACCGCCGGTAATCGCGGCGGCGGCAAACGGCGACAGTGCTGTCGGCGGTGACACCTCCGACAGCACTGCGTAATAGAAAATGAACATGTGCGCAGCAAAATCGGCGACACCAAGCTGGATCAGCGCCGGCGCTGCGATCACCGCGCAGATGATGTAGCTTGCCGTCACCGGCACGGCGAGGCCGACGATCCACACGATCAACGACGTCATCACCGCGGTGAGCAACAGTTTGACGTCATGCAGGAGGCTCGCCGTCTGTTCGACGCCAACCGCGCCCAGCGCGCTCATGATCATTTGCGTGCCCGAATCGGCGTACTGCAGCACGATCGAACTGAATTTGAGACCGAGTCCGGTCAATGTCACCACGCCGACGATCAACCCCGCCGCGGCGCAGGTAGCGCCCACACTCAACATGCCGACCGAGCCGGCACGCAGCGCCTTGATCAAACCGGAATTTGCAAACAGCTTGACCCGCGAACCGCTGCTACCGCCGCGGAAAAATTCGTACGGCACAAGTGCGCAATCAACATGCAGAAAACTGCAGGCCAGCGCAACGATGGTAGCCCAGAACACGGATGAGGCCGGCGAGAAACCGATCACCATGAAAAATACGATGGCGACCAGCGAGAGAAAGTGAAACCAGTACTGGCGCGACAGCACGCCGATGGTCAGGTGCTTTTCGATCGCCACCGCGGGCATGCCGAATTTGCGCGCATCGATTTCGACCATCAGGAACAACGCAAAGTAATACAGCAGCGTCGGTATCGTCGCCATCAAAATGACGTCGAGGTACGAGATGTTGAGAAACTGCGCAATCAGGAAGGCCGCTGCACCCAGCACCGGCGGCGAAATAATCGCGCCGAGCCCGCCCGCCGCCAGCAGGCCGCCTGCCGCATCCTTGCCGTAACCCGCCTTGACCAGCATCGGATAAGCCACGCTACCGAGCGTCACGGTCGTTGCTACACCGCTACCCGATGGGCCGCCGAGCAGAAAAGAAGCCAGCACGATGGTGCGGCCGGCGCCGCTCGGTTTGCCGCCCATTGCCGCAAATGAAAAATCGATAAAGAATTTTCCGGCACCCGAGAATTCGAGGAAGGCGCCGTAGATGGTGAACAAAATAATCAGCGACGACGAGACGTCGATCGCCACGCCGAAGATGCCTTCGAGCGTCATATACATATGGCCGACGACACGACCGAGATCCATGCCGTAATGCGTCCACGGCGCCGGCAGCATGTGGCCGACGAAAGCGTACACCAGAAAACCGACGCAAATCGCCGGCATGATCCAGCCCGAAGTGCGGCGCGCCGCTTCAAGCACCATCAATATCAGTGCGATACCGAGTATCTGATCGAGCGTGGTCGGGCTGATCGCGCGCTCGAGAAAGGCATCGCCGCCAAACAGCATATTGCCGACCACCAGCAGCGAAGCGAACGCCGCCACCCAGTCCCACCAGCAAATGCGATGGCGATACTTCTTCGCCACCGGAAAGAGCAAAAAACCGAGGAACAGCACAAAAGCGACGTGGATGCCGCGCAGCACATGCGTCGGCATGATGCCGTAGGCGGCGTAGAGGTGAAACAGCGACATGATGACGGCGAGTACCGTCACCATGACGCCAAGCCGGCCCGACAGCTTGTTGATTGCGCCTTCTTCTTCTTCGATGTACTGCTCGGCCTTTTTCAGCGCTTCCGCGCTGACAACCGGCACGAAGCCCGGCGGATTTCCGTCAGGCTGCGCCATCACGCACTCTCGATTGCCTCAATGCAAATCCTTCGCACTGCGCCTAGTTAATCTTGACGCCTTTTTCCGCAAAGTATTTCAGCGCGCCCGGATGAAACGGTATAACCGCCGCGCCCGGCGTTTGATATTTGTAATCGAAGTTGCGCGCCTCGGCATGCACCCTGATCAAATCGTCCTTGCGCTCGAACACCGTCTTCACGATGTCATAGGCAAGCTGGTTGCTCATTTTGTCGTCGGCCACCAGCACGTTCCACACGGTAGCGATCTGGTTCGCGCTATCCTGCCCCGGATAGGCGCGCGCCGGAATTGCATCCTTGACGTAGAGCGGGCCGTATTTTTTCACCATCGCTTCGACCGCTTCGGAGTGATCGATCAACTTCAGCTTGAGGCCGGGTGTGGCGCCGAGATCAGTCACCGCCGGTGTCGGCACGCCGCCGACCCAGAAAAATGCGTCGAGCTTTTTATCCTTGATCGCATCGACCGATTTACCCGGATCGAGGCGTTCGCGAATGATGTCTTTTTCCGGATCGATGCCATAGGCTTCGAGCACGCGGTAAGCCATGATCTGCGTGGCGCTGTTCGGTGCGCCGGTCGAAACACGTTTGCCCTTCAGGTCGGACATTTTCGTGATGCCGGTGCCGTCCACCGTGACGATATGCATGCGGTTCGGATAGAGCACCATCAGCGCGCGCACATTGACCTGTTTGCCGTCGAACTTGCCCTGGCCTTTATAGGCGTCCCAGCCGGCATCGGCCATGGTAAAGCCGACGTCGGCTTTGCCCTGCCCCATCAACAGCAGATTGGCCATCGAGCCGTCAGTGGTGCCGGCCGTCGCGTTGAGATTGGCAATGTTCTTGGTCAGCACATCCGCCAGCCCGCCACCCAACGGGTAGTAGACACCGGCCGTCGGGCCGGTGGCAACAAAGATATTGATTTTGTTCTGCGCAAAAGCCGGTAGCGCAATCAGTGTTGCTGCAAGCAGTGCAAACAATCTGGAAAACATTTTCATGACCCCTCCTTCGTTTGATTCGACTGGCCGGCGCCCATCATACGGCGCGCCCGAGCGCGCGCCAACCGGGAAATGATTATTTCGCAAACAAACTGCCCATATCCTTGAACGCCTTGAATTCGAGCGCATTGCCGCAGGGATCGAGAAAAAACATCGTCGCCTGTTCGCCGACCTCGCCCTTGAAGCGGATATGCGGCTCGATCACAAATTTGGTGCCGGCTTTTTTCAGTTTGGCGGCCAGTTCGTCCCACTGCGCCATCGTCAGTACCACACCGAAGTGGCGCACCGGCACGTTGTCGCCATCGACTGCACTGGTATTGTGGTGCCCCGCTTCGTCGAGGCATAAATGGGCGACGATCTGGTGGCCGTAGAAATCGAAATCCACCCATTCGGGTGACGAACGGCCTTCCGGACAGCCCATCAGCCCGCCATAAAACGCACGCGCCTTGGCCAGGTTGTCGACCGGAAAGGCCAGATGAAAAGGTTGCAACGCCATGATCAGGCTATCCAGGTGAAATCAAAACGGGAGCAAGTTTACCGCGTTCCGCAGCCGCGCACGTGCGACGCAATCAGCTCGGAAACCGGCGCTGCAAATCGGCCACTTGCGCGACCGTCAACGGCTGCAGCGGCCGGCCTTGCAGCAGCAACATGAGATGCGCGGTCTGCTCCAGCTCCTCGATCGCGTTGACCGCGGCATCCAGCGTGCTCCCCGCCACCACAGGACCGTGATTGGCCAGCAGCACCGCATGATGTTTGCCGGCGAGTTTGCGCACCGCTGCGGCCAGCGCGGCGTCGCCCGGTGCGAAATACGGCACCAGCGCAAGCCGGCCGACCTGCATCACCGCGTAGGCGGTGAGCGGCGGAAAAACATTGCCGGCGTCGAGTTCGGCGAGGCAGGACACCGCCACCGCGTGCAGCGAGTGCAGATGCACCACCGCCGTACTGGCCGGCCGTTCGCCGTACATCGCCAGATGCAAAAACGCTTCTTTCGACGGCGCGTCACCGGCCAGCAGCGTGCCATTGCCGTCGAGTTTGGAAATGCGCGCGGGGTCAAGCCGCCCCATGCATGAATTGGTCGGCGTCAGCAGCACATTGCCGTCGGCGAGGCGTACGCTGATATTGCCGGCGCTGCCGTGCGCAAGCCCGCGGTCGTAGAGCGATTTGCCGAGTTCGGCGATGCGTTCGCGCCATTGC
>JANYDY010000021.1 GCA_025363435.1 Betaproteobacteria bacterium
TTTGTCCTTCGAATAAATAGGGTCAGTGTAAGATTTCCGTATTCGGAACGTTGATCGTCACGGAAATCTTACACTGACCCTACTATTTAGTTCACGGCGGAGATTGCGCACAGGCTCAAACGCACGGTAACGCCGTCAAAGCGCGGGCGCCCGTTCAAACGGCAGGACATTCCAGGAAAGGGCGATCAGTTGATGCTGCTTGTGGAACTTAAATGAGTACAACCCCAATTGTTTTGGATTTGATGTCGGCACTGGTGGCGAGGCATTGATATGAGTATGAGAATTGACAAAAACTGTCACCTTGGGTTGCTCTTATGGGTCCTGCTTGGTGTTGTTTCTAGCAGCGCACTTGCTCAACAATCATCGGGTTCGACAAAGAAACTGTCCCAATTTTCGTATGACCTTGCAAAGGAAGGGCGATTTTTGATCGATATGAGATCACAGGCCGTTTGCCGTGATTTTCGCGCTTACCTCAATAGTCGCCAGTCGAATATTCTGTTCACACCTGAAGGCAAGTTGATCCGTGAAACAGACAAGTTCACGTCGGCGCCATGGGAAAGTTTGGACAAGACACGATTCCAGGACGGAATTGAAAAATACATAATTGCCAGCAAAGCAAAGTTCCCTTCGCCTAGCGAGCGTCTGCAGCAAGTTTTGAGCGCTGATTGGTCGTTAACGCGATTTCCTATACAGCATCAAAGTAGAAGAGTTGTGGGTGCGGTGTGGATCTATCGATTGACTCAGAATACGTTGCAATCTGTTGTGTCACCTGGCCCAAGCGCCAACAAATGGTCCGCGGCACTTGCTACGTCGCAACCGCCCCGAGTTTGCTGGCTTGCTGATAAGGACGGGGTGCCGGTTACGGCACGCCAGAGTACCGGTTGTCGCGATTGGATGAGTTATGAATCACAGTATTTTCAGGTGGGAGTAATAGCCATCATGGGCAATACGAAGGAGTCAGCTTCTGTCCTTGTAGATGTGGAGGAATACAAAATTGATGTGGAGGGCGGGCCATACACGTTTTGGAGGTGCGCGTTCCGCGCACCTTATTGAGCAAGTAACATCTTTCGTAGATTTTATAGAGGGTGACGAATATGAATCCCCACGCACTAACGCCAACGAATTATGCCGCTGCACTATATCAAATCCTGCTTCAGTTGGAGGAAAGGGGTATTCCAAAAACCGAGGCGTACACGGATGGCAAAGGCATTCCCACTATCGGGGTGGGAATCAACATTCAGGTTCCGTCACATCTCCGCGACATATTGGAGGTCGCTTATGGCTTGCCTAAGTCGGACGCTAGTCTTCTTGCGGAGCAACTAAGCAATGCGACTCAAAGCAAATGGGACCCGAATCTCAAAGGTGCGGCGGCTGCGCCGTTGCGCAGTGCGCTAAACAAGGTAATGGCGGACTACAAGATGACGCATCCCGAAGCCCCCGCTACATTCAGTCTGACAGTCGATCAGATAAAAGATGTTTTCAATAGGTTGGTCCCTGATTTCGAGGCCTACGTCAACAGTTTCTTAAATCGATTCGGCGTGGCTGACCTTGGGGAAAGCCTGGAAAAACTCGCACTCGTTTCACTGGGCTGGAATGACAGTCCCAATATTCCGAATAAATTGCTCAACACCGGGCTTGGCAAAGCGCTTGCGAAGGGCGATCGCGCGACGGCTTGGTATGAGATTCGCTACAACTCGAATGGCGGTATAGATAAGGAAGGTGTTGCAAAGAGACGGTATATCGAGGCCTACCTTTTTGGGCTCTACGACGCGGACAAAGCCACTGCGGATGAGGCCCGTCAGACTTATCAAATGCTAAGCAAAGGCAACAATCGCGCAAAGATAATCAATGATGAAACACAGTTCGGCGTTCCACCCAATAGTACTTCCGGATCTGCCAGAAGTTTGCAATTGGCGAGAGGTGATTACAAGGCCCTGATTGACGGGATGAACGCGGCACTTCCGGGATCGGGCGATTCGCTTCCAAAAGACCCCGTCCCGACGCTGCTTGAATCGCTGACGCCAGCCTACAACGCGTTTTTGGAATATGCCAATTCGCTTCGTGGTGCTGACGCGCCGGATATTGATAAGACCGTATTCAGCAATGCGGCTGCGATCTATTTTCTGGGAGAAGATGCGTCGGATAAAACACTTGATGCGCGTGCGGACGACGCACGGAGCGGGAATCGGCTGAATAACAATCTGTTGGTCGGTGGGGCGGGAAAGGACACGCTTTATGGAGGCGGTGGCCGCGACTATTTGATTGGCGGAAGGGGCAACGACACTCTCGATGGTGGAAAAGACAACGACATCCTTATCGGTGGCGAAGGTTTTGATACATATATTTGGAAAACCGGTGATGGTGACGACAAAATAATAGATTCTGATTTAAAAGGGCGAATCGTAATTAATGGTGTCGCTGAGGATATTGTACCGCGGACTTTCATTAAGGTCTCCGATGGTGAATGGGTCAGCGCTGATGGAAATCTCAGGCTGACGCACCACTCACCGTGGCAAATAATTACTGGCGATGGCAGTAGTATCCAACTCGGCGATAACTTTGCCGATGGCGGCTTCGGTATCCAATTGGAGGACTACACTGCAACGCCTACCATTGTTCGCACTATCCTCGGCGACCTCGAACCGGTCGGCGGCTTCGACGATCTAGGCAATCCTCTAACGGCAGGAGACGCGCCTGACCGCCCCGACACGCTCAACGGTTCCACCGGCAACGACCTGATTCAGTCCAAGGGCGGCGACGATTCGGTTGTTGCAAATGACGGTGACGATGTTGTCGAGGCCGGCAGCGGCCGCGACATTGTCAGCGGAGGCGCCGGCAACGACATCATCAGCGGCAACGCCGGTGCGGACATTCTTTATGGCGGAGCCGGCAATGACCAGATATATGCCGACGCCAAGATCGATACCGCCGTCGCGATCACGCAGACGCAATCTGGCGCGGCCGGCCGCGAATTGCTCATTGGCGGCGCTGGCGATGACCTGTTGATCGGTGACGGCACCTCCGACGTGCTGATGGGCGGGGCAAACGACGATTTATTAATCGGTGGCGCTGGAAGAACAAAAGGGGCCAGGCTCGATTATTTTCATGTGCGCAAACATATCGAGCCTGCCCCCCTTTTATTCACGGACACCACCGCGGCATGAATTCAAACAGCTGCCGCGATAGCGTCGCCCATCTGTGAAGTAGACGCCTTGCCGCCGAGATCGCCGGTGAGGTGTTTGGCTTCGGCGATGACTTTATCCACCGCTTTGTCGATCAACTGCGCCGCTTTGGCGGCTTTGGGATCGTTGCGCTTGCGGCCCAGCCATTCGAACAGCATCTGGCCCGACATGATCATGGCGTAGGGGTTCGCAATGTTTTTGCCGGCAATATCCGGCGCCGAACCGTGGGTCGCCTGCGCCATGGCGTTATCCGCGCCGACACAAAGGCCGGGCGCGAGACCCAGCCCGCCGACCAGACCGGCGCCTTCATCGGTCAGAATGTCGCCGAACTGATTGGTGGTGACGACAACGTCGAACTGGTGCGGGTTCATCACGACTTTCATCGCAAAGCCATCGACCAGCACTTCGTTGAATTTGCAATCAGGAAACTCCTTCGCCACCTTGCGGCACTCTTCGGCAAACATGCCGCAGACCAGACGGTAAACCGGTTCTTTATGCACGCTGGTGACCAGCTTCATCTTGCGCGTGCGCGCAATTTCGAACGCTTCACGCGCAACGCGGTTGGCGCCCTTGCGCGTAACCACGCGCATGCCGACGGAGATGTCGTCATTCGGACGGAATTCGCCGTTGCCGGCCACGATCGTATCGCTGGACTGCATGCCCTCGGTGACTTCGCGCAGGAACACGATATCGACGTTCTTGTGAATCGATTTGATGTTCTCGTACGACTTCACCGGCTTGATGCTGGCGAACTGGTCGAACTTCTTGCGCATCGGCGGCATGATCCAGGTCGGATCGTTGCGCGGGTACGAACCGTGGCCGATCGGCCCCATGATCCAGCCGTCGTAATCCTTGAGGCCGTCGACGGTTTGCTGCGGCATGGTGTGGCCGTGCATCTCGTGGCCGCGGCGTCCGATCGGAAAATCCTGCCAGTGCACTTCAAGCCCGGCCTTCGCCGCCGCTGCCTTCATCACCTTCACGCACTCGGGCACAACCTCGGGCCCGATATCGTCGCCCAGCAAAATTCCGATCTTCAGCACGAATCGCTCCTGCGTATTACTTGAACGCGGCAATGATGCGGCGCGCATAACGCATGCGCAGAACCGAGTCGCCGCCGAGGTGGGTCCAGATGACGGCGTCGCGCGCCAGCTTGTCGGCAAAGGCATTCATGCGTCCGTTGGCGCCGCCCATGACCTCCAGCCCCAGGCGCGTGACCTCCTGAATGGTGTCGCAGGAAAAATTCATCGCGAGGCCCGGATTTTGCGTGTGCACCTTGGCATCATGTTCCCATGCAATGCGCATGACAAACGAGCGCAGCGCTTCGGTCAGCATGAACATGCGATGCAGCTTCAACTGCACCCATTGCTGATCGGTCAGCGTCTTGCCGCCCTTCAGCGTGGTTTTGGCGTAGCGCATCGCCATTTCGCAGGCGTTGTCGCAAACACCCAGCCCGTGCGACGAGAGCTCCAAATCACCAAAGAGGTCGCCGCCGGTGGTGTCGTCGGTGCCCTTCTTGACGCCGCCGTTGACTTCGCCGACGCGATTGGCATCGGGCACGCGCGCGTTTTCAAAAATCAGCTCGGCGTTCATGTAGAAGCGCCAGCCCGACTTGTTGAACTGTTTGCCGAAGCGGAAGCCCGGCGTATCGGCCGGCACCATGAACATGGTGGTGCCGTTCTTGATGCCGACGTTCGGATCGGTGCGCGCGTCGAGGAAGAACAGCTTGCCGACGCCGCCGTTGGCGATAAAGCATTTTTCACCGTTGAGAATCCATTCATCGCCCTTGCGTTCGGCGCGCAAACGGAAACCCGACTTCGGGAAATCCGGCGGCGGCAGGCGGTTGTCACCGCCCGCATTCGGCTCGGTGATGCCCTTGCCCATGACGTAGGTGTCGTCTTCGAGAAACTTCGTCAGAAAACGTTTTTTCTGGTCGTCGCTGCACACCATGGAAATCAGATGACTCCATTTCCAGTTCTGGCTGAAAGCCTTGCCGATCGCGCAATCGGCGCGCGACAGTTCCGACATGACCAGCGCCTGCGAAACGAAATCGGCGCCATGGCCGCCCCACTCCTTGGGCACCGCCAGCGTGCGGAAGCCCTGCTTCGAACCCTTCTTGATGATTTCCCAATCCCAGGTGTGCTTGGGATCGGCAATCTGTTCACGCCCCAGCGAAATCGGGCGAATTTCCTCATCTGCAAATTTGCGCGCCTTCATCTGCCATGCGCGCTGCTCTTCGGTCAACGAAAAATCCATTGCTGCTCCTGAAAGTTATTCCAACGCGGCGATGTTTAATCGCGCTTGAATTCGGCAATTGCTTCGGCGACGCGCAGTTTGGCGGTCGAGTTGCTGGTATCCGAATGCACGAACACGAGTGCGTTGTGGACGTAATGCGGTTGCGGCATATCTTTCATCACGCCCATCGCGCCGAAACACTCGGCGGCAAGCAGCGTTGCTTCATGCACGGCATGCGAGACATAAGCCTTGGCCATGCTCTGCAGCGGCAGATTGGATTCGCTCGCGTGCGCGTCGGCATTGTCAGCCGCCCACGCCGCCTTCCAGACCAGGTTGCGCGCGGTTTCAAGACGGATCGCAATTTCGGCGAGTATGGTGCCGACGGCCTGATGCTCGATGATCGGACGGCCGCCCTGCACGCGTATCTTCGTGTATTCGATCGCGGATTCGTAAGCGGCGCGGCCAAGGCCGACATTCAAGGCCTGCACCAGCGGGTTGCCACGGCCGGCTGCCGCCGCCGCGCCATACAATTGCGTACGGCCTGCGAGCACATTCGCCGCCGGCACTTTGCAATCCTTGAAGGTCACTGCACCGCCGGTACCGTGGAACCAGCGGTAATACTGCGTGCCGTCCGCATCGGTTTGAACTTTCGGCGATTCCGTGACCGTCATGCCGGCGCTACCCGCCGGCACCAGGACGATGGCGGCGCCATTGAGGCCGGTCGCTTTGGCATCGGTCTTGACCTGCACCGCAATCAGTTTTGCCAGCGGCGCGCCGGCAACGAACGCGTAAGTGCCGTTCAGCACGAGGTCGCTGCCTGCTTTGGCTGCGACGACCGGAATTTCGACTTCGGATTTATCTTTGCGATGGTAATTCCAGCCGCCGTCGTCAGCTTCGATGTCGCTACCGGCATAGGCCAGATGATAGCTATCGTCTTCGAGATAATTTTTCAGAAACTGCTTGCGCTGCGCTTCCGACATCGCCTGATCGAACAGCACGTGACCGAGATCGGAGGTGCGTGCCAGCGTTGCGGCGAAACCGATGTCGCCGGCGGCGAGCTCTTCAGTCACCACACAAGCGGTCAGCGTATCGGCGCCGGCGCCGCCGAGCGCTTCGGACAGAGCCAGCGTGCGCAGCCCCATTTGCGAGGCCTGCTCAAGTATCGCCGGCACGAAATGCATGTCTTCCGCCTGCAGGCGATCGGGGTGATTGGCTACGGGCTTGACTTCGCGTGTAACGAAGTCCCTGACAGTGTCCCTGAACTCTTGCTGCTCGGCTGAAAGCTGAAAGCTAAACATGTTGGTCTCATCCTCCGGAAAAACGAGATTTTAGCGCATCGGGCGCCCCCTTGTCGCCGGTGCGGACGCAGCGCGCCGCCTGTGCCGGCGCGACTTGACAGCGCGGCGCTGCATCAACCGCTGCGCTGCGCAGTTGACAACCCCCTCCAATTCGGCGACCTTCTCGCCAGCAAGACCATCGGAGGAAAAATGAAAAAAATCACAACCGGCGCAATGTACGTCGCACTTGCGCTCGTAACGGCCGCCCCCGCAACAACACTGGCGCAGGCCTATCCGAACAAACAGATCCGCATGATCGTGCCCTTCCCGCCGGGTGGCGGCGTTGACTTCGCAGCACGCGTGGTCGGCAAACAACTCGCAGAACGACTCGGCCAGCAGGTCATCATCGACAACCGGCCGGGCGCGAATGGCATCGTCGGGCTGGAAATCCTCAAACAGTCGCCGGCCGACGGCTATACGCTGGCGACCGCGTCGCAGGGCCCGCTGTCGATCAACCCGAGCATCTACGCCAAGCTACCGTACGATTCGACCAAAGACTTTGCGCCGCTCAGCAACGTCGTTAATTTTCCGCTGCTGCTCGTCGTGCATCCGTCGCTGCCGGTGAAATCGGTGACCGAACTGATTGTGCTGTCGCGCAAACATCCGGACCAGTTATCGTATTCGCACCCGGGCGCCGGCAATTCGGGACATCTCGCCGGCGAGCTCTTCAACTCGATGGCGAAAACGAAAATATTGAGCGTGCCTTATAAAGGTACGGCGCCGGCCGCCATTGCCATCCTTTCGGGTGAAGTGCAGGTCACCTTGAGCAGTATCCCGACAGTGCTGCCGCATGTGCGCAGCGGCAAATTACGCGCGCTCGGCGTCGGCAACGCGCAACGCGTGCCGACGCTGCCGGAGTTTCCGACCATCGCCGAAAACGGCCTGCCCGGTTACGAAGCCTATGCCTGGGGCGGTATGCTCGCCCCCGCCGGCACACCGAAGGACATCATCGCGCGACTCAACAAGGAAATTGTCGCCTCGATCCGCATGAAAGAAGTCTCCGACCAGTTGACCAAAGAAGGCACGGTGCCGACACCGAGCACGCCAGAAGAATTCGGCGCCTATATCAAAGCCGAGATCGACAAATGGGGCGTGGTCGTCAAAATGGCGAATATCAAAGGCGAGTAGCTGCAGAAAAGCGCAAAACTCTGCGTGGCGCAGGCGCCTCGCCTGCGTCGAAAGACGCATTGCATCCAACACGCCTTGGTGCTTCGCGCAGGCGGGGCGCCTGCGCCACGACTACAGCGCCTTCGACTAATCCAATTTAACCCAGCCCGGTATCGCCTCGCAGCGCGCCAGCCAGGCCTGCACCGCCGGATAGGGTTCGAGCGCAATCTCGCCTTCAGGCGCGCGTTTGGTGTACGGGTAGCAGGCAATATCGGCGATGGTTGGATGATCGAGCGCCAGCCAGTCGTGATCCTTGAGTTGACGTTCGAGCATGAGCAGCCCTTTGCGCCCGTGCGTCTGGTATTCGTTGAGGTCGCCCTTCTTGCCGTAGACGAAAACACCGCGCGCCCATTGCAGACCGAAATAGATTTCGTTCTGGGCCAGCGCCATCCATTGCATGACTTCAGCCATCGCCAGCGGCTCGACCGGCAACCATTGCTCGCCGCCGTACTTGCGCGCAATGTAAGTCAGATGCGCGGTGGAATCCCAGAAAATTTTTCCTTCGATCTCCATCACCGGCACCTGGCCGCGCGGATTCAGGTCGATCAGCGGGCGCTGTTTGTGCGCCATGCGTTTTGCATCGATATAGATGGTTTCGCAGGGCACCTTGAGTATCGACGTCAACACGCGGATCTTGTACGAATTGCCGGAGACGTCGGTAAGCCAGAGCTTCACCGCGCGTACCAGCCACGAACATATTTCGTTGCCGGCGTTACCGGCTCGATTTCCGGCGTCACAACAGCCCGAGTTTCTTTTTTGTCGCCAGCAGTTCGGCGATATCTTTCGACAGCAGTTCGCGAAATTCAACCGGCCCCATGAAACCGTCGAGCTGGGTAACCTGCTCGAGATATTGTTTCCACTCGGGGGCTTGCTGCGACTTCTGCATCGCTGCGATCAGACGATCGAGCACCGGTTTCGGCAACCCGGCCTTACCCATCATGCCGCGCCACTGGTAACGCACCACATTCCAGCCGCGCTCTTTGTAGGTTGGCACATCGGGGAAATCGGCCAATCGGCGATCGGCGGAAATCGCCAGCACGCGCACCTTGCCTGCAGCGACAAACGGTTTGACGTTGCCCGGGTTGGTCGCAGCGACATCCACATGACCGCCGGCGACCGCAGTCAGCGCCGGGCCGCCGCCTTTGTAGGCCACCCACTCTGCCTTGATCTTCACCGTTTCCGCAAAAACCTCCCACGCCACGCGATGCGCGCTCATCTGAAACACGCCGCCGACCGTGATCTTGCCCGGATTGGCGCGCCCGTATTTCACCAGCTCATCGATAGTCTTGAACGGAATCGACGTCGGCACCACCAGACCGTACGGATCGAGCTGCGAGCGCGCAATCATTTGCAGATCGTCGGGTTTGAATGGCGCTGTCGGTTCGGACGCCAGCGTCGCCAGCGAAGTTGTGTTCGCCAGCAAGGTATAACCGTCGGCGGGTTGGCGCAACAATTGATTGACCGCGATCACGCCATCACCGCCGGTACGGTTCTCGACCACCACGTTCTGGCCGAGTTCGCGTGTCATCAGCCGCGCCATGATGCGCGAGTAGAAATCGACCGGTGATCCTGCTTCAGACCAGCACAAAATCGTAACCGGTTTGGTCGGATAATCCTGCGCCGTGGCCAGCGCCGGCAGCAGTGCAAATACCGCAAGCATGAGTACCGGTTTATGCATGATTGGGATCGAACCTGTATTGGGCAATTTTTGCTTCATCGAGCGTGACACCAAGCCCCGGGCCATCCGGCAGAGCGAGGGTGCCTTTACTCAGATCGAGTTTGTGCGCGACGATGTCATCGCCGGTTTTCAGCGGACCGACGCACTCGAGTCCGTCGACCACGTTGCTTGATGTTGCCGCCAGCATGATCTCGGCGACGGTGTTGATGCCAAGTCCGAAACCGTGACCGACGATGCATTTCAGGCCAGCCGCCTCTGCCGTTGCGATCATGCGCCGCGTATTGAGTATGCCGCCCTGCTTCATGACCTTGACCTTGACCATGTCGGCCGCATCGGCGCGGATGATGTCGATCAGGCTGGCGTGATCGAGCAGTGCTTCGTCAGCCATGATGAGTAAGCCTTCGGCATTCGCCGCCTTGCGCACGCGCGCCATGCCGGCCAGATCTTCAGCCGCCACCGGTTGTTCGAACAATTGCAATTTATAGGGCGCAACGTAATGCGCGAGCTTGATCGAGGTCTCGACGTCGTAACCGGCATTGGCGTCGATGCGCAAACCAAAATCCGGGCCGACCGCTTCGCGCACCGCCTTGACGCGGTCGCGGTCGGCTTCGATATTGCCGCCGACCTTGATTTTCGCCGAACGAAAGCCGCGATTTTTCCACACCATGGTTTCTGCCGCCGCTTGGTCCGGCGGCAGAATACCGATCCATGCATTGAACAACAACGTCGACTTGATCGCGCCGCCGAGCCAGGTATAAACCGGCACGCCTTGCGCGCGCGCGGCGAGATCGACGCAGGCCATTTCAATCGCCGCTTTCGAATCGAGAAAGCCCTCGATCGCCGGATCGATGCGCGCCATGATTTCGTGGATGTTGCAGGGATCCATGCCGATCAGCAGCGGTTTCAATACGGTTTCGAGCGTGCGTAAATGATCGACCGCGCTTTCCTTCGAATAGCCCGGATCCGGATCGACGTTGCCAAGACCGATCGCACCACCGCTTGCCGTAATCCGCACGACAGCGCTTTTCTGTACGGTCTTGGCGAGATAAGCGTTTTTGTATTCGCCGACCAGCGGCACTGCAACGCCGAAAATTTCTACGCGCTCTATTTTCATGCCACTTTCCAGTCCGGATATTTCTGCAGAAATTTAATCAGCCCGCCTTCTGCAAGAATCGCCCGCACCGCCGGCGGCAGCACCGGCACCGTACGGGCAATACCGCGCGCTGTCACCTTGACTGTACCGGCGGCGAGATCCAGTTCGATTTCATCACCTTCAACAATGCCATCGATGGCGCATTCGAACGCCGGCAGCCCGTTGTTGATGGTGTTGCGAAAAAACTGACGACCGAAGGAATGCGAAACAATCGCCGCCACACCCATCAGATGCATGACGTGCACCGCCTGTTCGCGTGACGAATTGATGCCGAAGTTCTTGCCGGCAACGATGACATCGCCTGCCTTGAAGTTCGCCGCGAACGAAGGCGCAATTTTTTCGAACGCATGCTGCGCGACATAAGCGTTGTCCTTGCCCGGCAGGTACTTGCTCGAACAGTTGGTATCGGTGTTGACGTTGTCCCCGAGCAGACGCACGCGACCTTTGATTCTGGATTCCATCAGGCTGCTCTCCATTGTCCACCGGC